>CAMEKM010000017.1 GCA_945921355.1 uncultured Bacteroidales bacterium
TAATTTTTGACACATTTTTATTGTTGTTTGTGTAAACCTTTTTCAGGACGGGACAAGGGAACTTGCAGTAGCCACAAAAGTAACCGCTGAGAAAGACACAGAAAGCCTACAGATGTGCTAGAGATCTCCTTGTTATCTATTCTATGTATTGCTCTACTTCCTCACTATGGGGATAGTTCGGGAGCAATACTCGAAGTGCCATTCAAGGCACTTCTTCATCTATGCTTGCGCTGATTCCTCAGAGTGGGGACTCTTCTCTTTGTCTCGGTCGGCTTGGTCTCCCCGACCGCCTTCCCTTTTCTTAGCCGCAGGGGCACGATTATTTCGAAGCCAAAAGTCAATTGGCTTCTCCACGCTCGGAGTACGTTCCGTCGCACTCCTTCAGGTCCCGAAACTTGCAGGCGACTTTTGGCATGCGATCACTATGTTGATTGCTAATGCTGGCATTTGAAACGCAGTCAATATAAATTCTTCAAAATAACCTGTCAAGTATTTCAATTGCGTTCATCGTTAGACGAGAAACAGGGTAGGTGTCCAAATCGTTTAACGATATGGTTATACACTCTGCTACATTGGGCAAAGTGGTTACTTTGTGCAGTAAAAATCGCGTGTGAATACGTTGGTGCGACAATATATGACGATATGTGCCAATACACTGTATATCCGTAGTAGGAAAACCATCTGCGTATTCGTTCAATGGAAACTCATATAAATGTTTCCATATATCATTAGCTGTGCGACGGTGCAGTAGTGTATGCCAATCAGGTGTCAGATAGATATGGTATTCAAAATAGCGATCGCGTACCTTAGGACGAGGCTTACGCACGGGCAACAAGTCCACCGTGTTATTCTCGAATGCTTTACACCATGTTTGCAGTGGGCAACTATGGCAGTCCGGAGCATTTGGAAGACAGTGTAAAGCTCCTAACTCCATGATAGCCGAATTGAACAAACGTGGACGTGTGCGATCTAATAATTGCTCTGCCAATTGCCTGAAATGTTTTTTGCCTTGCGTGGTATCAAAAGCCATGTCGCAATCGAATAAACGAGATAATACGCGATATACATTGCCATCTAATGCGGGATAGGGCAGGTTGTATGCAAACGAAGCGATTGCTCCTGCCGTATATTCACCTACACCTGGTAGGGATATTAAAAAGTGGAATAGTGTAGCCTGATTTCGAGCCATATCGGTCCAATTATGACCACTTTGTACTATCTGTTGCGCCGCTTTGTGCAGGTTGCGAGCGCGAGAATAATAGCCCAAACCTTGCCATAATCGCAGCACTTCTTGTTCGCTGGCTGTAGCGAGCGACTCTACATCTGGGAAACGATCAATGAAGCGATAGTAGTAGGTAATACCTTGATCAACACGGGTTTGTTGCAAGATGATTTCAGAAATCCAAATACAATAAGGATCACGTGTTTCACGCCAAGGCAATGCACGCCCATTCAGTTCGTACCAATCAATTAATTTTTCGTGCAACTTATTATTCATAATCAAGTGCAAAGGTAGTAAAAAACGCTGAAATACACAAAAAAATAAAAAAAATAATTTTTTTCTTGTGTATTTCTTTGTAAATCAAAAAAATATTATTACCTTTGCAGCCGATTTCGATTTTCGGAACATTTTTTTTGATTTTTGAGGTAAGTAAAGTATAACTCATTAAATATAACATTATTATGACAAAAGCAGAACTCGTTAATGAAATTGCAATTCAAACAGGTTATGATAAGACTACTATCATGAACGTGGTTGAGGCAGCAATGAACAACATCAAGAAAACTGTAGCAAGTGGTGAGGCGGTTTACCTCCGTGGCTTTGGTAGCTTTGGCACAAAGACTCGTGCTGCAAAAGTAGCTCGTAACATTACAAAGAACGAATCTATCCTCGTTCCAGAGCACAAGATTCCTTCTTTCAAGCCAGCTGATAGTTTCGCAGATCTTTTAAAATAATTTATTAATACATTACAACTATGCCAAACGGTAAGAAGCACAAAAGACATAAGATGTCTACTCACAAACGTAAAAAACGTTTGCGCAAGAATCGTCATAAGCATAAGTAAGCTTTGATGTTTCACAAACGCTTTGTGGTTCACACCTATTTGGGCGCAAATAGGTTGCCACAAGGCATTTTTTTAACACGTAAGGGCAAGTGAGCCCTGAATAACAACAAATTGACATATGAAAAGCGAATTGATTGTGGATGTAACTCCGCAAGAGATTGCTATCGCCCTGACAGAAAACGATCGCCTTATGGAGGTCAATCGCGAAAAAAGAGGAATAGATACCTTTGCTGTAGGCAATATATACTACGGACGCGTTAAGAAGATTATGCCAGCGCTGAATGCAGCTTTTGTGGACGTAGGACATGAAAAAGAAGCTTTTCTGCACTACCTTGATTTAGGGACAGAGTTCTTGACGCAACAGAAGTATGTGACTAAACTGATGTCTGACAAGCGGAAAATTCCTGAAATTCACAAGATAGAACGACAACCTGCTTGTGGAAAAGAAGGGCAAATTGCAGACTATCTGAAAGTAGGAGATACCATTCTGGTACAGGTAACAAAAGAGCCTATCAACTCAAAGGGACCACGCCTCTCAGCAGAAATCTCTATCACAGGACGTAATTTTGTACTCATACCTTTTATAGATAAGGTGATGGTAAGCAGTAAAATTAGCCGTCAATCAGAAAAAGGAAGGCTGAAGCAATTGGTGCAATCAATCAAACCAAAAGGAGTAGGGGTGATTGTAAGAACTGTGGCAGAAGATAAACGCGTGGCGGAATTGGATAATGAGTTGAAAGTGCTACTCAAACGCTGGGAAGACTGTGTTGTTACGTTGCAAAAGAAGGAACCTGTTGCGCTAATTAGCGAAGAGTTAGGACGGACAATCGGGATAATACGTGATATCTTTTCACCTAATTTCGAAAGTATCCACGTGAACGAAAAAGAGGTCTATCAAGAGATTAAGCAATATCTTGATTTGATAGCACCCGAATCCTCAAAGATTGTCAAACTGTACACGGGTGAACAGCCGATATTTGATAAGTTTGACATCACCCGACAAATGAAGACGGGATTAGGACGAACAGTAGGATTCAAGAATGGTGGATACTTGGTAATGGATCGTACCGAAGCACTCTTCTCTATTGACGTGAATAGCGGAAGCAAAAAACTATTCGAAGATCAAGAACAAAATGCATTCCATTTTAATATGCTTGCAGCTGATGAGATTGTACATCAATTGCGACTGCGAGATATTGGCGGAATAATTGTCATTGATTTCATTGACATGGATGACAAAGACAATCAGCAAGCGCTCTACGAACACATGCGCAAGTTGATGGATAATGACCGAGCAAAACACAATGTATTGCCCTTGTCTAAGTTTGGATTGATGCAGATTACAAGACAACGCGTGCGCCCAGCGGTGGAAGTAAATGTGACGGAAGTTTGCCCGACTTGTATGGGTAAAGGTAAAATTCAATCTTCGGTGCTGTTTGCCGAACAGATTGAGGAGCAAATCCAAAATGTGAAGGCTGCTTATGGCAGAGGAGTAAGACTTCATCTTCACCCTTATGTGTATGCATATGTGGAAAGAAAAGGATGGAGAAGTTTGAAAACCCAATGGCGACTGAAATACGGAGTCCATACCATTGAAAATCAGAATTTAGGAATGCTGGAAACGAAGTTCTATGGCAAAAAAGGTAATCAAATAGAGCTACCTAATAGCAAGGAAGATACTTCAAATGCAGAAAAGTAAACGAAAAAATCACCTAATTGATTTAGGTGATTTTTTATTTTTTGGCAATTTCTTTTGGTTGTATGCAAAAAAAAGTGTAACTTTGCAGGCTAATTTGAATAAACTTTAATATTTTTAATATTATGAAACGAATTATACTATCTATTTTGTGTGCTATTTTCACACTTTCTTTAGTTGCAAAATCAGTAACTCCTGCTGCCTCTTTGCCAGCGTATTACGAAAGTATTGATGGTAAATCGGGTAAAGCGCTTTTTGATGCTGTGCAAAAAGTAACCAAAACGGGCTATTCATCACTAGGATATGATGGATTATGGGAGGCATATCCATATACCGATGTGCACGAGAACGGCTATGTGTGGGATATGTATAGTGATTGTACATGGAAGAGTATCAATTCGAATCACTGTGGTAGCTATAAAAACGAATGTGATTGCTATAACCGCGAGCACTCAATTCCTAAGTCATGGTATGGTGGAACAACGAGCGGTCCTGGGTGCGATATATTCCACCTTGTTCCTACAGATGGAAAAGTAAATGGTATCCGTAGCAACTATCCTTTTGGTGAGGTATCAAGCGCAGACTACAATCAGCATGGTAACAAGAAAGGTTCTGCGAAGAGTATTACTATTACAGGGGGAAATACCATTGCAGGTAATACAGGAGCTACTATCTCTGCTTCAGGTACAGTATTTGAGCCACGTGATGAGTATAAGGGTGACTTTGCTCGTGGATATATGGGTGCGTTGCTCAAGTGGGCAGGCGACAAAGCTTTTACAGAAGGAGAAGGTTCTAAAACATTTACAACAAACTTCTCTACAGGCTCTTTCGGTTTGACCAAATATGGTGTGGCATTGCTTATGAAATGGCACCGTCAAGACCCAGTTTCTAAGAAGGAAATAGACCGCAATAATGGTATTCAACAAACGCAAGGCAATCGTAATCCGTTTATCGATTATCCTTATATAGCAGAGTATATTTGGGGTGAGAAAGCAGGTGAGACGCTTAACCTCGACGACTTAATCACAGCATACGACTCCCGCTTTGTTCTTGGTGAGAGCAATGGCTATCTTAAGGGAGGCAGTTCTGTTGATCCTGAAACCAAATGTACTGTCACATGGCTAGTTAATGGTGAAGCATATACTGCAGGCAATCCTACAACCACTGTCAACGAGGGAGGAGTAGTGAGTGTATTGCCAACAGCACCTAAGTCTTGCGACGAGATTAGTACCCAATTTGTAGGTTGGAGCGAAGAGGTGATTGCAGGAACGCAAGATAATGTACCGACCGACCTTTTCTCTACTCCTGATGATGCACCAGATATTACGCAAAACACTACTTTCCATGCGGTCTTTGCTCAATTAGAAGAGGAGGAAACCACAGTTTCTACTCCTGGCACAATCGCTATGAATTTGAATAATACGCAAGGCTGGACACTTACTGGGTTGGATAAACAATCCAACTACTGGAAAATGATAAATGATTCATATGCAGAATCTCCTTCGCTGGATGCGAGTCAAATCACTAGCATAACAATTAATATGCGTACATGGGGTGGTGATCAGTACAATACCATTGAGTTCTCTATGGCTGGTAAGAAAATTGGTGAATTGAAGGCGGATAATAAAAATCTAAATGATTATATATGGAAGCCTACAACCACTCCATCTGGAGTAGGTGCATTGCGCTTCTCCAGTCCAACAAGTACAGCAAGTGCAGGTCCTGCTTTTAGTAGTATCACTATCGAAACAACTGGCGATGGCACAGGTACTACCACGACCTATACCTACTCCCGCTATATCACCTCTTGCGCGGGAACAGCTACGGAGCATATTAAGGTGGAAGAGACGAAGCCAGTCGGAAAAAAAGTCCTCTCTGAAGGTCAGCTCCTTATTGAGTACAACGGCGTGTATTACAATATTTTAGGAGTACAACTCTAAACAACTGCTACCCAACTCAAACATGAATATAGTAGAAGAAATACGCCAACTCTGTAAAGAGAAGAATGCCATCATCATGGCTCACTACTACCAACGCCCAGAGATTCAGGACGTAGCAGATTTTATTGGTGATTCTTTGGCTTTAGCACAAGCAGCTGCTAAAACCAATGCTGACATTATTGTGATGTGCGGTGTGCATTTTATGGCAGAGACAGCCAAAATCCTCTGCCCTGATAAAAAAGTGCTTATTCCCGAACCAACAGCAGGTTGCTCCCTTGCGGATAGTTGCAAAGCGGAAGATTTGGCTGCATGGAAAGCAGAGCACCCAGACCATCTGGTAGTGTCCTATGTGAACACCAGTGCTGCCGTGAAGGCGCTGACCGATGTAGTGGTGACTAGTAGCAATGCGCTAAAGATTGTCAAGCAGTTGCCAGAAGATAAACCTATTCTCTTTGGTCCCGATCAAAACCTCGGCGGTTACATCAATTCATTGACGGGGCGCAAGATGGATTTGTGGAATGGTGGATGCCATGTGCATGCCCGTTTCTCAGTAGAAGCAATATTGTCGCTCAAGCAACAATATCCCGATACCAAAGTGTTAGCACATCCAGAGTGCAAGGCGATTGTATTGCAGAATGCGGATGTGATTGGTTCAACGCAAGCGTTGCTTAATTATGCGAAAGAGCACCCCGAGCAGAAGCGATTTATTGTGGCTACTGAGAGTGGTATTCTCCATGAAATGCAAAAATCGTGTCCAGATGTAGAGTTCATTCCGGTACCACCTGAATTAACAGAGAGAGTAGGGGATGGAATAGTACAACCTATTGCTAATCAGTGCGGTTGCAATGAGTGTGAGTATATGCGAATGAATACTTTGCAAAAACTATACAACTGTCTTCGCGACGAAATAAACGAAGTATTTGTAGCTGAAGCAGTCGCCAAAGATGCTATCAAACCAATTCAACGTATGTTGGAGATGAGCTAAAGAAAGATTAGTAGAATAACTCCAAACAGATGAATAAAAATACCCCAATCGAGTAAATGGCGATTGGGATATTTTTTTGTGCATATATGTTCATCTTCAATGTGTTAGTAGCAAGCCTGGAGGATAGCCAATACATCCTCAGCATTGAGTTGCTTGTAACCGCCACCAGGGATGGTGGAGTTAGCAATGAGCGGTAGCATTTCTTCGGTTGCACCCACTTCGCGGAGTGTGGCAGGAATGCCCAATTCAGCGATAAATGCTTCGAGGCGATTGATACCCTCTAATGCAATCGCTTCGTCGCCTTGACCGTGGTCGTCAACGCCCCAAACCACTTTGGCATAGCGCACAAAACGATGCAAGCCGTCGCGGAAGATATAGCGGTAGTATGCAGGCGAGATGATGGCGAGACCGATGCCGTGTGCGCAGTCGGTATAAGCGCCCAATTGGTGCTCAATCATGTGTACTTCCCAGTCTTGAGTCTTGCTGAGGCCAAGAATCTTGTTCAATCCCATAGTAGCGCACCACATGATATTGCTGCGTGCCTCATAGTCCTCTTGATTGACGATCGCCTTGCGCGAAGCGGAGATGAGCGATAGCATCAGTCCTTCCAATAGATAGTCGCTGGTGCAGTCGTCATCGCCAGAGAAATACTGCTCCATGAGGTGGGAGAAAATGTCGAAGATACCGCTAATCATCTGATACTTAGGCACAGAGTAGGTGTATTCGGGGTTGAGGATAGAGAAACGTGGAGTGACCAATGCCAATGGATAGACACGGCCAATCTTCAGGTTCTCTGCCTCGTTGGTGATAACTGAGCCAGAGTTCATTTCGCTGCCAGTACCTGCCATCGTGAGGATACTACCTACAGGTATGACGCGGTTGGTGACGGGCTCTTGATTGACGTAGTAGCGTTGCCATACATCGCCTTCGGCGTAGGCAGCACAAGCGATACCTTTGGCGCAGTCAATGACCGAACCGCCACCCACAGCAAGGATGAGGTCGATATTGTGCTCACGCACGAGACGTGCACCTTCGAGCAACTGGGTATAACGAGGATTGGCGTTGATGCCTGCCAGTTCGACAACGGTCTTACCTTCAGCTTGCAGGATATTCATAACTTGGTCATAGAGACCGATTTTCTTGATGGATGCTTTGCCGTAAACGAGTAGGATGTTTGGTCCATACTCACGGAGTTCGCCAGCCAGCTTATTGATGGCTTTCTTGCCAAAATGAATCCGCGTAGGATTCTGATAGGTGAAGTCGTATAACATATTTTTTAGTGTTTAGTGGACGCGTCATAGACGCTACAGTTTAGTGTTTAGAGTTACCCTTTGATATGCCATTCGTGGTGAGTTATCGCGGGTGTAGATGATGCCACAACGTGTGAATTGGGCTTGCTCAATGAGGTGAATCATGCGGGCATTAGCTTGGTGGGTGTCAATGCGGATGTTGCTGCATTGTGCTGAACACCAGTCGAGTACGGTGCGGAAGATGCTTCGTTGCTGCCCATTAGATGCGATGCGATGAATGGTGCCGTAGGGTAGCGTGTCGTCTAACCATTGCCCGTCTTCAATATGTTGATAAGTAGGGTCTGCACCTATGATAAAAACGAAAGTGGCGCAGGGCACTCCTTCGTGCTCCATGACATAACTCACGCCGCGTTGGATGTCGTTCTCCAACTGCTCGCGGGTAGGGTAACCATCTCCCCATTGCGTAGGATTGCCATCAGCAGCCATCTGCGCACGGGCATGGGCGAAGATGGCTAAAAGCGCATCAATATCGGCGTATGTAGTGGGGCGGATAGTCATGTATCAGTTGTGCAATGCGATGACGGTTATTTCTGCGGGTACATGGGACGACGTGTAAGTGGTAGGTTGCACACGCAGTTGGAAGCGTCCGAACCAATATCCATAGAGCATAGTGCCCATGAAGATCAGCACGAGTGCAAGTCCTGTATAGGCAAAAGGTGCATACGGCATGGCGTGGTGGCACAGCCGTGCCACTATCCAACAGAGTAGCCATACAAGAGTAGGGCAGAGGAATAGCACTACGATGCAGAATATAAGAAAAGAGGTAAACATGCTGCAAAGGTAGTGTATTTTATTCAACCTTGCAAATTTTGATGCGAAAAAGTGAATTATTCGCATCAAAATTTGAAGGGAATAGGGCTATAACTCTTGCCCCATTATGTTATAGGTCTTGCCGTCGCGGAGGATGAGGATCTGAGAATTATGAATTATGAATTTTGAATTATGAGTGCTATTGTTGGAGAGATTAGGGAGTGCCGTGTCATTTCTATCGAAGCGGACTGCCACGTCATCATAAGCGAAATAGGCAGGTGCGTTGAGTCCCCATTGACCGTAGAGGTCGAGCGTACCAACGATATTAAATGTTACAGCATTCACTTCGCCCAAGACAGACAAATCCCATTTCTGCCAGTCTGTCAGAAGGCTATCCTTGCCATTGTAGAGGGCAAAAGTGGTACGGCTGATCTCGTGACCATTGGCATCTTGACCGATGGCTACGATATGGAAAGTAGTAGTGTCGGTGGCAGGAGGATTATAGCCATCGCCATACACCAGCGAATTAAGCACATAACAGATGTTGGTGACATACATATGGTCAATCACTCGCGCTTTACCATCGGCGAAAGCAATGGTTTGGCAGGTGGTATAAGCCGAATTGTAGTCATCCACATGACCGTTGTGCACGCAGAAGTTCTTTGAGCCATTGTTGCCTCCGTGGAGGGTAGCGAATTGGACTTCATACCATGCGGTATTGGCAGGGAGATCGTTGTTGGTGAAGCCAGGGTTGGTGAAGTTGGAGATGGCATGTCCACCATTCCAATAAGGTGCTGTAAAACTGTGGGTTAGTAGAGTGTTCTGAGCATCGCACCATGTGTAAACACCGCCTGCGGTGTAGGTGAGTGTGCCGTTGTACTGCGCATCGTCCACGAGGTCAGACCAGGTAGAGATGGTGCGGTTGGCATAGTCGAGGGTGTAAGGCGGAAACTGAGCATCTGCATCCTCGAAAGTCAGGGTTCGCAACTCGTAGTCCTCCGCTATGAGGGCTACATTCATCAGGCATAAAGCCGCAAGAAAGAATGATTTCTTCATGTTGTTTGTTGATTAAAATGTTTAATATTATTTGCTCGTTTCTCTCGCTGAGGCTATCAGAGCACCCTAAAAATCAGCAGATTTTTCGGGGACCCGCTGGCTATCAGGCGAGAGACGAAAGGCCAAGTATTAACCACACCTCCCCGACCATCTACTTCGGATTTTCCCAAATGCGAAGTAACATGGCAGGGTGACGGTCAGGGGTGTGTGGATAGGCGTTTTGACTCCCGAGAAACACACTGACCATCGGATACAACAAACAAGTGCTTGACCAAACTGTCAACCACTTATACGCGTATGAGCGTACCATAGATACTATTGAAAACCTTTGCGTCATTGTCGTTGGCTCGATTCCCCGAGAGCGTTCAACTTCACCAACTCCTTGTTGGTGGCACGCAGCAGGTCTTCTGACTTATCGCTCCTTTATTCCGCCTTCCCAGCTTTGTCAGTTGACAGTTGATAGTTGACAATTGACAGTCAGCCAGTGACTTATAAGAATTTGAATATCGGATTGCGAATCACAGCAGCGGGACTGTGCAGGAATTGCACCTGCTTCCCTTAACTGAATGCGGTGCAAAGGTACTACTAATTTTTGATATATGCAAGAAAAATCGAAGAAAAATCGCTTTTTTTTGGGAGGGCGCTGAAAAACTTTTTAGTATCTTTGTGGCATAATATAAAAACCGGGTTATGCTTAGTCAACAACAACCCAAAAAATAGCTATAGATTGAGATATATTATGTGGACAATTGTTCATGAGGAGATTGTTTTATCGTTTTAGTTCTTCAATAATTTCTTCGTCGGCTGGCAGCCATTGAACGGAGTGCAGTTCGCCGGGGGGCAGCCATCTGGCGGCTTCGTGCTCCAAGAGCGTAACGTGACTTTCTGATAGTTTGCATTTAAAGCAACGCAGGGTCAGATGAAAAGTAGGGTAATCATAATCAATCGTCCGCAATAGTTCGCCGACTTCTATCTCTGCGTCCAACTCCTCATGTATCTCCCGCTTCAAGGCTTGTTCGGGCGTTTCTCCGGCTTCTATCTTACCACCAGGAAACTCCCACCAATCTTTCCACTCGCCATATCCTCGTTGGGTAGCAAAGATTCTCCCTTGCTCATCAAAAATGATGGCAGCGACAACTTCAATGGTTTTCATTCTTATTCAAAATGATTAATGCGCCAATCACTCCCGGCACCCATCCGAGGCAGGTGAGGAGAAAGACAATCAGTATAGAGCCGCACCCGCGGTCAATCACCGCCAGCGGCGGAAAGATAACAGCCAATAGAACTTGTAAACAGGACATAGTTGTAGGTGTGTTTATAGGATCCCTCCTATCCATAACTAGTATTTAAGACTCTCGTATTCGTCAACTATGGCGTATATTTCTAAATCCGATAAGATTTTGTTTTTGAAGGTCTTATCTACCAATAAAGCCAGTTTTGCCAATTCCTTTCCCTGCTCGTTCAATTCAAAATATACAGGTTTCCATTTCTCGGGGTCGTTCTCGCCGTCATTAATGGCATAATCATCTGTTTTGCCGAACTGCGGGAGAAAATGTTGGAAAAACATCTCCCCTTCTCCATAACCAAATTCGGTGGTGAAATCAACAGTCAACATGTCCACTTTTCCGCCATTCTCAGCTGCCGCTTTGGCGAAAATCATTGCTTCCAGAAGGTAAGCATAGGGCTCTCTAAGGTCATATTCCATAATTTTAAATTTATTTAGTTTGCTTTGTCAATGGCAATTTCTTTGCCGTATGTTATCGTTATAGTTTTTCAGGCTTGAGGCTTGGTCATGTGCGCTTTCAGGGCAGCAAGGGCACGGCGGTGCAGATTGTACAGATTAGGAAGGGAGACTTCCATCTCTTCTGCCATGAACTGCATGGAAAGATGCTCACGGTATAGTCCGACCAGCAGGCGGCGGTAACGTTCGTTCGGCAAGCTGTCCAGCGCATCGGCTATGGCGTATTGTTTCTCGTTCGGTTGCCAGGCAAACAGGCTGTCCTCGTCCGAGAACCTGTCCATCTGTTCCGGCTCCATATTGATTGTGTGCCTGTCATGCCAAGGGTCAAAATGTGTTGTTTTGTTCATGTGCGGTTGTGTTTAGTGTTAATAGATTCGTGTTTTATATACCCCTCCATATATAAGTCAAAAAAGACCTGAAATCTATCACCTTAAAAGCAACTTTTTTTTCGTTTTTTTTGCGTAAACTCTGCGGACAGGGCATGTCTTTGATTTTTTACTTATCAGGGATGATGTAATCGGTTTCTTGGTCGAGACGTTGGAATATCTGGACGAGACGTTTTACTTGACGATCGGTTAGATTGCCTCTTGATACGCTTATCGCACAGATACGTACACTTTCTCTGTCGGCTCCTGATAAGAGGTTTAGACGCTCCATATCTTTATATACCAGATTAAGGTAACCTGCGCCCAACGTCATGAACTTAGCCCACATATCTGTTGCCATGTTGAAACGTGTTTGACGCTCCTGCGTTTTTGCTTCTTCCTTTTCGAAGGAACTATCAACCGCATCTTTGATGAAGTCGTCAGTAAGCGTTAAGGGTGCTTCAAGATATTTCTTCCACGTCTCTTCCTTGATTGCATAGGTACGTTCGTTACCATGGTTACTTACCTTTTGTAGGAAATCAAACGTTTGTCGAGATACCAACTCAGTTTGACGTGCCAAGGATGGATATATATCTTGCGTTTTCCAGATACGTTTCCAATCTATTTCCTTTCCTTTAGGAAGCGTAGCAATTATCTTCGCGATTATATATGGCACGTACATGGCTTTATAACCACCAGTAGGATACCAATCGGCATTATTGATGATCTTGTCAATCTTATCGTAGATAATCTTTACTGCTACCATTTTCCTGAAGAAATAGCTATTGATAGCAGCAGGATTCGATTTCTTTAATTCAACTATCTTACTTGAGAATAATTCCCAGTTGTTAACCGGACCTTTACAAACGCTATAAGGCAACAATTCGACGGTATTGAAATATACGCCCAATTTCTCTTTTGTGATAACTTGGTTCTTGGGGTGCAACTTTAACCATTGGTCGCGTTTGCTCTTGGTCATGTTGAAAGTAGATTGTTCATGACGATGAGCAGAACGTTCATAGAACCAGAATGTACCATTAACCTCACCCGGTTTAGGTGGTGTTTGGTTTTTAACCAATAGCGACAGACGCTCCATATCACGATGGAATGGATCGTTAGAGAAGAAGTCGGCTTCTTTCGTCGGGTTCTGCCAGTTCGAACTACGAGCTATCTTTTGAACGAGGTCATTATATTCATCTTTTCTTTGCTGAAGCAATTCCGGATCTTCTATCTCATCCAAATTGAAATTGAGCACGGTTAACTTCATCGGCACATATATCTTTTCGAGGTTACCTTCCGGAGCCTCACCTTTGATATAGGCGTTGCAAAGGGATACCGTTGTTTGACCACCATTCACGATTTGGAACCCATCAAATGATGTAATATAGTGTCCATCTGGAGAAAGAGTAACAGAGTTTGCTACTACAGCAATACCGTTATTGTACGTAAAAAAGCGTTCTGGCTCTTTACTAATAATGGTACTTCTAATAGCCTTATTGACCTTTCCTTTTGCGCTCAGGAAGCATCTAATGTTACCCTCTAAGAGTTGGCTTTGGAATTTCTTGAATAGTTTAGCCAACATAAGACCCGGTACAATACCCATGTAGGAATCAAATTGATTGGATTGAGATATGTGTGCCTTTAGGCATTGGATGCCATCTATACCCCATTCTTTACAATCAATCAGGATGCGTTCACTTTGTGAACTACGGAAATTATCGTAGAAGCGTTCGAGTGTCCAAACTTGCAGGATAGCTGGACGACCGAGCAATAACTCTTGCTCCAGATTCTTTACACGTGTAGAAAGCGTTTTGTTCGTAACGATATAGAAACGGAAAGCCGTAATCTCGGTTGTTTCCATGTTCTTGCCTATCTTGCTACGGAACTCATTTGCAATATCTATGATCTGGTCAGACTCATCACTTGCTGCCCTTGAAATAAGACCCTCTGCTGCATCTTGAATAAAATATTGCATTTTATTGTACAGGACACGAATATCTTCATTCGTTAACGCACCTGCATCTTGACTATCGACAAAGTCGGTAATGAGCAATTGGATAGTAGAGTCTGCTTCTCCATATGCATACGCATGGAAGCCTAAGTTACGATTTCTCGACTTTAGGTTACAACGGAACATAACGGGGTCAATCAACACTTCATTCTTTACGAGCAAATCCAATGCTTCTTCTATGAATTGTTCTTGATTGAGATTTCCGTTTATCTGTGCGTTATTCCGCAGTTGCGATAGGAATTCTTCACGATATTCTTCGAGGGTCATAGTAGTAGTTATTTCTTATAAGGTAATATTTCTGCCAATATCAGGTCAAAGCTTGCTTTCGCGATAGCAACCGGTATGTTGGTACGGCTAATACGAGGGAAACTGTCATCTACGCGGTATTCATCTGTTGCGCGTAGCTCATACACAAACTCATTATACTTGGGATGATATGCGTAGTTGTAGTCTTTTAATTTCGACAGAAGGATATCCTTGTCACTAACGGATTGCACTTTCTTAAGAACGGACGCAACAAGTTTGTTGAGCGAGATACCTTTGTATTCTTCAGCCATGCGCTCTAATTGGAATACGACCAGACTTCCTTCGATTGGACTATCCAGTTGTTCGATAGAAGATATATGAACGGTATCCTTACCGAAATCAATTGTCTTGACTTCAAACCACTCTTGATCAAACGCAAAATCTTTACGTGTCTTCTCGGCTCCGCTCCATGAACTGATAGCTTTGGTTGTACTCATTCTTGGGAATAGGTGCTCGCTTAGAAATAACAGTTCTCCTATTAAGCCCTTTATTTCTGCTTCAGAGAGGAAATCCGAACTGGAGCGGAACATTTTCTGCATGATGAAGTACACCTCGCAGATGGCGTGATATGCATCTTGATTGGAGAGGCTGGATTGAGCGGTTGCATCAATTAGGGAGTTGAGGAAATCGCAGAACGGGTGCAGTAGTTTGTTGTCCAATAGCGAAAACTCGATGGATTTTGAACCATCGGTATTGTTGTAATGAACGATGTCGATAACGACAGAGGAATGTATTTTGCGATTAATCACAAACTTTCCTTTGAACTCAATTGCATTACGTCCTTTCTCGTCCTTGCCGTAATACAAGTCGACAGGGTGCGTGTCACCTACGCGTTTCCACGAGTTTGAGCCTGACGCTAAATTGAAGTCGTATTCAGTAATCATAGCTGTATTATTTTATTCGTCTTCATCAGTATCAAGAAGACCATCATTATTTTGGTACACTACATTTGTATAGTAAGAGCGATTGTCCGATTCGTGACCGAATCCCGGAATGCCTATCGCATAACCCATAATCGGGTCATTTCCTACTTCTTTGATATAATCGCCCAACACGTTCTCAACATCATCACTATTTGATGGGTATACAGGATAGATAAAAAGAACCGGATTGCGATCTACATATTTGAACCACGTACACCGGTTTATCTTTTGTGCAGATATGGGGTTTATTCGTGATTCCTTATCTTTGTAATCCTCTTGCACCTTTTTCGGATTAGCAAGACCGATACTACCATCATTATTACCGCTGACTACGCCTTGGTGTGAGAAAGCGAAAGCCTCTCCATCACCACGTATATCTAAACGACGAGTTGATGCCTTTATAGTAATAGTTGAATCAGGGAAAAGACCTCCAATTTCATTTCCTGTACCACCAACGATAGCCACATCCCATTTAGACAATTCTTCCAAGTTGGATGCGATAAATGTTGATATACGTGTTCTATTAAATTTAAGGTTCTTGTCAGAAGTTCGAATTCTACCTAAAAAGTCTATGACATACTCAGCTTCTATGTCACGCATTATAAAAGATGCACGTGACTTGACTTTCTCCAGAGAAGCACCTTGTTCGGAAAGCTCTCTAATCCAGCGTTTTGTTTCATCCAGATTGATAGTATTATCCTGTACAAGAGTACTGAAATATGGAGTTTCAAACACATCCCCCCAATAGGTGGTACGCACTTCACATTTCCCGGCTTTACGCATTTTATTGCGAGCCGTAATTTCAAGGGCTGTATCATCACGACGAATACGGAGTCCGAATTGTTCCGGAGTAAGTTCCAGCGAGTTCATGTGAGCCAATTCGGATTTAAGTTCATCTGTTGCTTCAGCAATCTCACGATACCAGTTAGCACTTGTGTTGGTTATCCATATACGACATACTTTGTCATAGTGCGGACGGTATCCGAACCAGCGTCCCATCTGCATGAGCACATCGTAAGTGCATGTGTTGCGATAGAAATAACTAGTCGTTAACCCTTTAAGTGTAAGACCACGAGATAGCGCCATACCACCAACTGCTATGATTCGCCATGATGGGTTCTTCTTGTAATTCGGTGTATCTTCACGAGACTCTTTAGAGCCGTTCACTACAATCACACGAATGCCCTTAGTCTCTTTCTCGGAATCCCATTTAAGAAGCGCTTCTCTTTGTCCGACCTGCTCCCAAGCGTAGCCACAATTGGAATAGTGCTTATCAAAGAGACGATGTAATTCGTCATATAGCGGATTGCCCACATTTCGTGCTTGATCCTTGCTGAAGTTAACGCGTATCTCTTTATAGTCTGCACCTACCAGTTCTGCGATTTGATTTTTAAGATAGGAATGTACATTGATGTATTTCGAGATATTTACCAGCATAGTACGAGGCGCATCAAACTGCTTCTCGTCTAAATCGCGAATGGTATTGGCGAGATAGAAACATCTAATTGCTTCAATTAGCGATTTGGGTAGTTGACCGCACCAATCCTTTTTATGCTTATAGTAGATAGGACCGTTTATTATTTGCTCCTCTGTAAATTCGCGAAGTTCCGTTGGTTTCGGTTCTTTAATATCGCGAATATAGGTCTTGTCTATCATGTAAGAGCAATTGCCGTATGTTGGGTGCTCTTCTGATGGCGTACCGAAGATATGTTGAGCTCCAATATAAGGAGCAGGTGTAGGCAGAACGTATATGAAATCTTTCGGGAAAAGGTCAGCAGCTACCATGTCTTCATCTGTATCCGGGTTGATGAAGATGTTTGCATAAGGTGTAGCTGTGAAACCAACATAGTTGGAGTTCATAAAGATCTCACATATCTCACGTATTCTTTTATTAGTAGCCGTAGGATCGATTGTACTATCTTTGGTGTTGATAGATGCGTTATCCGCCTCGTCATCAATTAGCAACAACGAGTACGGTAATTTGCCATCTTCATTCAGTTGTTGGTTAGGTCCTGTCAGCCAATCACGCAAGTGGGTTAAGACCGGAACATTCTTCTTGACTACGAACAAGACAAGGGATTTGTGAGAACCGATAGAGGTCATGGATTTTGCCCTTGAGATATTGAAGTCGTCCTCATATAGGGTAAAGGTAGTGACTTTGTTTTCCCAACCAGATAACTTACCCACGCCCACCTTGGATTGTTGGTTGTTTTTGAAGTTATCTGTTCGGATTGTAAGACCAACTATATCTTCCTCTATGCGTTCCTGAGTTTGCTGACGAAGCGTTTCGGTAGTACCTGCTAATAAGATTACGACTTTCATTCCGGCATCAGCAGCTTTACAGATAAGACCTGAATAGGTGCTTGTCTTACCAGATTGCACATCTCCTAAAACTAGTCCGTAACGTTTCCGTTGATTAGTAAGTTCCTCTTGTGGGTTACCCAAACAATTCATGAGTGCAGGAAGCGTTTTATCTCCGAGTAAATCTAATGATGCTCGATCAAGGTCTCCTTTCTCTGCATGATACGCGCTAAATAAATCCCAGAAATATTCCTCTTTAGGTTTGTTCTTTGTGTACCATGTGTTATCAAACGGTTCGTCGCTTATAATAGCATATCCATCATGATCGTGCTGGACGAATATATAATTCTCCAAATAATCTACCAATTCCTTCTTGTCTGTTTCTGTTGGCTCCCACTTCTTTAAGAAGAAGAGTTGGAACTCAACAAACTTAGCCAAATCTTCTTTAGAAATGGATATAGCAGATTTCTGCGATTCGAGTGTTTTACGAAGCGTTTTCTTCGCCTCTTCTAATTCGGTTAACGTCATAATGAATATCTCTTGTTGATTTTCTTTTTCAAATCATCATTGTCCTTGAATTGCTCGCAGGACAACACCATATTAACGGCCTCTTGTAGTGGCGTTCCCTTGATTAGTGCCCATTCGATAGCCATAGTCGCTTGTTCGTACAAGTCGTTCAGTTTATCCACGCTCTCCTCAGAACGGTCAATATGGTTTTCGTCGTGATCAAGGTGTAACTGGTGTATTGGCAGATGTGATTCAATCTGCTGCAACATCATTTCAACAGCCGTTTTTTGCTCGTCATTCAATAAATCTAAAACGCCATGAATAAAGGTATTGTTACGATTGACCTTGTACGAATAATATCCTTCACGAGCTTCGAGACGATCCCATACATACACTTCCTTTTCTTTGGGGTCGGTTACCGCACGTCCTCTAAATTTTGTTTGACGAGTTGATTTTGCAATAAGTCTTCCGATGGTTTTCTCCAGTAGTTTTGCAAGTTCCGTTGGAATCTCTGCATTACGCTTCATGACATCTACTTTCCAAATGTCGTCCATGCAATTTGGGATATCTACTTTTACGCGTGCGTATTTGGACACTTCATGACGAGGTGTTCCGAACCATGTGCCATAGCGTATAAGACGACGACCGCGATAGATGTAGAAGCCTTGCATCTTACTCATCTTTTCCGCACCACCAATCAAGTGTAGTTCGGCCTCGGACATTTCTGTAACGAACGGCAATTTGTAAGGAGTTATTTGAATGATGTGCTCTTTGCCGTTGGAGTCAGTTAGAGGTTGAGGTATAGTTCCCCATGAGCAATCCGAACGATTTACCAAGAATGGGTCAAGTGGCTCTAATTCCTGATAGTTCACATAGATCTTGAGACCATCTTCCGACATGAAACGATGGTATATGAGCGGAATACGATCCAGTAAGTTGTCGCGATTACGCGTGAGTGCTTCATATAAACGTCCTCCGGATGATTTAAACATACCATCAAAGTCTTCCCATAGTACCAAAGTTCCGTGCTCCAATCCTGCTATTTCACTATAGCAATAAAGCTGACTTATTTCATGAGGTTCCAATTCAAGTACAGACCAATCACTCCGTTGTCCTTGGCTTGTTATCTCGTCATAATCCCAACGATATGCGCTCATCTTTCCCTCTTTCTTGCTGACAACAGTCATCTTGCGACATTGGGAGAGAGAAGCCGATTTCATCCCCAATCCGTAGCGACCAAGGTCGTTCTCTTCTCGTTCTTTCTCGTTCGCCTGACTACCATAGCACATAGCACGGAAAAGTTCCTGATCGGACATACCACATCCATCGTCCAAGATACCCACGTAGATATTATCCGGATTGATCGGAAACAGCAACTTGATATACGTACATCCTGCACTAATACTATTGTCCATTACATCGGCAACAGCATCCGAGAACGAGTAACCCATGTGGCGCATAGAGCCCATGAGGAATTTCGCTTTGGGAGGATTGGGTTTTCTTTTCATGGCTATTTGATAAGATTAGGATAGAAGGATGAATACAAAGTTTTATTAGCGGGAGTAATGATATCAAAGATACCATGCTCAAGGGTGTTCCAGTAGGATTCGAATTCTGTTTCGTCGGTAGGCGGAACTATGTTATCGCAATTTGCGATGAGATTACGAACCAGAGCTGTAGCCAGCGGATTGATGATGTAGTCGTTTCCATCCACGACCACTAATTCGGATGCCACAAGCAAGCCGCGAATATAGCGCATAGAGTTAGAGTTGGACAGAGGGATTGGTGCATATTTCGCAGCAAAGACTTTGTCTAATTCTTCCGTGAATGATGTCTTGTTCATACGACCACGTGTTTGAATTTCATCCAGCACGAATGGTAGGAGTGGTTCGTTATATACGGTTGGTTCGTCTTTGACATTCGTGGTCTTTATCCATTGTTTGGACAGCATAAGGAAGGCATATTCACGATAGGAAATAGCGCCTAAGGTAACATGCAGAGCCACTTTACTGAGGTGAAGCGTATTGTCAGATGTTTCCAGTAGACCAGACTTGCGGGCGAATGTAACGTCCGCAGGTGACATGCGCTCCGGAAAGATTCCGATATAATAAACGGAGTCTTTTACGTTATCTGGAGTGATGTATTTTAATGTGTCCAACTCAAGTGTTTTGAGTTCGGGACCGGTCTGTTTCTTACGCATTCTCTTTCAGGTAAGGAATAAGTGTTAATATTATCTCTTTAAGGACAGGCACAACGATTGAGTTGCCGGATTGGTGGTAAGCCTGATGGTCATCCACCACGATACGGAACTTATCGGAGAAGCCCATTAAGCGCAAGCACTCGCGCGGGGTAAGTTTACGTCCAACGGCATCTACCATGCCTTTTCCATCTTGGAAGTCATATTTACCGATGAAGATACGCGGGTCAGCATAGTGCTCCGGTAGCGGATGCTCTATACGAAAATCTCCAATCCAGTTGTCTTGTTGGTTTGCTGTTTGGCAACCGATTATATCTTGGTTGACACGCGAACGGCGTTTGTGCTTCTCATAGGTGGTTATCCAAGTGAAGCCACCCTCTCCCAAATAGTATTTAAGAGGTATCGGTCCCTTTTCAAGAAAATCGGTACTCTTCTTTGTAAGTTTCTTCTTTTCTGGAAATTTATAATCGGTTGTACAGATGTCAGCTCGAATACCGACGATAAAAACACGGCGACGCAATTGTGGGTGATTATAGTCAACTGCGTTTAGAATGTCCGGGAATATGCGATAGCCAAGAGCCTCCCAAACTGATAACATCGTTTCCCATGTGTGACCATTGTCGTTTGACTTGATAGCGGCTACATTTTCGTAAATGAATACCTTCGGTTGGGTCTCTTGGATGATACGAGCATAATCATAGAAAAGCGTACCACGTGCATCTTCCAGACCTTGCTTCTTGCCGTAAGTAGAGAAACTTTGGCACGGACTTCCGCCAACAAGGATATCTACCTGACCAGCATAATCATCTCCACGCATGAATCGAATATCCGGATGGAAATCGTTCGGATCGATATCATAGTTGGCAAGATAGGATTCTCTTACATAGTTCCTATGTTCACCTTCATACCGATGGTAGAGATCATTAACAAATCTCGTACGTTGTTCCTTTGTGGGAAGATTATAACAATACTCCCGAATCTCCTCAACACGTTGGTTTATGAGATTCTTATAGCTGTTTAACTTTTCTTTCTCGGCTGCGTCTAACTTACGTATACGACGATTGAGGTCGAGATAAGCCTTTCTATTGTCTTTATCATCTAACAGAATCAGTTCAATCTCTCCGTTATCGCATGCAAACTTTATTTGATGCGGCACTTTCAATTGCTTCAAGGCTTCTTCGAAAGCACCTATGCCGCTAAATAGCGTTCCCACACGAAGGGGGTATCCTAATTTAAGCGGATCAGTTTGTTTTTGAGTAGGCTTCATGTATCGTCCTAATTCTTCGCCTGTTATTAACATTGGACTATAATCATATTTATTCTTTTTGGTCTTGGGTGGTCGCGTTTCAATTAGTTTCTTGATATTGCTACGGGGTATTTGATGCTCATCACCAAGAACATATGTTATATAGGCTCCATGAGAATTTTCATAGCCCATTCCTTCCATCTCATGCTGGGTCTTTTGCATGGCTCCAAGGCACTCATACAGATGCTTCTTTTGGAACGAGCCTTCCTCGTAGATCAAGATGAATTTTGGAAGCGGGCAATTATCAAATCCACCCGGACGCGACACAAATAGGTCGGCGTTACTACGCACGTTGTACAGCCTGTTAGCAAAGACCCATTCCATTTGAGCCTTTTGCGGCCTGCAACCGCCCACCAAAATCAAATCGTCCTTATGTTCCTCAAACGAAAACATTATTGCCTTGTGTTTGTCTATAAAAAGGCAGCCACGTATAGGTGTCCAAAGGCAGACCAATGCCCATCACCTATACGCTTTTTCTGCCATAAGTTATTCCGCTTCATATTGGTCTTTTATGGATTGTCAGCGGTTGTTATTAGTCGAGGAATATCCAACTGTTTGCGATGTCACTCGCCTTGTCGTTGTCAGGCTCTCCGTCTCGGATGAGGTCGGCTATCGGATAGATACCGTCGTCCTCCGTTCCTTGGAGATTGTCTTCCATGTCTGCGCGGTACTCCATATCATCCTTGTTTAAATAGACATGAAGTGTTGCGTTCTCGTACCCATCCGGATTGTCGAGGTACTCTTGTACTGCGTCGTAGATTCGTTCTTCCAACGCGTGAATGTCTTGAATACTTGCCATAATTTTGGTCTTTTATGGATTAATGTTTTATTTATTTGCGCCCCGCACGCAATTTTGCGGGGCAAAGATACACAAAATTTTTGACATATGCAAATTCTACAGAATAATTCGTGCAAAATTTACAAAAATACCGGATAAAAGGACGAAAACAACTGATTTGGGAAATAATATGAAGAAAAATCGCGTTATTTCGTCCCAAATCTCACTTTTTTCTTGCATATTTGGGAAATTATATGTAACTTTGCAGCCGATTTTAGACGTATACAATTATGCTTATCGGTAGAAGTAAAGAGCAAGAGCAACTATTATCGTTGCTAAAGAGTGACCAATCGGAGTTCGTAGCTATCTATGGTCGTCGCCGCGTTGGAAAAACCTATCTTATTCGGCAAACATACAAAAATAAGTTCGCGTTCCAACACTCTGGTTTGGCAAAGGGTACCATGGAGGAACAATTAGAGGAGTTTCAGTATTCCTTAATTAGTGCTGGTATGCAGCAAGTACCTAAGCTCAAGTCCTGGTCACAAGCATTCTTTCTTCTTGGTCAATTTCTTGCAACTTTGCCATACGGAAAGAAAGTGGTGTTTATTGATGAACTACCATGGATGGAGACACCGAAGAGCAAGTTGGTTTCTGCACTTGAACATTTCTGGAATGGATGGGCATCTGCGCGCGAAGATATAGTGCTGGTTGTATGCGGAAGTGCGACATCATGGATTATCAAAAAGATTGTTCGTGACCATGGTGGTCTTCACGATCGTCTGACACGTCAAATATCATTGTCACCGTTTACTCTAAAAGAATGTGAGCAGTATGCTAAGAAACGCAAACTCGGTTTGTCGCGTAAGAACATATTAGAAACATACATGGTACTTGGCGGCATTCCTTTCTATTGGAGTTTGCTCCAACCCAAGTTATCATCTGCTCAGAATATAGATGAACTTATCTTTGCTAAAAATGGTGAGTTGCGTAATGAGTTTGATGCTTTATATGCTTCTTTGTTCCGTTCTCCGCAGGTGTATATAGATATCGTCACAACGTTGGCAACGAAGAAGATAGGGATGACATACACAGAATTGCGAAAAGAAATAGAGATAGATACCAATATTGGAGGCAAACTAACCGACAAATTGGAGGAGTTGGAGCAGTGTGATTTTATCCGCTCGTACCCTGCCATCGGCAAAACAAAGAAAGATACTCTGTACCAACTGATGGATAACTTCACGTTGTTCTATTTTAAGTTCATAGCAGAAAACATAGCCAACAATGCCCATTATTGGACAAACTCGTTAGGGAAACCTACATATAACACGTGGGTCGGTTTAGCTTATGAGCGCGTATGTATGCAACATGAACAACAGATAAAAGGAGCATTAGGAATATCCGGAATAGAAACAAACGTATATTCGTGGACTTATCGCGCCAAAACAAAAAAAGAAAAAGGCGCACAGATAGATATGCTCATAGATCGCGGTGATGATGTCATCAATGTATGCGAAATGAAGTACTATAAAAACAAATATTCACTAACTGAGAAGGAATTAGAAAATATTCTTGAGAAGATTAATATATTTGAGGAAAAGACAAAGACTAATAAAGCTGTGCGTCCGGTTATGATAACATCCTATGGATTAGTGGATAATGAGTACGCGAACGAAATTCCAAACCAACTTACAATGACAGATTTATTCGAATGAAAAACAGCGTTATATTTTCCCAAATCACAATAAAAAAGAATAGATTTGGGAAAGTATAGTACGCATTAAAGGGCTTTCCATTTACTTTTCGGAATAATGTATAGCCACAATGTTATGCAATTTTGCAATTGTGTAATGCGCCCATAAAAAAACAGGACCGAAGTCCCGTTTTTACTGCGCAACGCGGACTCCGGACTTGTCTTCATCTGCATAACTATCAGAAAATGAGACCAAGACAATTTTCGCGCCAGTGGTGCGACAATCTGAAAATCGGGAAATGTCTGGGCAAATTGCATCATTCGACGGATACTTTTTTCATCAAATCCCTTCGTTCCGTACTCTTGTTGTAATTGTGTCAATAGCGTCGACACAATTTGCTTGCCATATTCAGCACGCGCGTTATTCAACACATCGCGATTGATGCGGTCACCGATATGCCAATACATTGCCGTCAACTCATAATTGGCGGTTGATCGTGTCACGGAGAACGAAAATTTGGTCACCGGTGGTGACACAATTTCCCAGTTTACAATTTCGGGCACAAAGGTACAATAATTTTTTGATATATGCAAATTCATTTGCATTTAGGGATGGGATTTTCTGTTGGACAGTACACGGAGACACACCAATTTCTTCCGCGATACTTTTTTTTGTCCATTTCCTTGCAAGTCCCAAATAAATTTCATACCTTTGCTCCGAATTTAGTTGTCCCAACAACCAGAACAGAGGGTGTAATATAGTGCTAAAAATTGCGTTTCTAAATGGAAACTTTACGCGCCAATGGCGCTACTATTTAGAGTTTAGAGGCAGAAAATACCCGAATATCATTCGGGATAATAAACAAACATTGCTTAGATAGAAAACTCCAATAGGCACTTTCGGCAAAGGCATTGGTTGGGGTATTGCTCTGCGATATAAGCACGGGTGGCGGGAGAGAGCAATACACCTGCACATTGACACTTGGCGGGATTTTCGTGCTGGCAAATAAACGCCGCACCACATCGAGGACAAGACTTGTGTTCCATAGTTGAGTGAGTTACCTATCCCAAGATTTGTGTTTGTCTGCTTCGGTGATGGGGCGGATAGGACGGCAAGGGTTGCCTACAGCCACCACATTGTCAGGGATGTCTTTCACCACCACAGAGCCACCGCCAATGACTACATTCGAACCAATCTTCACGCCTGGCATCACATGTACACCTGCTCCAATCCACACATTATCGCCCACAGTGATGGGGTAGGCATACTCCAAGCCCTGATTGCGGCGTTCGACATCAATAGGATGACCAGCGGTGTAGAAGCCACAGTTAGGAGCAATAAACACATTATCACCAAAAGTGACTTTGGCACCATCGAGAATGACAGTATTGTGGTTGGCAAAGAAGTTCTTGCCTACTTCGATATTGTAGCCATAATCGCACCAGAAAGGTGCCAGAATGCAGCAATTGTCGGATTTCTTGCCTAATAGTTGGCTGAGAATCTGCTGTTGGTGGGTCTCATCGGAGGGGCGTAGTTGGTTGAACTGGTAGCACAAGTCTTTGGCTACTTGACGCTCGCGAATGAGCTCGGTATCGTAGTTCGCATCGTACAGCATCTGCTGTTGCATTTTTTCTTTTTCGGTCATGATAGGAGGAATTGTGTAGGGTTGAGGGTGTAAAGTGTAGAGTGTAAAGTGTAGAGTGTAAAGTGTAGAGTGTAGAGTGTAAAGTGTATGGTGTAAACTTATTTTGTTTTGCGGACTGTGTCTTGTAATATGGTTATTTGTTCTGTCAGTTCTGTCCAAGTAGGAGCAGAGTGATGAATCATAGAATTTCGCATAATTTCGTAGTCTTTTTGCCAGATGGCTGCAATATCTTCGCGAGGCAGTAGGCAAATTCGTGTGCGTATATCTCCTGAATAATCAACTCCTTGTACAGAAGTGAATACTTCGCGATGATGGCGGATTGTCTCCCATAGAGTATCATCTGTAATTGCCTCTGCTGCAAATGGTTGCTGCATCATTTGGTATAGGTCGTATAAGTGTCGGCTCTTGCGGTCTGCTTGCATACCATATCCTGGCACGCTAAAAAGCTCATGCAAGAGGAACATCTTCTCCACCATTGTCTTGGCAGGAATGGCAGTGGAGATAATGGCATCGCATAGTGGTTGTATAGGTGCATAATCGGCTAATATGCAATTCACATGTGTTGGCATAGATGGTTCGATGAGCGAACGAGCACTCACTTCTAACACCACATCAGGACGGAGGTAGGTTAGTGGCTTATCGAAAACGGACAGATAGCGCACATATATTTGTCTTGGCTCAGGATAGGTGTTATCTCCCTCACCATCTGGTTGTGACTCAACATGCAGGAATGCCAACAATCCCAGTTCATCTAATCGTGTGCGTAGCATGGGCGTTAGTTGTTCGCTAACAAACAAAGATGAAGCCTTGCGGAGTTTCTTTATTTGCTTTTTAGTCAAATCTCCCTCTTTTGCTCCTAAATAGATAGGATTAACCGCTAAGTCTATATCTTCAGAGAAGCGATTAATGATTCCCCAAGCCTTGCTGAGTGAGGTGCCGCCTTTGAATATCAAATATTGTGCGACGGGCAGCGAGAAGATAATTTGTAGGACCACAGTTACCCAAAAATCTTTTTCTACGGCTTGCATGGGTAAACCTACATTCACGCCGACTCTCTCGAACACGGAACGGCGTTGTTCTATAGTAAGGGTTAGAAACTTATTCATATAAACTCAATATTAGTTCTCGGGTTGCTGTAGGCATCAGTTTAAGATCTGCTACAGGAATACGAGATTGGTTATTGATAGCAGTTTTGAGCATTTGGATTTGTTCTTCTGTTAGTCGTTCGATTTTCCAGTCTTTGAGCGCAGTAGTTATCAGTTGTGCTAACTTTGTCTGGAAAGCAAAATACCTTGGAGAGGCACGATGAAAGGTAATACTCCGTGTGTTGTCAATGGTAATTGTCCGCGAAGTGCCATCTGTAAGGTAGTGATAATTAAGTGGTATTTGCTGGGTAAGTCCCAATTGGTATTGGGCAAATGCACCCGATGGTACAATATGCGCTCCGTCCCTTTTAGCTACTGCGGCAGCAATATCTTCAGTTGAAGGAGGTATAGCCCCTAATCCATATACTTTCTCTAATTTTGGGTAGCAATAGATGCCTCGAGCACCACGAAGGATAGTGCCTTGTAGCACCATTCTTTCTAATGCTTTATTGACAGCAGAGCGTGTTCCATACGCAAGAAAATCATTCACGAAAAACACTGAACCTCTTCCGCATTTTTTCATCTTGCTAATAATCTTATTCTCAACTGATTCCATATGTATTTACATTTTGTTTTGTCGCAAACTAATACATTTATAGCGACAAATTCGGTGCAAAGGTAGTATTCTTTTTTGACATATGCAAGTTTTGATGCGAAAAAGTGTATGATTCGCGCCATTTTGTGAAGGAGGGAGTGATTTAGGAGAAGGTGATTGGGAAGTAATTGCTAACACTTTCCATGATATTTAATAGATTATTTTTCAGCAATTCAATGTGTTTTTATGAATTTTTCTGCAAAGAGGTAGTGCTTTTTTTTGATATATGCAAGAAAATGGCGATTTTTTCGCCATTTTGAGTTTAGAGAACGGCGCAGTGCGCCTACAGTTTAAGAGCACCCCATAACGCCACGAGCGTTATCGGGGACCCCGCTGAGATTAGAGGCAGGGTATACCCGAATAACATTCGTCAAGCACCCCAAAACGCCACGAGCGTTTTCGGGAACCCCGCTGAGGTGAGAGGCGGAGTGCTTGCAGCGCAGTTTAGTGAACGCTTCGCTACTGTTTAGTGTTTAGGGGAAAGGATTGCTCGGCAAGTACGCCGAGCACTAGACGGGTGGCGGGATTTTAGGATTATGAATTATGAATTTTGAATTAAGAATTTTGAATTATGAATTTTGAATTAAGATGGTGCAAAGGTACGAAAAATATATGATATCAGCAACTATTTAGAGGTGTATTTATATCAATACTTCGTTATTTTTTAACTAAATTTTTATAATTATGTTACATTAT
>CAMEKM010000018.1 GCA_945921355.1 uncultured Bacteroidales bacterium
ACTTTTTGTTTATTTTATGAGTAAACCTATTTCAGTATAAGACAAAGTGCTTTTTCTTAAGATTACCTCCTAAAAAAAGTTGACCGCCGTCCTAAAATAGTTGACTCCTTTTCTGAAATAGTTGCCTATCCTCCAAACAAAAAACACCCTATTCCCTTTAAACACTCCTAAAACTTTTTCTACTCAAAATTTGCACATCCGCAAATTTTTCTGTACCTTTGCACCACAAAATATTCAAACACTCATGAAGTACATAATCTCTGGTGGCGGAACAGGAGGACATATCTTCCCCGCCGTAAGTATTGCAAACGCATTGCGCGAAGCTGATCCTAATTGCGAAATCCTATTTGTGGGAGCACTCGGACGTATGGAAATGGAGCGCGTACCACAAGCAGGATATAAGATTATCGGTCTGCCTGTCAAGGGGTTTGACCGTAGTCGCCCATGGAAGAATATCCGCGTAATGATTGACCTAATACGCTCGATGATACAAGCGCGTAAGATTGTGCGCGATTTCCGTCCAGATGTGGGAATAGGCGTGGGTGGCTATGCCAGTGGTGCAGCCATGAAAGTGGCAGCGAAAATGGGAGTACCCATCCTATTGCAAGAGCAAAATGGCTTTGCTGGAGTGACCAACAAACTGCTGAAAGATGATGCCAAGAAGATTTGCGTAGCATACGAGGGGATGGAGCGTTTCTTCCCAAAGGATAAAATCATCCTCACAGGTAACCCTGTGCGCCAGAACCTGACTTCGGGCACGAAAGAGGAGGCTATCAAATACTTCAATGAGGAGTTTGATGTGAACTTCACCACAGAGAAAAAGACGCTGCTCATCATAGGCGGAAGTTTAGGTGCGCGCACCATCAACCAAAGCATCATTGCCCACCTCAACGAACTGATACAAAGCGGGATACAAGTGATATGGCAAACGGGTAAGAATTACTTTGCCGATTGCCAAACTGCGCTAGAGGAATATAATTCAAAATTCAAAATTCAAAATTCAAAATTCATCTGCACCGACTTCGTTAGCCAGATGCCCTTGGCATATGCGCTGGCGGACTTGGTGATTTCGCGTGCAGGAGCGTCATCAATATCCGAACTCTGTCTGTTGGGCAAACCATCTATCTTGGTGCCATCGCCTAACGTAGCCGAAGATCATCAAACGCACAACGCCATGGCGTTGGTCAAGAAAGATGCCGCCGTTTTGGTAAAAGATGCAGATGCCAAGGACGCATTGATAGCCACTGCGCTGCCATTGATAAAGGATGATAAGCAACTGGAATCACTACACAAGAATATCCTCAAACTATCCCTACCCGACTCTGCTAAACATATTGCACAGGAGGTGATGAAACTTGCCAAGAAGTAAAGAAAAAACAAAGTTTTTTATCGCCTTTTATGTTCTGTAACATAAAGGGCGATTTTTATTTGCATATATTAAAATAAATTGGTAACTTTGCGCGCAACTTTTTAATAAGTTAAAAAAACAACAAAATCATAATAATTATGAAACGAATCACAACACTTATCGTGAGTATGCTACTTATCACAAGTAGCGTATGGGCTCGTACACCAGAAGAAGCTGCTGCAATAGCAAGTGGCTTTATGAGCCAAAAGGGTACGAATGCGAGTGTAGTGCAACGCGTCCAACGGGCGAAAAGCACTGGAGTCGCTCAATCCACAGTCAGTTTGGAGTATATCCAAGCTACTAAAGCCAACGACAACGCAGTGTATGTATTTAATCACACTGACGGAGGTTTTGTATTGGTATCTGCCATTGACAATAGCCGCGAAGTTTTAGGCTATAATGACAATGGTCGTTTTGACAAGAACAACATTCCAAAGAACATGCAGTTTTGGTTGCAGATGTATGCAGACGAATTGGCAAACGTGGATAAGACAGCGACACGCAGCGTCAGTGCAAAAGCGGCAACAAGCACCTATACTGCAGTAAGTCCGATTTTGGATTGTACATGGGGACAAAGTTGGCCATACAATGAGATGTGTCCAACTATCGGTAGCGATCATGCTGTAACTGGTTGTGTAGCAACTGCTATCAGCCAAATCATGTATGCGCACAAGCACCCAACTAAAGGTACTGGTTCACATCGTTATACTAGTGCAACGAACAATATTACAAGTTCTGTGAATTTTGGAAGCACCACATACGATTGGAACAATATGTTGCCATATTATGACTGGTACCATCCAGAGAATTACACCGATGCTCAAGTGTCAGCCGTTGCTACACTATTGTATCACATAGGCGTATCATCCAATATGGATTATGGTGTAGATGGTAGTGGAGCCTATTCAGGCGAATCATTGTATAACATGACTGAATACTTTGATTATGACAAGGCTATCAACCCAATGTCTAAAGATGTGATGCCAGAAGCGGATATCTTAACCGCTATCTCACATGATTTGCAATTAGGACGTCCTGTATATATCAGTGGCTCAACAGTAAACAACGAAGGACATGCTTTCGTATGCGATGGTATAAGACAAGATGGTTATCTGCATATCAACTGGGGTTGGGACGGCTATAGCGATGGCTATTTTGCACTTTCTGCTCTCAACCCTGAAGATCAAGGTACAGGTGGAAGTAGCGATGATTCTGCATTTACGCAATTTGTAGTTGTTTATTCTAATATCAAGCCTGATGAAGGTGGTGCAGCAGTTAGCTATATCACCTGCGACTCATACACTCGTACTTCTGGCAACACCTTGACACTCGGTGCAAGTAATGTAAATTATCGTTTGACTAAGTTGATGAACAACGGTTTGGTCGTAGCAGATGGTTATATCCACTATGATATTTACAATAACAGCAACCAGCTCCAATATAGTTTGCCTATTGTGCAGATAGGATTGGCTCCTAATTATTACTATACCAATGCCATTACTTTAGCTGAGACACTTCCAAGTTCAATGGCAAATGGTGAGTACCAATTAAAGGTCTGCTATCATGATGCTAACGGCAATATCTTCCCTATCTGGGTAGCTGGTCTTGGTGAATTGCCTCGCGTAGCATTTAGCGTGAGTGGCAACACCGCTTATTTTGGCGAAGAGGTAGCGCTGAATGAATTCACTATTCGCGTGAAGAAAGATGCTTCATGCGACATGTATACTTCCGACGGTTTATACCTTTGGTGGTGGTCAGATGTAGATGGTAATGAATTTGTAAGCACCACACTACAAGACGGATGGTACACTGCAACCATTAGTTCTGCTGCAAGTACGATTAGTTGCTTGGCGACTAATCAAAATAGTTGGGGGAATCAACAAACTGCCGCTTTTGATGGCATCACAGGCGATATCTGTCTTTCGCTTACTGGTTCTAGTTCGTACATATTATCAGAAACAACATGCTCAACTCCAAGTATTCCTTCAAATGAAGTGGTATTTGATGCCGACGTAGATCAAGGTAATGCTGGTACTGACTCCAACAATGCTGCTGAGTATGTGGTTACTAAAGAAGGTGTAACAATGACCGTATCTTCTGGTGTCCTTGGTACATATCAAGAGCAAATGCACTACCGCATTTATAAGAATCAAACGCTCACTCTTACTTCTACCGTAGGTAATATCGTTTCTGTAGAGTTTACCTGTACAGCAAATAATGACGAGAAATATGGTCCTGGTAACTTCACAGTAGATGGTGGATCATATGAGTATTCAGGTGTTACGGGTACTTGGACTGGTGATGCGTCTTCTGTTACCTTCGCAGCATCAACTAATCAAGTACGTGCTACACAAGTAGTTGTGTCTTGCGAGTCTGCTTCCGGTCCAATCAGTATACCTACAGCAAGCGATCTGGCACAGTATGAGCAAGATGGCTACTTCGTTGCATGTATCAACTTCCAAGGTGAAGTATGTAATGACATTGTATTCGCAGGTTCATATAATTCTTGGAATACCAATCCTGAAGACATGGTGCATTTCACACCGCTCGATGGTTTCGATGGCTGGTATGTAGCAGTGGTCCCAGTTCTTTATGATGATTATGGTGCAGAAGCTAATGATGGCAAACCTGTTCAACTTGCGAGTGATGGTACTTTCTCTTGGGATTATCAGACTGGTGATTTTTATTCTTGGGAACTCATTTCTGGTAGCGTTGATATTATGTCTGGTTATTCTGGTGAGTCTAATTTGACAAACTGGAGCTCCGCCGAGCCCGTTATTTTGAAGTCTCTTTATTTTAAGAACAACAACTCTCCTTGTGGAGATATTGTTACTTATGACTATACAATCAACCTTAAAGCCCCTGATTGTGGTGGCTATGAGCCTGCCATTATTGGTGACTTTAACAACTGGGTAGAAGGTGTGGCTATGGCACCGATAGGGGATGGTTGGTATCAGGCTGTTGTTAATAGTATGCCAGGTAGACGTGTGAATTTTAGAGCTTCTACTTCTGCCGATTGGAGCAATGCTATTCAGATATATGATAGCGAATATGGTGCTTGGTTGAATATCGCTGACTATTATCTTACCGAAGAAACAACCATCAATCTTGACTATAGTGCTGGAAAATATACATTGTGTGAGAACGACGTTCCAACTCCAGAGTGTTATACTTTAAACGTAAATGTTGCAGAGGGTGGTTATGTGAATATTTCTCCAGAGGCTGAATGCTACGAAGAAGGCACTCAAATAACTTTAACTGCAGAAGCTTATGAGGGCTATCAATTCTCTCAATGGAGCGATGGTAATACCGACAATCCTCGCTTGTTAACGATGACAGAGGATGTCTACCTTACTGCAGTATTTACATATACTCCTATAGAAGAGCATTCTTACACCATCCGCATAAAGAAAGACGATGTTAGCGATATGGATCTCTCCAATGGATTGTACTTGTGGTGGTGGAATAATAACCAAGCAGGACAATTAGCGAATATGACCTTAGGAGATGATGGTTGGTACACTACAACCATTACCACTACCGCCAATTCCATCAACTGCTTAGTTGTAAACACTGATGTGGTAAATAACGGTTGGATTGGTCAGCAAACTATAGACCACATCAACATTACGGGTGATGTCTGCTTAGCAATTGGTGCAAAGGATGGGATCTATAACGACAATTACAATCTATACGAGATTCCTTGCAGTCCAATGGAATATACCAAGGAGCATGACTTTGAGGATACAGAAGCTAATGCACAATGGCGTTTCGTACAAAATGGTCAAACCAACTATTGGACCATAGGCTCTGCCGCAGGTTCAATGGATAGCGGTAGCAACGCGTTGTACATCACTTCGGATGGAAACAACTACACCTATAATAATAGTGTAAGTTCTACCTCTTGGGCATATATACCAGTCACAGTAACCGCAGTAGATTTCATCACATTCTATTGGAAAGGTGAAGGGGAATCTTCTTGTGATGATTTACAAGTATATTTATTCCCTAAAGGATACACTCCTATTGCTGGCAGCACATATATCCCAAATAGTGCAATCCAATTGGGCGAATACTTGAGCGGACAAACCGATTGGCAATATTTTAGCGCTGTGGCAGGTGTAGAAGGTGAATACAACCTCTGCTTGAGATGGTATAACGATGGCTCTTATGGAGAAATGCCTATCGCAGTGGACAACATGGCGATTACCACGCCATTGAACACCACCGAATATCCTCTTACTTATGTACTCAATGAGGATGGTACAGCTACAGTAGTAAAATGCGCAACCGATTATTCTGGAAACGTATCCATTCCGACTGTAGTGACGTATAATGGCACAACCTATACCGTGACATCTATTAGTGAAAACGCATTCAAGGAATGTGGATATTTGACGTCAGTGACCATTCCAAATAGCGTGACAAGCATAGGACGTATGGCATTTGCCTATTGCTGGTCACTCGAATCTGTTACACTCTCGGAGAATATATCAAGTATTGAAGATCATACTTTCTATGACTGCGAAAGTTTAACATCGATTACTATTCCTAATCATGTAACGTTCGTTGGAGAGAATGCGTTCAACTCTTGCTACAACTTATCCGCTGTAACCTTTGGTGATAATGTGACTACTATAGGTAGTAGTGCATTTGCTTATTGTAGTTCACTATCATCAGTTACTATCCCAGCCAGCGTAAGTTACATTGGATATTCAATTTTTGAAAGTTGCAACTCGCTTAATTCGATTGTAGTGGAGAGTGGCAACACCACTTACGATAGCCGCAACAACTGCAATGCTATCATCGAAACAGCAAGCAATACGCTTATTACTGGTTGCCAATCCACGATTATCCCCGAAACAGTAACAACTATCGGTGCGCAAGCATTCTACGATTGCGATGGATTAACAACTATTGCTATACCTAATAGCGTAACATCTATTGGATATTATGCTTTTGCAGAATGTGATAATTTATCTTCTGTAGATTTAGGCAATGGTGTAACAACTATTAGTGGTAGCGCATTTGCGTACTGCTATGCAATGACATCCGTCACAATTCCTGCAAGCGTAACAGAAATCGGAAGTTGGGCGTTCTATAACTGTCCTACTATCGTTATGGAAGGAACAACGCCACCTACGATTTCAAGCTCTACATTCACATCCGAAGCAACAATCCTCGTGCCATGTACAGCACTTGATACATATTTGACAACCTCTGTATGGCAAGATCTGAATCTGCAAGGTAACAACTACACCGTTACACTGTCAGCTACCGAAGGTGGTTATGCACAGATTACCGCATCGGATTGCGCAACCAATACCGTGACTATTGAGGCATATCCAGAAGAGCGCTATGTATTTACTCAATGGAGCGATGGTAACACCGACAATCCACGCATCTTGACACTCACCGAAGATATTGCACTTACCGCAGAGTTTACAACATTGACCTATCCTGTAACCAATTTGGTAGTGACTACCAACTGCGGAAAAGCATATGCTTCATGGGAAGGTGATGCGCCATATTACGAACTAACTATGTATAGTATAGATGGAACAGTTGTCCTTTATGGCATTGTACCAAACCATTACAAAGACGGTGTTAGCAACTCTAATCCATATGAAGAAGGTGATTATTATTGCCAAGTTCGCCCAATGTATTCAAATTCAGAAGGCGATTACGCAGGTGAAGCTGTACAAGCGCCATTCACGATTAGTGCTGACAACTGCGTAGATATTGAGATACACGACCTCAGCTATACTATTACAGATGAAACAACAGTGAATTTGACTTGGAATAGCGAAGCGTATGTATATCACGTACAATTGTATGACTATCAAAATAATCTCATTGCAGATGAGTATATCAATACCAATAGTTACTCTCATACTCTTCCAGAAATGGGTAGATATAGTTTTTATGTTCGAGGATACAACGAGGATCAAACGCAATTCTCATCATGGCAAAATATATCATTTGACATTGTGTATAGCAATTGGGAGTATGATTTGAACTTCGTTTATGGTGAGCAAGGTGATAATGGTTCATGGAACGATGCGTATCAACGTCCAATACATCTCTATTCTGGAGATTACCAAACAGTAATGCGTATATATCCTATGCCAAAATACGAAAATTCTATTATTGGAACATATTTCGTAGAAAACAATATCGATAATCTATATGCAGGAGGCTTGTGGGGTGATGGCTGTTATATCACGTATAATGGTATTAGCACAGGTGCTATACAAAGTGGTATGGTAACTATCGCACGCAATGAAGAGAATAAATTCGTTGTTAGCTTTGATTTGACAGACGCAAACGGCATCAATTATACCAACACATGTACCATTGAGAACATGTCTGGTAGTAATATCACTGATGACAACGTTACCGCTTTATCAGCATCTCAAGCTCTAACATTGACTCAGAACTTGCCAGATTACAACCTGACTACGATGCCATATATGGTAAATGGTGTGATATCGCGAATCACCAGTTATGACGTCAACCTATACAGCCGTGCTCGTTTTTACATCTCTGAAGATGGTAGTACGACCAACGAGTTCTACTGCTACAATACATCATGGTTGAACAATACAAACTTCACTACTGGTGACGAAATTGCAGAAGGTGATACAGTAGTCATCTATGGTAATTTACAAAACTACCAAGGCACTACTCCTGAAATCAAAGGATATGTATATCAACATTTCGCAAAAGAAGTAGATGAGTCATGCTACACATTAACAGTTGATGCAACTGAAGGTGGCTATGTGAGCATTTCTCCAGAAGCAGATTGCTACGAAGAAGGCACAGAAGTAGTGCTTACGGCGACTCCTTATGAAAACTACGAGTTCGTAACATGGAGCGATGGTAATACATCGGCACAACGTACTATCGTGATGGATAAGGATTACAACCTAACTGCAACATTCCGCAGTACAAGCATTCCTACTAACAACTATACACTGACTCTCACATGCGATGAAGGTGGTACGGTTGGCAAAAATCCAAACTATGAATACTACGAAGAGAACGCTACAGTAACTATCTTTGCAAACGCCAATGAAGGCTACAAGTTCGTACAATGGAGCGACGGAAATACGGAAAATGTACGCATTATTACGATGACCCAAGATATGGTATTGCGCGCTACATTTGTTGAAGAACAAAAAGAGCAATTCACGCTGACCCTTACTGCTGGTGAAGGTGGTACTGTAACTAAGGCACCTGATCAACCATCATATGATGCTGGTTCGGTAGTAACTATCACTGCACAAGCAAATGAAGGATTTGAGTTCGTAAGTTGGAGCGATGGCGATAAGAACAATGTACGTCACATTACACTGACACAAAATGTAGAATTGAATGCTACATTCACACGTATCGCATCTAACTATGACATTACGAACCTGAGCGTTACTAGCAGCAACAAACGAATTACTGCTAAATGGGAGAGTATTGCTACACGCTTCGAAATAGTAATCACCGATAGCAATAATGAAGTTGAGCACAGTGAGAAAGTGGATATTACTGATGACAGTAAAGTGTATAAATATACTGCTAAGAAGATAGGAACATACACCGTAACAATCACGCCATTGAATGCCTCCGATCAACAGATTGGTATTGAAAATTCTAAAACAGTAACTTTAGTAATGAAATACACATTATTTATTTCCACAGAAAATGAAAATACTGGTACTGTAAACGAAGAAGTCAATGGTGATTACGTAGATGGTGAGACTGTAGAAATCGTTGCTACACCTAAGAATGGATACCGATTCAAGATGTGGGATGATGGCGACACCAATGCTAAACGCACATTGGTTATGAACCAGGACTACTATCTCACAGCTAGTTTCAGTCGCATTCCTACCTACACGCTGACCATCTATGAAGGTGAAAATGGTCTTGCAAGCATGGCTGCAGGCTCTTATACCTATAAAGAGAATGAAGAGGTAACCATTACTCCACTTCCATACGATGGATATGTATTTAATCAGTGGGTTGTTAACGATGAGGTAAACACCGACTCTGTACTCGTACTTGTCATGGACAAAGACTATACGGTAATGCCTACATTCAGACCAAATAAAGTGGGCGTAGAAAATATCTACGATGGTATCACTATTTTGGTTGAACAGTGGACAATAACCGTGGAGGCTACTCAAGCGCAAGATATTGCTCTATATGACTTAGTAGGTCACTTGATCGAACAACAGCCACACACACGTATCGCTTCATTCACAGTACCAAGTGCAGGTTTGTATCTAATACGTACCAGCAGCGACGTGAAAAAAGTTCGCGTGGAATAAAGCAATATTCGCTAATTATTAGCATTTCACATTCGCTACCCTTGCGCAACTTATGCGCAAGGGTAGCGTTGTTAATTATGCATGGCATATACCTCAATAAATGAACAATGAATATAAGCGCAAAAAGAAAGACGTTGCATCGTTGATGCAACGTCTCTTGTTAGATTGAGTAGCAGGTAATTACTTACGGATACCCAACTCCTTGATGATAGCACGATAACGCTCAATGTCTTTTGCCTTCAAGTAGTCAAGCAAACGACGACGCTTACCTACCAACATAGTCAAAGCGCGCTCAGTACCGAAGTCCTTGTGGTTCTTCTTGAGGTGCTCGGTGAGGTGATTGATACGGAAAGTGAACAGAGCGATTTGGCTCTCTGCAGAACCAGTGTTCTTAGCGTCATTGCCATACTTAGCAAAGAGTTCTGCTTTTTTCTCAGATGTCAAATACATTTGTAATTGAGATTTAATAAGTTAAACAATAATGACCTCGCATGATGCTATGATCCAAACGATGTCACATCTATGTGCTTTTCTCAAAAAAGCGTGCAAAGGTACTACAAAAAATGCACATACGCAAGAAAAAACATAAAAAGTTTGGTTTTTGTGCTTATTTATATGTATTTCGATGATACTTCTACTATTTCGCCGCTCAAAATATCACAACCACTTTGCCAGTGAGTCGTAGTACTTGGAAGATACAGGAATGGACTTCTGATTTGGAACATCCAATTCTGCCGAAATCATACCCTCTTTATCACGACGCAATACCTTAATATGTTGCGGATTTATATAATAACTACGCTGACAGCGAATCAAACCATGCTTATGCATCAGTTCTTCAAGAGACTTCATAGACGTACGTAAAGGATAATCTTTTGAGCGGTCACCCTCCATATAACGTACGTGTACATAATTTTCATCTGCCTCAATATACAAAACTGCGGATGAAGCTATCATGAGTTTAAGTTTTTGAGTATTATCAACAAAGCGCATTAAACTATCATCATATATCGTATCCTGCTCAAGCACACCTACGTATGCAAAAGCCAAATCAAAAATCACATAAGGGAAGAGCAATATCAGCAATAGATGGTATAAGCATTGCCCTGTCATATAGAAATAATTAAACTCGCCATGGTACATCAGCGTAATATAAAGTGAAGAGAACATACTCATAGCTATCAACTCTGCCACTTCCCATAGCATAAATTTAAACCAATTCATCTGTAGCGTATGATGGATTGCCATAAGCACAGTGCGTGAAATCATCATTACACCCAATAAAATGCACATGATAATCGTTGTATTGAAATTGAGCATGCTATCGCCCATATTGAGTAACTCTACCAATCGAGACGGCTGATAGAGCAATACAAAACAAAGCCAAAAAATAGGCAGCACCAACAGAAAAGATAAATTGCTGCGCAATGAAGTGAAAATAGCAGGTAATTTACTCATATTTTAGTCATTTTATTTAGTGTGACAAAATAACGTACTACTTCATTTTGTCACAAATATACCAATTTAGTCACTGTATTTTGATTTTGTACAAAAACCATGCCGTAACATCACACAAATTTCATCAACTGAAAAAATGGCAGTACCTTTGCAGCGAATTTTGAAATATATCACAAACTAATAACAATAAACTTATGGATTTGATGATGAAATTAGTAGCATTAGGCGACTCTATTGTAAAGGGAGTACTATTTATTCAAGAAGAAAACGGACGATGGCATTATGCCCTATCAGATCATAATATGGTAGATTACGTAGCTGATCAGTTGCATTGCGAAGCTATAAATTTGGGTAAGATGGGATGCACTATTGAGAATGGAGAACGCATTTTGTCACGCAGTACAGAACGCATGGACGGTGCCAATTACGTACTAATGTGCTATGGTGGCAATGATAGTGATTATAATTGGAAAGCCATTGCCAACTGCCCAGAAGTTGAACACCACCCAAAAACTCCATTAAGCATATTCGAAAAAACGTATGCGCGTGTGATAAATAAGGTCAAGGAAATGGGATACACCCCACTCGTTCTTACGCTTCCTCCAATAAACGCACAGCAATATTTTGAACATTTCACACAACACTTTGATGAAGGACAAAAGAAAAATGTACTCAAATGGCTAAAAGGTAATATTGACACTATTTGGGCTGGACATGAATTATACAACGATGTCGTAAAACGTGTTGCCACAGCCACCAACACACGTTTGATTGATATCAATTCAGCATTACTTCGACAAAAAGATTATTTATGCGAAGATGGCATTCACCCCAATAATAAAGGCCAATTCCTTATTGCAAAATCCATTTTAAGCGCCATCTAAACAAAAGATCTTGGTATAAAATAGGCGAGCCAACTATAGAGCAGGCTCGCCTATTTTATAGATAAATTTGCATATATAAAAAAAAAATAGTAACTTTGCAGCGTAAAGTTAAATCACAATGAAAAAGGAAATTTACATTATCATCCTACTGTTAGGATTCATCTCCTGCGGACATCAACCACACAAGGTAGCTCACATTACAGGGGAAACAATCCTTATTGATAGTGCTTTCGATGCACTACAAGATAGTAATTATCTGCAAGTTTTAGCACCTATTAAGGCTGATCTGGAAACTCAGTTAGAAGTTCCTATTGGCTATGCCCCTGTAGCACTCGAAGTGCACCAACCTGAATGCAATATGCTCAACTGGGCGAGCGATGCACTGCTGGCTATGGCGAGACAGAAATGCCCAGATCTCGTAGATGTAGCCGTGGTAAATATAGGTGGTATGCGCTGCGAATGGCCAGCAGGAGATATCACTTTCCGACACGTATTCGAACTGATGCCTTTCGACAATATGTTGGTGGTGCTCACCCTAAAAGGTAGCGACCTGCAACAACTCTGCGAAATCTTTGCTTATAGCGGTGGACAGGGTATAGCAGGAATGCGAATCAAAGCTATTGGCGACAAAGTAATGCAACAAGAAGCCCTCGTCACCATCAATGGCAAACCTCTCGAAATGGATAAGACATACACTGTTGCCACGAGCGATTATCTCAGTCAAGGCAACGATGGTATGCTGCCACTGAAAAACTATATCAAATATTGGAACTCCGAAGAGAAAATCCGTGACTTGTACATAGAGTATATTAAGCAAGTGAAGGTAGTACAAGCGAAAGTGGATGGAAGAATGGGAATTTAGTGTTTAGTGGACGCGACAAAGTCGCTACTGTTTAGAGTTTAAAGGCAAGAATATATGAAAAAGATTTATTTGATACTCGCACTCTGTAGTGCATGGGTGGCAGGTATGGCCTGCACCAATTTTTTAGTAGGCAAGAACGCCTCAGTGGATGGTAGTACTATGATCTCCTATGCTGCCGATAGCTATGCACTCTATGGTTTCTTACACCATAGTCCCGCAACCGATTACCCAGCAGGTGCCGTGCGCGAAGTGAAGGACTGGGATACGGGTAAACCCCTTTGCACCATCCCACAAGTGCCACATACCTACAACGTGGTAGGCAACATGAACGAACACCAACTCGCTATCGGTGAGACTACTTGGGGTGGACGTCCAGAGTTAGAGAGTAGCGAAGGAATCGACTATGGATCATTGATTTACATCGCATTGGAGCGTTGCAAAACTGCACGCGAGGCAATCAAGTGCATGACGGACTTGGTAGCTGAATATGGCTATGCTTCTTCTGGCGAGACCTTCTCTATCGCTGACCCAAATGAGGTGTGGTTGATAGAGTTGATCGGCAAAGGCAAAGTGGAGAAAGGTGCTGTATGGGTAGCTACTCGTGTGCCAGATGATTGCATTGCTGCGCACGCTAACCAAGCACGCATTACCACCATCAATTTCAAAGACAAAGAGAACTGGATGTGGAGCAAGGATGTCGTATCTTTTGCACGCAAACAGGGCTACTTCAAGGGCAAAGACAAAGACTTCAACTTCCAAGAAGCATATGCGCCATACGACTTCTCTGGCTTGTACGTATGCGAGGCGCGCGTATGGTCATTCTTCCGTAAGTTCTCCGATGATATGGACCGCTACTTCGACTTCGCATCAGGCAAGACCTTCGTTGAGACGGGCGGCAAGTATGCAGGCGAGCGTATGCCACTCTATATCAAACCTAATCACAAAGTCAGTGCCCAAGAGCTCAAAGACTGTATGCGCGATCAATACGAAGGTACGCCTCTCGACATCACCCAAGGTCCAGATGCAGGTCCTTGGAATAGCAAACTGCGCTATGGCTCACTTGGCTTCCAATACGACTCCGTACAATATTGGTTTGAGCGTCCTATCGCTACCCAACAAACGGCATGGTCATTCGTAGCACAGATGCGTGGCTACGAAGGTGCTCATGCGGGCGGAATCCTCTGGTTTGGTGTGGACGATGCTGCTACTTCGCTCTACGTGCCTATATATAGCACCATCACCGCTGTACCAGAGTGCTTCCAAGAGGGCAATGGCGATCTCTATACCTACTCACCTACCTCTGCATGGTGGACCTACAATATCGTAGCGAACTGGGCATATAGCAAGTATTCGGCCATGTTGCCAGACATCCAGAAGGTGCAATCGGCATGGGAAGATAAGTTCAACGCACAAGTAGAAGTGGTAGATGAGGCAGTGGCAGAAATGAGCCCTGCGGACAAAGCAGCATGGCTTACCAAGTACTCCTGCACACAAGCACAAGAGTCCACCGCAGCATGGAAAGAATTGGGTATATACTTGTTTGTTAAGTATCTTGACGGTCAACAACGCAAAGAGAAAGACGGTCAGTTCCTGCGCAATCCTTATGGCGAACCAGAAGGACCAAACCGCAAGCCTTACCCAACAGAGTTCTTACGCGCTATCCACGAGCACATTGCTCACGAATAATTCTTATCTCAATATTCGTCTCGAATGATTATTTCAAAATTCTTAATTCAAAATTCATAATTATGATAAAGGAATTACAACCAAAAGAAGTATTCTCAATCTTCCATGAGATTACCCAAGTGCCTCGCCCATCGAAGCGCGAAGGCAAGATTATCGAATGGCTCAAGGCGTTTGCCGTAAAGCATAACCTCGAACACACTGTGGACGAAGCAGGCAATATCATCATGCGCAAACCTGCTACTCCTGGCTACGAAGACAAACCAGGCGTGATTCTCCAAGCGCATATGGATATGGTATGCGAGAAGAACAACGACACCGTGCACGACTTCGACAATGACCCTATCCACACCTATATTGATGGCGACTTTATCAAAGCCGAGGGTACTACCCTCGGTGCGGATAATGGTATTGGTATGGCGCTCATGTTGGCGGCTATCACTTCCGACACCCTAAAGCACCCAGCATTGGAGTGCCTTTTTACTGTGGACGAGGAGACAGGTCTCACAGGTGCTTTCCATCTGCAAGATGGTTGCCTCAATGGCAAACAACTCATCAACCTCGACTCCGAGGACGACGGTCAAATCTTCATCGGCTGCGCTGGTGGTATTGATACGCTGGCGAAGATGCACTATGAGGCAATGAGGCTATTAGGCGATGAGGCGAAGAGGCTAGCGATACATCTCAAAGTCGGCGGATTGATGGGCGGTCACTCAGGCGATGATATCAACAAAGGTCGTGGCAATGCCAACAAGATTCTCGTGCGTTTCCTTTACCAAGTGATGCAAGCTACTGATATGCAACTTGCTACAATCAACGGTGGTAACCTCCGCAATGCGATTGCTCGCGAAGCAGAGGCAGTCATCGCTATTCCTATGGCTTACAAAGAGGATATCCGCGTGATGCTCAACCATTATATTGCTACTATTGAGTCCGAGATTGGCGATGTAGAGAAGGACTTCTTCATGACGCTTGAGACGACCGATATGCCAGCGTTGTTTATTCCTGCGGACAAGGCTAAGGTGCTTATTCAAGCACTTTATGCTTGCCCTCATGGTATGATGGCAATGTCGAAGACTATGCCTGGCTTGGTAGAGACCAGTACCAATCTCGCCAGCGTGAAGATGAAAGAGGATGAGAAGGGTGCGTTTGTTGAGATCAATACCAGCCAACGTTCTTCGATTGAGAGCAAGAAACACGACCTGAAGCAGATGGTAGAATGTGCTTTGGCATTGGCTTGCGACGAGGTAACTCACGGCGATGGCTACCCAGGTTGGGCACCTAACCCACAATCGCCATTGTTGGAGGTAACGAAGAAAGCATACCAAGACTTGTTTGCTGCTGAGCCAAAGGTGTTGGCTATCCATGCAGGCTTGGAGTGCGGTTTGTTCTTGGAGAAGTATCCATATTTGGATATGGTGTCTATTGGTCCTCAAATGTTCGGTGTCCACTCACCACAAGAGCGCCTGAGCATCAGTTCCACAGGCAAATGTTGGGAGTGGTTGAAACGCGTGTTGGAGACCTTATAGATATTTGTCACTAAACAGTAGGCGCAAAGCGCCGTCCACTAAACTAAATCGCCATTTGTGTTCCCATCGAACATGAGTGGCGAATTTTTATCGCTTTTCAACTCTAAACGGCAACTCCATAGGGCGTTCACTAAACTGAAAATGGCGAAAATGCGCCATTTATTTGCAATTCCGCAAATTTTGTTGTACCTTTGCAACGAAAAACGAAAATATACTATGTCCAATCCATTATCTCCTGAAATAATCCAACTCCGCAGCGATATAGAAAAACAGTTAAGGCAAACTCTCCACTCGCCTGTTGATTTCCAATGGCTTATTCAGCAAATTTGGAACAGACAACACACCATTCTCTCCTTATCCACCATCAAACGCCTCTGGGGGTATGTGCCGAGCAATGGTGTGCCTCGGCTTTCCACGCTGAACACATTATCCCAATTCCTTGGCTATGCCGACTGGAACGCATATCTCGTGGCTATGGAACAACGTGGAGGCAACGAGAGTGCCATGTTTCAGGGCGAAGGCATCTCTGTTTCAGCTCTGCAACCCAACGATAGAATAGAAGTCTGCTGGCAACCCAATCGCAAGTGCGTATTCTGCTATTTAGGTAACAATCAATTTGTTGTAGAAGAATCAAAAAAATGCCAAGCTGCATATAGGCGACCGATTTAGCGCTGTCACTTTTATGGTGGGACACCCTTTGTATGTAGATAATCTCCTTCTCTCTGATGGCACCTGCACTTCCTATGTTGCAGGCAAACGCCACGGCCTCACTTCCGTCACCACTCTAAACAACTCTACACCACGCCCTCATGGACATCTCTGATTCTGGCTTCATATCACCCGCTGCTTTTTCCACAGAATGGCAAAGCATCACGCTTCTCCAGCAGCGCAATCACAACTGTCTGTACACCGCCTCTCGCTATGGCAAACGCTATGTGTTGAAGGGCTTATCTGCTGATTGCCAGTCGTTAACAGATATGCTGCTCCTTCAGCAGAAGGAGTTCTCGTTGGGCATCACGCTCAGCCATCCCAATATCGCAGAAACCTATTCTTTAGAAGAGGTTGCAGACTGCGGTAGGTGTATCGTGATGGAGTATGTGGATGGCATCACATTGGCGGAATGGCTTGCTACCAACCCCTCGCATTCGGCACGCCAACGCGTTATGCTTCAGTTCTTAGATGCGTTGGAGTACATCCATTCTCTACAACTCGTCCACCATGACCTCAAGAGTAGCAATATCCTCATCACTCGCAATGGGCAGAATGTCAAACTCATTGATTTCGGACTGAGCGAACTGGACGCCACCAATCCGCAGAACGATATACAGCATGATATACAGAAGTTTGGGCAGACATTGCAACTGCTTTTCCCATCTCGTTACAAACGCCTCCGCCAGCAATGTCAAAACGGACACTTTGCCAATATGGCAGCCATCCGCCTCTCTATCGAAAAACGCCAACGCTGCCAAAAATATATCCCTTATATCATTGCAATCATCATTTTGATTATCAGTGCTTTGCTTTCCATCCATACCTATCGCCTGTACCAAGAATCCGAGCAGATGGCACAAGTGGCAAACGAGTATGCACAAAAGCAGCAGCGCGAGCAAGAGATGATTGAGCAGATATACAGATTAATAGACAAAGAGATAGAACAATTACAATCTGTGGCGGATAACTCAACCTCATACTTCTCTTATACCCAACACCCATTATATATGGGGATTTGGGCTTTGCAAGCGCAAGTACGTGACTCGCTCGCTAATTGCTATGCAGATAATCCAGATTTAAAGCATACATGTATTGAAATTTGGGCACAAGAATTTGGTACTCGAGTCATGCAAATCGATTCTCAAGTTAAGCAATCCAAGCCCATTCATTAATCCCAAACTAAATCTCCAAGTAGATACAATTCATTTTTGTTGGGCGCTTACACCTTTGTTGGGCATATCACGCACTATGCCTTTTTTCTTTTCTGCGCTTTTTATTCCTACATTATCTTCTCATTATCATAGTTTCGATGCTTTTTTATGTGGAAGTGTGGTGTGGGGTAAAACCTTATCTTTTCCAATTACGTAGGATATACGTAGTTTCTTTCCGCTTTCTTTCTCGAAACTACCTCGTTTCCACTCCGATACCATTCAATGACCATCCGGTACTTTTCTTGTACTTTCCCCGTGCCTTGCTATCTGTCAAGTGCTCGGCGATATCCCTCCGAGCAAAAAAAATACAAATTGTACATTGTAAATTTTGTAAATTGTAAATAATTTTGTACCTTTGCAGTCGAATCCTACGCTGGAGGGAAAATATGTCCTGCGAAAAGCGTTTCGCAATGGTTTCTTTGAGGGGTAGGTTTCGGACATATTAGATAGCGTTTATTGACGCTTTGTTATTGGCTAACCGAAACTTCGCAACTTTCGAATAATAAGTCAGGTTACAAAGTAACAGTAAATGCCTATGGGTATGATTATATCCATGCTACATCTGCATATGGTGTAGTGTGTTTTCATACCAGCGTAGGTTTCCTGTTGTTTTATTTGACTTATTAGGTAATGCGAAGACCTCGGTTGGCGAATAAGCAACGGAGGTCTACGCTTTTTGTGTGTCTATATGTGTGTAAATCAATAACGGAGAATACCGAAAATCCAATAAAGAGTAGGTGCAAAATAAAGTATTATGGAGATAACAAGAATTTTTCATCCAGTTGGTCAAGGTGGATTCTATACGGAAATCTTTGATGATTCTACTAATAAATCAATGATAGTCTTTGACTGCGGAGGAAACTCAAGTAAAAGCATGAGGAATTACATTGATTCCTTTTTACCGAGTAAAGATAAATTTAAGGCAACAATTGAAGCTGTCTTCATTTCCCATTTGCATGATGATCACATAAATGGTTTGCAGTATTTATTAGACAGAGCAAATGTTAAAAAAATATTTTTGCCTCAGTTTAATACTAATCGACTATTCGATATATTTTTCTATAATGCATCACATGGGACTCGTACAGACAATAGTAATAATTTCGTATTGTCGCTGATAACTCCTACAAATACTATTGGGGAGACCACAATTATTCAGGTACCAGAGGCTAATGGAGATATTAACTATCGTGAGTATGCTGATCAGATGCATCAGGTGTCACTGACAATTGAATTAGGAATTCCGCAACTTGAAAATGGTTGGGAATATATTCCATTTAATCCTAAATCAGCATCTCCCGAATTCAATAAAATTGAAGACCCATCTATAAAACAGAAATTGGAGAGTTTATATTATAAAAACAATGAAACTAATATTTACGAACAAGCAAAAGCTCTTGCTGAGTTTGTAAAATCATGCACTGTGAAACAATGCAAAGAACTATATGGGAAGATGTTTGGTGGCATTCACAATGGACAATCTATGACTCTTTTTTCAGGATTGCGTAAGTCTGAATCTAACGTATATTGCTATCCGTTTCATTCTCCATATATTCATTTTTATAGGTATTTTTGGCGTGACTGTCTTTATGATTATGAAGACTATAATGAAAATTGTATTCCTGTCAATTTTCTTTATACAGGTGATTACGAAGCAGGTGATTCTGCTAAAATGAAAGAATTAAGCTGTTTCTATACAAAAATGAAAGTATGGGAAACTATTTGTGGGGTTCAAATTCCGCATCATGGTTCTCGAAATAACTATGCGAATGAATTGTATAATAAGCGATGTTATGCTATAGCGTCTGCTGGGGCTTCTAACAAGTTCCATCATCCCAATATAGATACTTTGATTAATATATTCCATCAAGGGTGTAAACCTTTTGTGGTAACAGAAGATAAAAGTACAATTATAATGCAGTATTTTAGAATTTAACATACAATGAAAAAGTTTTTCTCTATGGTGCTTCTCATGGCGTGCAGTATCGCCTTGATGGCACAAGAAATGCCCAATGACCTTTGGACATTAGATCAAGAAGAATCTCACGGCTGTGAGTTTGTAGCTAACGAGGTGATTGTGAAATTCAAACACTCATCTCCAGTCCGCATTCAGCGCCACAACACTACCCGTCGCTTTGTGTCGGCAAGCGTCACCGAGGTGGATATGGTGCTGGATTCACTCGGTATCTTAGACGTGGAAGACCTGATGCCTCTCACTGGTCATATGGTGTCGCAGAAGGTAATGACTGTAGGTGGCAAGCGCTTGGCACCCGACCAAAACCTCAGTAAACTCTGCAATATTGTGTTTGATACGGCTAAGGTAGCAACCGTAGATGAAGCCATCATGATGCTGGAGCGTCTGCCAGATGTGGAGTATGCCGAGCCCAACTATATCGTGCGCATAATGGCAGCATCAGCAGAGGACACCATCTATGACCATACCGATGCGAAATCATACACGAAAGAACCTCTTTATTCTCACCAATGGGGACCTGGCGCTATCAACCTGCCTTGGCTATGGGAGCAACCCAAGAGCAAGAAACGCCCCGTGATTGCTATCTTGGATACAGGTGTGGACATTGAGCACCCCGACCTCAAAGACAATATTTGGAGCAACGAAGCAGAGATTAACGGTGCTGGCGGAAAGGATGACGACAAAAACGGTTTCTTTGACGATATCCATGGATATGATTTCGTAAACAATACAGGCGTTATCGGCGACCGCAATGGTCACGGTACGCACTGCGCAGGTATTGCTGCTGCAGTAGGTAATAATGGCATTGGTATCACGGGTGCTAACCCTGACGCGCTGATTATGCCAATCCAAGTAATGGGAAAGAATGGTACTGGGTCTGTCTCAACCATCATTAAGGGTATTGACTATGCCAATGCCAATGGAGCAGATATTTTGAGCATGAGTTTTGGTGGTTGCGGTTATTCTTCTGCCGAAGAAGAAGCATTGCTCAAAGCGTTCTATAATGGCAAATATCTTGTAGGTGCTGCGGGTAATAGTAGTTCTGATATATACATCTATTGCCTCCCCCCAGGTAGGCAATTCCCTGGTGCGTTCAGTTTTGTTATTGGTGTAATGTCCACCGATAAATCGGGTAAATTGTCTTCTTTTAGCAACTATGACTCTGATGGTCCTTATTATGCAGATTGGGCAGCTGAAGGCTCTACCATTGCTCAAGGTCAAACATATTGGAATTACGATATTGCAGCTCCAGGTTCTAAGATTATGAGTACGTATCTCAATGGTACCTATCGCGAAATGAGTGGTACATCAATGTCCACTCCATTAGTAGCAGGTGCATTGTCGCGTTTGCTGCAATGCCGTACATATAGCAGCCAAGAAAGTGCAATGGGTGTGATGATCCAAAATCGTGATACAGTAAAGTCCTACAACAATCTGGATGTCAAAGCCTCTATGGAGTATGACGAATTGAATGTCAGCCCCGTATTAGTAGTGACAAACTACCAGATTGTAGATACCATCAATGGTGGCAATGGCGATGGAAAACCTAATCCAGGTGAGACAATAGAGATTTATCCTACTGTACGCTGCATCTATGGTAATGCATACGGCGTTTCGGTACAAATGCATCACGGACTCAATGTGGACACCACTACATTGGACATTATTCAACGCAAAGCAGACTTATATAACCTGTCCCCAGGTTCATCCTTCCGCAGTAAAACGCCTATTGTTGCTAAGGTGGCAGAACGATGTGAGGATGGTTATACTATTCAACTATATTCATCTATCCACTTTGATTCGGTTCCTGGTACAGAAATGTCATCATCTTCTGCTTATGCACGGAAATTGGTTTTGAAAATTGAGGATACACATTATCTAACAGGCATATTAGATTCTACTCTTGTTCTTGGTCCAGACAAAAAACATGTTATTCGCAATATATTAGCTTTAAGTACTAATGGTCATTTGATTATTAAACCAGGAACTACAATATCATTTGCTGATGGTTCTGGATTGAATGCATCAGAAGGGCGAGTTACGATTAAAGGAACCCCTGATAGTATGATTGTATTCACAAATTTTACAAATGGTTACCATTTACAGGTTATATCTTTTAGTACTCAAGATACGATAGAATATCTCAAATGTTCTCATCTATCTACCCCTATAGTATCTCCGACACTTAAGCACTGTATATTCTGCAATAACTCTGGCACTCGCCATTCAAAGTTATTGTATTGTAATGTAGAAAATAACAATATACAATTAAGGTCTTCTGAAGTCTCTCAGACTATTATAGGTCCTTCGGGTGATAAATTCTATACTAATATTGTAGGAAATTTCTCAAATGATAATTACATAAGAGCAATGGCATCATGGCAGTTAGAAAATTATCATGCATATGCCACAGCTCACTCTTGTAATATCGTACATAATACAGCAGGGAGAAATCTTGTTATAGCATATAGTGATCGTTCTAATTCTGTTCAAATTTATAAGCCCAGTGATCCATGTTATTATGGAACCGCTGACATGGATATTATCCAATCAGGAGTCTATGATATTTTAAATGGATATGGCACATGCCAACTAGATTTATCCAATCGCCTTGACCGCCCTGTAAAAGAAGCGCATGGTATTGTTTGGAAAATTCATGTGAATGGCGAGGAGATTTTGCCATACAAGCAGACTTCCACTCCAATAGGTGTAGGTAAACATAAATTTGAAGTATATTACAGTCGTGCTGTAGACACAAGTGTAACTCCTACAATTTCTTTCGGTGTCCGTCAGCCATATACTCAACATATTGTAGCAGAAGATCCGTCGTGGTCAGCAGATAGCACCGTCTTTACGGCATATTACACCATCGGTGCACGTACTATGACAGATGGTATAAATCGTGTGATGGTTACAGGTGGACGCGATAACGAGAAGTTCCCTATCCCTGATGAGAAAGGACGCTTTGACATTATCGTACAAGCCACAGGTTCGTTGGCAACTGGTCTCTATGCCGAAGCTGGATTAGGTAAAGTTACTTTACAATGGGAAACGGATGAAGAAGATTTTGAGGACTTGATGGGTTATCATATCTATCGTTGGACGGAAGATACTATTAAGTGGGATAGACATTATGACAGTAGTTGTAAATGCTATATCGAAGCAGGTTGGAAGTTTGATACCATCATCATCAACGACCAACTCCTCACCCCAGAAGATACGATGTTTGTGGATTACAATGTAGAACCAGGAAAATCGTACTATTATAAGATTCAGCAAGTAACCACCTCATTCGAAGAGTATAACTTCTCCAACCCAGTAACCGCTACCCCATTGACTGCCCAAAAGGGCGATGCCAATGGTAGCATGAACGTGGACGTAGCCGATATAGTGACCGAAGTGGCATACCTCACTGGCAATAATCCTCAACCATTTATCTTTGAGGCAGCAGATGTCAATAGCGACAATACTGTCAATATCCTCGACATTGTCGGTACAGTTAACATCATCACCAACCCTGCTCAACTGTCAACTGTCAATTGTCAAATGTCTAGCACCGCTACCTATAGCATCGAGGATGGTATCCTCTATGTGGAAACGCCTGTCGTACTCGGTGGTGTACAATTCTCCTTTGACGCAGAAGCAGAAATATCCGCACTGGAGGCACTCAATGGCTTTGAGCAAATGACTTGGAACAGTGCAGAGAACCTCAACTTCATGGCATATTCTATGAGCGGAAAGTCTCTTGGCGTGGGTAAACACGCGCTTCTCTATGTGGGCGATGCAGAGATGAAGAAAATCATTCTTAGCAATGCACAAGGACAAAATGTGCCTGCTATCAAGAAGACGGCGACTGACCTCTCATCCGTTGAGGCAATGCAAATGAGGCTAACCCATCCTAACCCATTCACCACGCAAGTGAATATCCCATACGTGGTAGGACAATCGGGTAAGCATGAGGTACGATTGGTATTTACCAACGTAGCAGGTTTGATGGTAGATAGTTATTCTGCTACTCATACTTTTGGTGAATATACCTACACATGGCACCCAGGTGCGTTGCCAGAGGGCGTGTACTTCGTGACCCTCTACGTGGACGGCAAGACAATGCAAAGTAGCAAACTCGTTAAGGTGAACTAACCACAAATGGTTTGGTTATGAAACAATTTTTGATACTATGCTTTGCTTGGTGCATCAGTACCTATGCCATAGCAACCAATACCCTCTCCCTCTCTTCCGTCAGCGGGACACCGCAGACGGAAGTGGAGGTAGTGGTGTCACTCGACAATACCGATGCCATTACGGCATTGGAGATTAATATCCCGCTGGGCGAGCACTTGTCGTATGTCAATGGCTCTGCAACTTTAGTAGCAGCACGCAGCAATGGGCACCAAGTTTCCGCAGCACAAGTAGGACAAGACCTGCGTATTTATATCTATAGCCTCAGTCTCAATGCCCTGCAAGGCAACACGGGCGAACTGCTGACCTTCCGTTTGCTTTTAGGTAACGAGCCTGCCGACTATGCGCTTACCCCTACTGTGGTTCTTAGTAACGCACAAGGCACATCCATCGACGGCAGCGTACAAGCAGGCAATGTAACTATCCAAGCACCCAAATTGCAGATAGTCAATCCGCAAATCGATTACGGACATATCCCTATTCGTGCTACCTACACCAAGAATCTGCAACTCAAGAATGTCGGAAACTTACCTCTCACGATAGAGAATATCACCACCACCGACCCGCTGTTTGTACCCAAGCAAACAACGCTCACCATCGCGGCTGGACAAACCACATCCGTTGCTATTGACTACACCCCCACAGAGCGCGGAGCAGTCAATACAGAGGCAATCGTCAAGTCCAACGCCATCAATGGCGAACAAGTAGCGACTATCATGGCAGACCCCTTCTCTGTAAACGAACTGCATGTGGGTAGCACCAGCGGTATTGCCGATAGCATTGTGACCATTCCCCTCACAATGAACAATATGGAGCCTATAGTGGCGATGCAATGTGCCTTCAAACTGCCCAAGCAGTTGGAGTATGTGGCGAATAGTTTGGCAGTCAATACAACACGCAGCAATGGACATCAAGCCCTTTCCACACTCCGTGGCGATACGTTATTCTTGGCGATCTTCTCTATAATCAACCAGCCCTTGCACGCCAACGACGGCGAGGTAGCCACCTTCCAACTCCGCCTCAACGGCTCATCGGGTACCTATTACCTCAAACCCATTGATGTCGTACTCAGCAATATCACGGAGGAGAATATGGTATCTGCCACTTCGCAGGGCTCTGTGCGTATCAACGCCCCTTCTATCAGCAGCAACGCTTCGCTCAGTTTTGGCAATATACCTATCACCGAAGTGGCTCATGCCACCTACTCTGTGCGCAACAACGGTAGCGCGCCATTGGTATTGGAGCGTGCTACCTTCCTCGCAGAGGGATATAGCGTGGTAGAAGAACTGCCTATCACGATAGCCAACAGCAAGAGCACTACCATCACCGTGGCTTATCAACCCACCGAGGAAGGCGATTTCTTCACCACGATGAACCTCTACACCAATGACCCTAACAACCGACTAAAAACAGTTGCACTTTCGGGACATACCTTTGAACCAAATACCCTTTCATTAAATGGACAAAGCAATCCAGACGGCACTTACACTCTATCTGTAGCGTTGGAAAACTACAGCGATATTGTAGCAGTGCAATACGATGTGCATTGGCGTAGCGACATAACTACTGCACAAGCAGCATTCAAGCCTACTACGCGTATGCAAAACCATAATGCTGTAGTTACACCTTTAGACGAGGATAGTTACCGCATTATCATCTATTCTATGTCCAATGCTACCCTCGTTGGACATGAAGGCGAGTTGCACCAGTTGGTATTCACGCCACAAGGGAGTGTAGATTATTGTGGTGATGTGATTACAGTGGATAATGTGGTGCTCAGCAATGCCAAGGGAACAGATAAAACCTCTGCAACGACACCAGCATTAGCTGTTGAACAAACGAAATGGGTGGAATATGTGGCTACAGCATGCGATCAATACCTCTGGAATAATCATGTATATACCGCATCAGGTACGTATAGCGACACACTATCTACCCCAGCTGGCTGCGATAGTATTCTCATGCTCCATTTGACTATACTTCCAGATGCAACAGCAGAATATGAGGAGCTAAAACTTTGCTCTACTGAATTACCATATGAGTGGTATGGTCAATGGCTTACAGAAGCTGGTACATATACCGCAACGGAGCCATACGTGGGTATGGAGTGTGATAGTGTGCTGCACGAATTAAGTTTGAATATCTATACACAAACTTTGCCTGAATCAATCATATGGCCTCTTGTTAGTATAGGTGAATCAATTGACGTAACGATGCCTAATGCGGAGATACAGGCACATATCGCTGCTAATACATGGTATGCACCCAATGCGTTGGTAACATGGTATATCCTTGAGAATGGCGATTGGCAAATCTTGACTGATGAACCATTGAAGTCAGGTATCTTACAAGTAGTACTTAAATATGTTGTTGAAACGGATTGTGGTAGCACGGAGTCAGAAAATATAGTCATTACAATAAAGCAAACCAATTTGGAAAATATAGCAGGTGAAGTGGTGAATGTATCTAAACTCCTCCGCAACGGTCAACTACTCATCCTACGCGATGGAAAGACATACGATGTGATGGGGCAGGAGGTGAAATAGTTACAATTGGCAGTTGACAGTTGACAATTGATATTTTTTACGTGCGGGCAATAATGTCCGCACTTTTTATGAGTAGAATAGGGAGAGCCACATATATAATACAGATAGGTAATAGATGTGCTACAGCGGTCGCGAAATGGTCACGTAGCCCGAAGGAAACCTAAAAGTGATTAAAACTGAAAAAGGTTTACACTATTCCTAAAAAGGTTTCTTAAGAATCG
>CAMEKM010000019.1 GCA_945921355.1 uncultured Bacteroidales bacterium
GAGCGAAAAGGGCTATTAAAGGAATGAGGCGTTTCATATTCTTACTTGGTTTTTTTTAAGACAATTAGGGTCAATTTTTTTTAACAAAAATACGCTGCGCTACGCTTGCTACAAAAATATTGAAAAATATAGTTTTGTTATAATTTTACGATGATGGTTTGGACGGAGGAAGCAGGGAGGTTCACCTTCGCATAGTGGTTGCCCAATTGCACAGGAAGGGTGGTCTCTGGCCCCATGTTGAGGATATTGATGGCATAGGAGCCATCGGTTTTCTCTACGGCACAGAGGAAGATATCTTGGGTCTCGCAATCTGCACCCGTCTTCATGGTAGCAGGGTAGTCCACTTGCAACGCCACATCGCCTGGGCGCATGGAGCGAGAGAGCTGCTTGAGTACGTAATAATAAGGTGTGTAGTAAATGATATCGTTGGCATAGTCTATCATAACTTGAGCACCTGCGAAGTTGTTCACATGGTTAGGTCCGCCAATGGAGTCGAGCACGATATTCCAATCGCAATAGCCCGTGAGCCAGTGGTTGGTGCCATCAATGATATACTGCGCATAGCGGAAGACTGGCGAATACTTAGGGTGTATGCCACCTGCCCAACGGGTGGAATATGCCCAGTCGGTGGCAATCTTGTCCCACCAGAACGCATCGTTATTGAACCATCCAGACTCTTGGAAGCCAACAGGGTCAGTAACACCGTCCCATGGTGGGCAACCGAGGTTGTCGATACAGCCCTCAGAGTGGAAGATAGTCTTATTAGGGTATTTGGCATGTGCCTCTTCGAGTGTCTCTGGGAAACAACCGATGGTGCTGCCATACCAGTGGACAGCCATACCAGTAGTGTATTGGTTGGCAAGTGAGTCTTGGTAGATAGCATCGGCGTAAGGCATCATCTCGAAGATGTTTTGGTCGAAGCCAAAGATAGCCACATCGCCGTGTCCACGACGGATGAGCGTAGGTGCGAGGTAGTTCTTGATGAAGTCGGTCTCGACTTGTGGCGAGAAATCCATGCTCTCCCAACCACCATCGTTGCCCATAGGTTCGTTGACAGGGGTCACAGACCATATATTAATACCCTCTGCCTTCCACGCCTCGATGTAAGCGGCGATATAATTGGCATATGCTTGGTAGTACTTAGGCAGCAGCGCACCGCCACGGGCTACGCCGTTCTCGCGCTCGTAGTACTTCTGGTTGTCTTTCATCCATGCAGGCGCGGTCCAAGTGTTCGCCATGATGCGATAGGTGTTGTCCGACTGCCCTTGCTTGATATTCCAGACGTCCAGCATAAGGTGATAGAGGTCGTATTGCTCATCCTTCACCTGTGGGTACTTGGAGGAAGGGAAACCCTCTTTGTCGCGGTTGAGCGAGAAGTGCTTCATCTCGGTATCGCCGTCCACCTCGGTGAGGGCGTACTTGCCTTCGACAGAGAAGTCGGATGAGCCGATTTGTGTGCGGACTACGGAGAAGTTGGCACCCTCCTCGGAGAAGAGTTCGTGGAGCACGCTCTGGCGTTGCTCGGGCGTGAGGCACGCAAGCACGAAAGCCGAAGACTCGGTGAGCGAGCCACCATAGCCGTCGATGGTTTGCTTGCGCTCATCCACGTGGATGGTGATAGCATTGTCGGCTGTACCCTCGTGGAAAACGACTGCCTTTTGTTCGGTGCATTTGTCGCCCGCAGCAGAAGTGAGCCACACGTGGGTGGAGGGGACTTTGGCGGTGCAAGATACCAACAAGAAGAGTGATGATGCGATTAATAACTTTCTCATATGGATATTTTTTTAAAGACAATTAGGGTCAATTGTGTTGTCAATTATCGTCAATTCATGTTTGTATTTTGTTTTTCGCTCAAATGAATGCAACAAGTTGCATTGGTGAGCGAAAACAAAAATGGTTACTTGCTTTTTTATAGTTCTATTATTAATTGTTTGATTTCGCCATCGCGGGCGAAGATGTGTTTGCTTTGTTCTGGGGTGAGGGTGACACTGCCTGTGCCCTTGCCCGTTTTGCGGTAGATAATCTCTGTGCCACAATACGAGAAGCGCAGTTCGCCATCGCGGAAGTCTGCATCGGTGAGCATGATGGGGCAGAAGGTAATTTGACCGTCTTGCACGTGTACACCCAACTCGAAGAAGCGAGAGATGATGTCCTCCTTGACTTGTCCTGTCATGCCCGGTTGTTGCACTCCGCTCATCGATGGTGTGTGTGAATAGGCATCGAATGGGAAAGAGCCGTACTCGGCAGGGGTCTTGTGGGAGCCGATGCCTTCTCTAATCGCTTTGTAATGGGCGATTAGATTGGACGCAGCTTCGCTGCTATGGGACGGCGTTCCGCCTATTGGATATTGGCTATTGGCCTGGATACATTCGCCGACGGCGAGGAGGAGTTTGCTGACCATGTGCCAGTAGATACAACCCAGACCTTCGTACTTGTAGAAGGTGCCTGAACGTCCCGTGAACGCATGGTGGTTGAAGAGCTGCTCGTAGAGGTTGAGCAGTTGCTCTGTCTCCTTTGGGGTGATGTTCTCGCTGCTGCGTTGAATGGCACGCAAGAGGAAGTCGGCATTGTTGAAGTTAGCCGAGAAATGTACCTTACCAGTGCAGTCTTGCGTGAGGATGTCCGTAGCATGATGAGCCAAGAGGCGTTGCACGATAGGCAAGGATAGCGCCTCCTCTGGCAGGGTGTTCATATCTAAGAAAGACGCGCGCTTGCGTGCGGGATAGAGCATATAGCTGCGTTGGTCTTCGCGATAAAGCGCAGACTGGCGCATAGCATCTAAGAGATGGGCTGCTTGCTCAGCATCGAGACGGCGAGAAGAGAGGACTGCCACCTGACCCTCGAGCATCTCATAGAGGTGGCTGATGGCGATAGTGCCACGGTCGAACTTCACGAGATTGTAGGCATGGTATAGACCATCTTCGCGCTGGTTGACATCGATAGACTGGTCGATGAAATCAAGCGTCATATTGAGGAACTGGCAGATGAGGGATGCGTCCATCTCCACTTTCTTGCCCGAGTGTCCGGCATAGATAGCGTTGCGGTAAGCCTCGCCTGCACGCCCCACTTGGTCGGTGAAGGTGCGGCGGGTGTGGTCGGTGAAGGAGATTGGTTGGTCGGCTTGCTCTGGCAAGTGATTGACCATAGCGGTCAGTATATTGCGCAAGAAGAGTACAACCTCTTCGGAGAGAGCGTAGGTGGTTTCCTCTGACTGATATAGGTCGATGAGGAATGCCACGAAGCGGCGCATGTAATAGAGCGTGACCATAGAGGCACCATTGCCCACCAACGCATTATTGGCATCGTTCCACTCAGGGCGCAGGGTGTTCATCCATATACCTGCCTCGGGAATGAAATTGCTGAGTTTGGTGAGCAGTGTGATGAGCAGTTTTTCGGTGAAAGTAACCAAGAGTGGTTGGTTGTCAGTACCCATCACGAGGCGTGCATCTTGTCCGTAGGTGGATAGCTGCGAGAAGATATGGTCGTGGGCTGCTTGGTCGAACGTGATGGTGTTCTTAGGATCGCGCACGATGTCCGCATAGGAGCGGAAGCGATACGGCACAGCCGCGAAAGCAAACTCGCGCATGCCCAACATATCACGCAATGCCTCAGGGTTGTGCTTGTGGCTGAGTTCGAGTAGGCGACAGAGATAGATAATCTGGTGGTCGCCCCAATAGCCGATGTTTGACCATGGGTTTTCGGGTTCGATGACCTCCCAATCAATGCCTTCGGAGGTTACTTTGTATGGATTATAGCCATCGGCTGTGGTTGCGTTGAGGAACTTAGCGATGATGCTATTCACATAATCAGGATAGGAGAGCGAAAGAGCTTCCCAGTTCTGGAAGATGTCGCGCCAGTTGCCTTGGTAGGATATGATATGGCGGTCTTGCTCATCCTTCACGCGGATATCAAAGAGGTTCCATGGACGGCTGGGGTCGCCATGACGGCGCGAGAATGTGAGTGGCAAGTACTCCATGAATAGGCGGTGGAGTTGGTGGTCCTGGCGCTCCTGTACGGCTTGGTCGAGTTCGGCATAGGAAATCGAATCAGGCAGGTCGCTGAGGAAAGTATGGTGTTTGTCCGCCAAAGCGCGGTTGAAGAGGGCGACATGTGCTGCGAAAGCGGGACCAGAGATCTGATAATTGTCGCAATAGAAGCCACCGCGCATGGTGTTGAAAAGCGTGTTGGCAAAATGGCGTGCGTCATTGGCCTCATCCGCCGTGGACTGTACACCATCGTTCTGCGCCACTATTTGGCGCAGGTTGGCGGTAGTGGTTTGCAGTGCTGACTGCAACTGCGCTACTGCATCGGGTTGCTGTATGAACGCCATGCTGCGGCGAACGGAAACAGCGTCTTGCATGACGTCGCAGATGAAGTGCCACTGGAGGCTATTAGGTGATGAGGCTATTGGGGCATTAGGCGATGGGGCTATTGGGGCATTAGGCGATAAGGATAGAGTAAAATGGGCGAAGATGGCTCCGCGGACACCTTTGGACTCGGATTCTGGTTGGATAGTGCCACCACGACGGAACGTGTCGAGTTGGGCAGAGGAGCAGAGGTAAGTGATAGGGCAGCCTACCCCCATCCCCTCCCTAAAGGGAAGGGAGTTATTATTAGGGAATAATGTGTAAATAGTGTTGCAGCGAAGGGATTCACTGGGTTCGGCACGGTCCACAAGGATAGCTTCCATGCGGAAGAGTACCATACCATTGCCAACATGTTCGGTGCGCTTGTAGCCATCGACCAGCGTGGAGAAGGTGTTTTGCGTGATACGCTCTACTCCCGAAGGCATGACATTCTGCAAGCCATCTAATACCTCGACGGTGATAGGGGCATCGGTCTCGTTGGAGAGATGCGCTGTGCGCACCCATCCGAGATGGGTAGCAGGTGCCCACTCGTAGGAGAAGGTGATACCCAAATCTATATTCTTCTCAATGAAGATGAGGCGGTTGCCCGTTACCGACTTGGCAATGGATCGAATGATATGGTAGGTGCCCATCTGACGCGATGAGAAGGGTTCCCAGAGTTTGGTGCCTTGTGCCGTTTGTACGCGGAGGATAGTCTTAGGACCAGTCTGCTCGTAGTTCTCGGTAATCTTATCATCGGTGTAGTATGGGAAGAGCACCTGTTCGGGGTTGCGGCGACCGCATGTGAGTCCGCCTGTGGATGAGACGTACATCCAAAGGTCGGTATCGCTGGCCAGCGATATGAAGAACGGCTGCATGTGATCGTAGTTCTCAATGCAGTAGAAGCGTTCGCCGTGGATATCGATGTATTTTCCCGTAGGATTGTGTAGCATTGTTTAGAGTTGTTTAGAGTTGTTTATAGTTGTGTAGTATTGTCTTAATCTTGACGTTGTTCAAGGTCGGATTTCATTTGTTGTAGGGTTGGGGTATCGAGGTTGTAGAATGCCAGCAGGATAGCGCATGATGCATAGAGTACACCCGGCAAGATGCCAAAGAGCCAATGGATGCAGTTCATGATAGTAGGGTCGTTTTGGATTTGTTGCAAGCCCATTGTAGCATCAAAATGAACAGCAGTCATGATAGCACCAAAGAGAGCAGCACCGATGGACCAACCTATCTTCTGTGCGAAGACCGCTGCAGAGAGGCAGAGGCCTGTGGTGCGGCGTTGGAACTTCCACTCGCCATAGTCAGCAGCATCGGCGAGCATGGTCCAAAGCAACGATATAGCAGGTGCATAGGCAATCTTACCCAAGCAGTTGAAGACGTTGATGAGTACGAAATTGGTGCCTGCGAAATAGAGCAAACAGAAGAATAGTCCTGAGAGCAATGAGCAGACGATATATAGTTGCTTAGCGCCAAACTTCTTGACCAATGGTTTGGTGGTAGGAATAGCGATGATGAGTGCTACCGTACCAAGGATATTGAAGATTTGGCTTTTGGACTCGGCATCGAGGAAATACTTGAAGTAGTAAGTCGCGGAGATGTTTTGGATAGCAAACATGATAAAGGAAACAATACCTACGAGCATCAATACTACCCATGGGCGGTTCTTGAAGAGGTACTTGAAGTCGTGCTTGAGGTCGGTCTCTTGGCGTTTAGGTGGAGCAATACGCTCTTTGGTGGTAGCAAATGTGATGAGGAAGAGAATCACACCTATTGCACCGAAGATAGCCACGAGATATCTGAAACCGATGATATAGGATGAGCGCACGAGGTCAGTATTACCTGCGCCGTTTTCCATGAAGAATTTGCGCGCACCGTCATCGGACATAATGGAGTAGTCCATGCCTGTAGCGTGCGAGCCGAGGTAATAGACGATATAGAGAGCGAAACCCGAAACGAGTAACTGGCCGATGTTGGCAGCCACGAAACGGTAGGAGTTGAGCCCTGCGCGCTCGATGGAGTCATTGGTCATCACGGCTCCCAAAGAGGAGTAAGGGATATTGACTACTGCATAGATGATACGCAAGCCAATAAACATAGGCAGGATGTATGCGATGAGGGCATTGCCTTGCAGGTCGGGACCGAGGAAGGCAAGGAAGACAAACAGCGCAAAAGGAATGCAACCGAAGAGCAAGAACGGACGGAACTTACCCCAACGGGTGTTGGTGCGGTCAGCCCAGATGCCTACGATAGGATCCATGACCGCATCCATGATGGTGCCGAGGATTGCGATGGCAGTGGACCATGCGGGGCTGATACCGAGTACGTCGGTATAGTAGAATATTAACCAGAAATTGACCATGTCCCACACAAAGTGTGAGGCAGTATCACCCAGGCTGTAGCCGAGTTTTTCTTTGATAGAGAGTTTCATAATCTTCTGTTCGCTTCGCTCACGTTGATGGCTCACTTTGTTCGCGAAAATGGCTAACGCGTAAAGTGGCTTTGCGTGAGTGGTTTCACGTTATTATTTTTGTTGATAAATTCGTATATAATCGATGTACATTTTGACGGGGGTGCCATCGGCAGGGAGGGCGGTGACACGTTGGAAGTTCTCGTGGTCGGCAGTATATACCTCGGGGTACTTCTCGTGCATTGGTAGCCCTGAGAAGAAGCCACCTACTGCCAAGTTGAGCACGATATAGAAGGGGTGATTGAAGTAGTGTCCTGGTTCGTTGATCGATTTATCGCGCAACGAGAGGGCAAAATAAGGTGCTACTTCGGGATATTGGTCTTGGTCAAGGTACATAGCCAGACTATCTTCGGTCCAGATGACGGTGAAGAGGTGGAAGTCGCCTTGTACAGGATAAGGGGCTTCGCATACGCCTGCTTGGTTAGGGTACTTGCCATCGTTGAAGCTCTCGCCCCAATGCGCAGCACCATTGAAATAGCGGTCGGACACACCTTTTTCAATACCATCTTTGTGACCCATCTCTACGATGTCGATTTCACCGCATTTGGGCCATACCACGCGCCCTTGCGCTTCTAACTGCTTCTTTTTCTGATCAATGGAATCATCATTGCCAAGGTTGGTAGCGAGGTTATTGCCCAGCATCCAAAACGCAGGCCATAGACCATTGCCCGTGTAAGGGAAAGCGATACGCGCTTCGATCTTGCCGTAGCAAACGGTGACTTTGTCCTGGGTATTGACACGTGCCGAAGTGGCAGGGCGATTGCGATAGTCCTCGCGTTTGGCATTGAGCACGAGGCATGACTCGCCCGATACGGGATGATGCTCGATAGTGACATTGCGGGGGGTGTAGTACTGCATCTCGGCATTGCCTCCACCACGAGCGTTATCGTCCACGTTCCAATAAGCAGTGTCCAACGTAGGGGCATTGAAATCGTCTTCCCATACGAGGGTATATGGTTCACGCGCTCCACAAGCAGTGAGGAGGATGGCGAAGACAATGGTGCAGAATTGTTTAGTGTGGTGTAGCATAGTGTAGTGTTGTTTAGAGTGGTTGTCCTACGATGTTGTATAGTTGTCCGTCTTTGCAGATATATAATTGTCCGTTCATGATCACCTTTTGCGCTGGTTGGGTGAGGGTGATATTATCCACAGCTGTGCCATTGTCGGGTTCGATATCATCGCTTGGTGATGGCGATACAAAGGTCTCTTTGTCGGTACCTTGTTGGTAGATACGAATCCAGTCGATATAGACGGAGCGTGGACCATTGGCAAGGGCTGTGATCTTGTTGATGTCCCAAATCTGAGGGAAGTTGCCACCTACGGCGAGGTTAGCGATGATGAAGTTGGGCTTAGCAAAGACGCGACTACGGTCGTAGTTGGCATCGTTGTTGGGCTCTAAGTCGGCGTGGAAATAGGGTTTTACGCCCGGGTGGGCATCGCGGTCCATATACATGTCAATAGAGGTGGGTGTCCAGATCATGGTGACAATATGGAAGGTGTCTTCTACGGAATAGCGATAGGTGATGTCTTGTGCATCGCTCCATACGGTGTTCCAAGCAGAGCCGAGGTGTAGAGCGCCATTGAAGTAGCGGTCTTGGGTGCCACGGTTGATACCATTGACATTGCCTAACTCAATGATGTCGGTCTCTCCGCAGCGTGGCCATCCTACTTGATCGAAGTCATTACCCATCTGCCAGAACGCAGGCCATAAGCCATTGGCCGTATTGGGGAACTTGATACGCGCTTCGATCTTGCCGAAGGTGTAGTAGAGATTATTCTTGGTATTGACACGACCCGAGGTGCATTTCTTGCCATAGTAGTCCTCTTTGGTGGCAGTGAGCACAAGGCAGCGTTTGCCTGTAGTGGGTTCGGTAGCGAGGGTTACACCTTTTTCGCAATAGTATTGCAACTCGTTGTTGCCACCGCCATCGCCATTGACCTCTATGTTCCAAACCTTGCGGTCGAGGGTAGCGTCGGTGAAGTCTTCGTTCCAAACGAGGGTGTAAGCATCCTCTGAAGGAGTAGAAGGACTTTGCTCACAAACTGCGTTAGGGGAAGTACGTGGCGTGGGGTCATTGCTTAATAAAATATCATCAATATACATCCATGCATCTTGATCAATATCGGTTCGATCTACCATCAGGAAAATAAAATTAATGGCATGATTTTGCACATCAAAAACTACATCTTGCCATTGGTTAGCAACGATATTGGTGGTCATTGGTTCTAAATCAGCAGATTCATTCTCCTTCTCGGGATCATAAACTTTGAGATTAGGAAGATTAGTATTATTGCGATACATAAGGACATGTACATATCGATACCCCGTGATGGGTGTTGATAGGGCTTTCAGTGCTCCAGACCAATTATCGCAACCTGGAGCACGCACTATCATCAAAGTGCCGCATGAACGATTGAGCCCTATGATATCGGGATTTTCGGTCCATTCTGATCCACAAGAAACGGATGTCCACGCAGTAGCAGACTGTTCAAAAGAGTCAATCTCTAATGTTTGAGCAGAAAGAGGCAGCATGGTGAATACTGCTAATAAGATGGTTATGTGTAGATATTTTGTCATAATGCGGAAAAATTAAGTAGTTTTATAAAGTATTTTATTTAAATTTAAACCAATTCATACGTACTAAACCCTTGGTACATTTCAGACGAATCACTTGTGTGCCTAATGTAGGAACAAAATCAGCAGTCAGTGTAGTCCATGCTATTTTGGAGGCAGTAGAAGGCAATACAACTGTTTGCAACGCTGTTTCATTGCCATTCTCATCTACATTATAGATAGTTATTTCTGAATCACGAGTAGCAGTGTAGCGGATTTGGAAATCTTTCACGCCTGATAGCATATTTATCTTATAATCCATCCATTGGTTGAGAGCCAAACCATCTATCTGCAATCGTCCATCCACATCAGTACCAATAGCAATTTGAGGAGAGACGTAATTCTCATCCACACTACAAGCACGATAGTGCTCAGCAGGAATGCGTTTGCCACATGGATATATCGCATCCTTATCAAAAGTAGACATATTGATAAAGAGGTATCCTCTTTCTGTTAAGCGATATGGTTTGGTCTTAGTAATTAATTGCATGTATGGTGCAGATTCTGTAGCTTGATGCCAACGAGGAATAAACCAAGCATAACGCTCTATATCTGGATCTTGCTCTAAAGAGTTGATACATTGAGCCATAAATTGGCATTGTGCTGCCGAGGAGTTGCAACCTTCCCATGCGCAAAACTCTGTGAGCCACAAAGGTTTACCAAACACCTTATAACGCTGAAGGTCTCCCAAGGTAGCTTTAGCAGAATTCATGTATATGTGTACAGCGATACCATAGATATCGTCGGGATTAACTAAATTGAAAAATTCTTGCAACCATTGCACACCATTATGATACCCAGCAAGCGTACCCCAGTTGAGAGCAGGAGAAATCAAGCGTGCATTATTTGTTTTTGCTAATTCAACCACCTCACCCCATCTTTCTGCAGCTTGCGTAGGAGTCATATTGGCTTGGTCTGTTAAATTGGGTTCGTTGTAACCCAATAGATAATTAGTGCCAGCGTGGGTTGAGAAATAGTTGTTGATTTTATTTACAGAATAATTATTGTTCCAACACATAGGTACATATTGAATACCATACTGTTGGTATTTATCTTCCATAGTTGCGGCGGGAGAGTTACCCCAGTTGTAACTCCAAGAGATAGCGCTCCCCAACAAGTCGAAATCTTCACTCATCTGCCATGAGAAACTCACACCGCGTTTAGGGCTTTTACCTTGCACATAAGCATATTCATTGGAATCAACTATCGGCTCGTTTTGTTGTGTACACGAGATAAAAGCTAATATTATAGTAAGGACGGATAAGTTAATATATTTCATGGGAGTGTAATAATGTTTAATGGATATTATTTGAATAAAGGGAATTAAGAGTCAGCGAAGGACCCTCGCTGACTCTTAAAATAACAGATTTACTTCTTATATAAGAATGCATAACCAAGGTCTAATTGTGCATTAGACTTATAAGGGTTAGCAACAACGGTCAAGATATTAGAACCATTATTGGTAAAGTCACCAAACTCCAGTCCAGCTATTTCAGAGAGTTTATACTCTAGATAAACCCACTCACCTGTAGCTGCTGGTTTTACATTAACGACTCCGTTACCAGCCTCTGTTCCATTTACATTGCTACCAATTAATTGGAAGTCATAAGCAGCACCTGAAAGTGTATTCTTCAAAGCAACAGCCAAATACCACTCTTCGTAGTTGGTAATATGATTTTGAATAGCTGTCAATGCAGCCAAATCTTCAGCAGCGCCTGCGCCAGAAGTATTGTTCGCATCATTGATTGCTACGCAAAGGCCTGCTCCTGCCCAACCATCTGTTCCTTGTGCCAATGCTGTCCAACCTTCAGCTTGGTCAAATGGATCAGGTCCAACTGCAGTACCGCCTACGAATGTATTATTCCAAATGTAAAGCCAGCGAGAACCTTGACCAGCATTGTCGTTAGGACCAAAGTTGTAAATCACTTTGTTGCCGATGTACTCAGTAGCACCTGCTTGGAGGAAGAATACATAGTATGCAGATCCATTCAGTTGTGCGAATTCTGCATAAGGGCTACCAGCAGGTTCGTCACCTGGTTTATCACCTGGTTTTTCAGGCTCATCACCTGGCTGTTCTGTACCTGGTTTGTTACCATCAATCTCTGGTTCTGATTTTGGCTCGCAAGCCACTAATGTGAAAGCAGCAAGTGCGAATAAAAGAAACTTTTTCATTGTTTAATAAAATTAATTGGTTAATAAATAATTATTTATACAGTCTTCTTGACCGTTTTTTAATATCCAGGATTTTGTCCTAATAAAGGATTGAGTTGGCGTTCTTTTGAAGGTATAGGTAGCAACTCATGCACTCCCTTTTGGAAAGGTTGCATTTCTGCTTTTGCTTCGTTGGATTCGAGTGCCATATAAGCAGTCATCACTTCATAAGCCACTCCCCATCGGCAAAGGTCAAACCAACGGTGTCCTTCCATAGCAAGTTCCACACGACGTTCGTGGCGGATAGCCTCTAACAAAGTTGGGTTCTGAACTACCGCACCGTTGATAGAGAAAGTATAATTTGGATACAAAGGCATATTCGCACGCGTGCGTACCTTATTAAGATATTCAGTGGCGGTTGCCTCATCACCTATGGCCTCGCATGCTTCAGCATAAAGAAGGTAGAAATCGGATAAGCGCATTTGCTTGTTGTTTAGTACACCACGGGTATTATGTGCATTCTTGTGGGTATATCCAGTACCATCTTCGTTGTACAATCCCGTCTTGCGATTTAAGTAGGATGTGCCCAAATATGTATCCTGGTCACCCAAATGCTCTGCATCTAACAATATAATGGTTGCATCGCGACGAGCATCACCTTCTTCGAACTCATTGTAGAGGTTGTGAGTAGGTTTGTTGAATCCCCAACCTTCATCGCCCATATTGGTAGAGCGTGAGCGAGTGAGAACCGTAGTGAATGTACCGCGTGTAGAACCATTTCCTGTGCCATAGTCAGAAGTACCCTCATTCTCGTATTGAATCTCAAAGATGGATTCGCTATTATTCTCGCCAGCAATCGTAAAGTTGTCGGCGAAATTAGGTACTAAGTTATATTCTGTAGCTTGTTCTTTTAAGAATTTCTTGCCCCATTGTACAGCTTTATCTGGTTGATTCATGTACATATACACTTTGGTAAGCATGGCTTGTGCGGCACCTTTGGTAGCACGTCCCATATTATCCCCACTCGTTTCGCTTTTGTTCCATAGACGACTTTCTGCTTCCTCTAAATCAGAGATGATTTGCGCATAAACTTGCTCTTTGGTTGAACTTGCTAACTCCCATTGGCTATCATCATTTTCAATTTTGAGCGTTATAGGCACACCGCCATAAGTACGAACTAAACGGAAATAGTAGTATGCGCGTAGGAAATAGCATTCACCCAACAAACGCTCCTTCAACGAAGCATTCATATTGGAGTCACATTTGACAGCAGGGATATAAATCAACGATGAGTTGCAACGCGCAATACCTTCGTATTGTGCTTTGAAAAACTCGTGTGCAATCTCATTGTCAGCATTCGCTTTGAAATTTTCCAGTTCGTATGCGGAAGCCATGTCTGAAATGTTTTGTCCACCTTTGAGGGCATCATCGGACATCACATCGCCAATAAACCACTCGCTGTAGTATGTATTATTGAATTCCCAAGCCAAAGGCACATAATTGGCATTGACATTATTGATACAAGCAACACCTGAAACATAGTAATCTTCTAGTTGAGAGACACCTGGTGTAGGCTCTGCAACCCAATGGCAAGCAGATATTCCCAATGTGAAAGCGGCTAATATTAAATACACTAACTTTTTCATATTCTTTTCCTCCTTCTAATTAAAAGTCACAATTAACACCAAATATAAATGTACGACTTTGTGGATAATTACCATAGTCTACACCTCCACCCACTTCTGGGTCATAGCCAGTATATTTGGTCAATGTCAACAAATTGCTGGCAGTAAAATAGACGCGAATGCGCTCTATAAATGCCTTCTGTGAATACTTCTTAGGAAGTGTGTATCCCAATGTTAAGTCCTTCAAGCGCAGATATGAACCATCTTCTACAAAACGAGAAGAAACAGCTGCATTCATAGAATTACCATGCGGGTTAGGAATACTACCATTATATTGGTCCATATAAGCACGCCAATCAATACCTGCTGCTTCCATCGCTTGACGTTTGTCGCTATTGTAATAGATGTGAACATCTTTCATGGAAGAACTCAAAGTGGCTGTTTGTCCTGTTCCTTCTAAGCGCTCTCGCAACGCATTGTATATTTGGTTGCCATATACGCCTTGGAAATTGATACTAAAATCAATACCTTTCCATCCTAAATTAAAAGTCAATGCTCCTGTGAGCCAAGGGAATGGATTACCAATCACTTGGCAATCATAGTCATCAATCTTTCCATCGGGTACTCCAGCAGGACCGCTAAGATCTTCATATTTAGAGTCGCCTTCATTAACCACATTGGTAGAATTAGGCAAATGTGCGGCAGCCTCTTCGTCAGAAGCATATACACCTAAATACTTATATCCCCAGAAAGAGCGGACAGGCAAGCCCTCGTCTGTTTTCGTACGATCTCCATAATCAGGACTACCGCCATTCATACGAATTACGCGGTTACGAGCGAACGAGAGATTCGCATGGATACCATACTCAAAATCACTGACACGATTGTTGTGACCAAGCGTTAATTCGACACCCATATTGCGGACGGTACCTAAATTGGCGGACATTGCCCAGTGGTTACCCACATGCGCAGGTGCATTAACACTAACTATAGCATCTTTCGTATCACGCACATATCCTTCCAGCGTTCCAGATAGTTTACCATTCCAGAATCCGAAATCTAAACCAACATTCCATTGTTCAGTGGTTTCCCATCTACCATTCTCATTAACCAGTGATAGCACAGCCGCACCAGGAACGACATTGCCACCTATGACATATCCAACGAAATAAGGACCAGGGGTTTCAATGGACTGCACAAATGCAGATTCATTCACTTGGTCATTACCCACTTGTCCCCAACCAAATCGCAGCTTCAAATTGTCTAAGTATTGCTTATCTTCCAAGAATGCTTCTTGATTAATACGCCATGCTAATGCCATTGAGGGGAAATATCCCCACACGCCTGCATCGCTCTTCTTAAATTTAGAGGATGCATCAGCGCGGAAGTTCACTGTTGCAATGTATCTGTCGTCATACGAATAATGCACGCGAGAAAAGACAGAAAGGCGGCGTGTGCGAGAAACCGCATCTCCCGATGTTCTTGTAGAGTCGTTTGGAGTATTGAAGACATACCAATTCTTCTCGTCAATATTAACGATGTCTTGACCACCAATACCCATATTGTAATAATCGTACTGCTGCATCGTTTCACCCGCCATGACAGAGAAACTGTGCTTGTCTATTTCTTGCGAATATGTGATGATATTATCGTTGGTGAGTGTCATATGACGAGTCATTGATGCTCCTACAGAGTTGTGCTCACGATAGTCGGCATTAGAGTACTTATAAGCATAATTGAATGTGCGATCCCTATTGTTACTCATATCCATACTCAAAGAAGGACGAATGGTAAGTCCATCAACTGGTTGGATTTCCAGATAGACATCTCCCACCCAACGCTCGATATTATTATTAGGTACTGTGTTGTTAATCATAGACATTGGATTCACAACATTCGTGAAGTTGGACGCAGCTGAAGGTTGACCTCCTATATATTCTCCTAAACCATTTTCAGCATCTTCTGGATAGTAAACAGGATCCCAAGGTGCCATTGCCAACGCCGCAGATAAAACAGAAGCCTGAGGGGAAGCGTTGTTATTCATTGCCCAACGAGATTTGCTTGTAGCAAAGGCAAGGTTTTCACCCACTTTTAACCATGGACGCACATTAAAATGCGTGTTCAGACGAATCGTTAGACGCTCATAGTTGCTACCTAACAAGGTACCATCTTGGTTAAAGTAACTTGCAGATAACATATATGCTCCCCATTCTCCACCTCCATCCACAGAAAGGCTATAATTGTGTACCAACGCATTAGGGCGGAATACAGCGTCTTGCCAATCCGTACCTCCTGCTTCCGCATACTCTCCATAGTCAAAATTGACTGGATAGAATGGGTTCTTACCGCCTACATTATTTGTCTTTTGCCACCAATAATCAAACCCTTTGTTCCAGTTGCTGATGGCCTTCGCTCCACCCGCCATTAGAATCTCCGTTTCGGCTTGATCCATAGCATTCATAACATCTAACTTACGCCAGCGGTTTTGAATACCCCAATAAGCATTGAAACTAATGCCAGCTTTGCGATTCTTGTCGCCTGACTTAGTGGAAATCAAAATTACACCATTAGCTGCTTGACTACCATAAATCGCAGTAGCAGAAGCATCCTTGAGAATTTCCATAGATGCGATATCTGATGGCGTGAGGAAGTTAATGTCAGTTAGTACCACACCGTCTACAACATAAATAGGATTAGCTACGGATTTGATAGTTCCTATACCGCGAATTCGGATTTCGGCACCAGCACCAGGCTGACCCGAATTAGCATTCACAGTAACGCCAGCAGCTTTACCTTGTAAGGCTTGGTCAACAGTTGCCATAGGAGTTTTTTGCAAATCCTCAGCCTTCACAGATGCGACAGAACCTGTAAGGTCTGACTTTTTCATCGTACCATAGCCGATGGCTACCACTTCTTCGAGCATCACATTGTCGGCCTTGAGTGTGATGTGCATTGAAGCAGCGGTGGCTTTGACTTCTTGGGTAATATAACCCATGTAGGAGATTACCAAGACATCGCCTACTTTGGCCTCAAGCAGGAAATTACCATCAAAGTCGGTGATAGTACCATTCGAAGTGCCCTTCACCATTACATTTGCACCGATTACTGGATCGGGTTCGCCCTCTGCCATTACGACACCAGAAATCTGTGTCTGTGCCATTAATAAAACAGGCATTAGCAGAAGCAGGAAAAAGAGATTAATTCGTTTCATTGCATTAGAGTTTTGTTAAAAACGCGGCAAAGGTAATAGATTTCGCGCATACGTGCAAGAAACGAGAATATGTTTTACAACATATTTTTTGAATTCTCTGTTATTTATTTAATACTACATGAATATTGTATAATGCTGGAATTCAGATATATAATGATTTAATTTTATTTCACAATTATTAGTGATTTATTTTTCTAATTTGTGTAATCTTGTAGGGATGAATAGAGTGTTTATTCTTTTGATTGTAATTCGTAGAAATGTTGTTTTAGAGAGATTGAAGAATCAATTTGCATCTTATTGCGTATGCGATAGCGCATCATTTCTACTGCGCGAACGGAGATGTTGAGTAATGGTGCTATTTCCTTGCTAGACAATCCAATATGAATATAAACACACAATTTTCGTTCTTGCTTGCTCATCCAAGGATAGTGCTTAGAGAGACGTGCAATGAATTGATTGTTGACGATATCAAAGTTTTCTTCAAAGCGTTTCCAGTTGATGGACGTCTGTTCATTGCGTGCAAGTCGATGTTGAAGATGTTGCATCTTGCCTTTTGCTTCTGCAATGCGATCATTATTGAGGCAATCAACAATGCGTCTGATTTCATTGAGTATATCTTCGTTCCACTCTTTGCGATTGGCCTCAGAGAGAAGCATATTGCTGAGTTCTTGGCTCTTGTTGCGAAGGTCGAATTGTGCTTTTTCGTTTTCAAGTTGTAGGATACGCATTTGCTGTTGATTGATTTCTTTGTTCTTTTCCTCTGCCAAACGCTTTTTACTATCTTGAACATTTCGGTAAATTCTCCAACTAGCAAATGACATTATGCTGATAATGAGCAGTATATATATCACTTTTGCCCACCAAGTAAAGTAGAATGGATATTCTAATAAGATAGGGATCGTTCTTGTTTTGATCTCTCCATTGAGTGTAGAAAGCATTTCTACTTCCAGTTGATAATCTCCACCAATGGGAAGACCAATGAAATCTCGATGTGACTCTTGTTGCCAAGGCGTAAAGGATTCTTCTAGCGGATGTAATCGTGTTCGGAACAAAGGTGCATTTTCTAGAGCATTGGAACCACTGAATTGTATTCTCAAAGCTCTATATGCAGCAGGGATCACGATTGACTTGATATCATGTTGATAGGATTCTCCATATAGGATTTGTGGTGAATCAGTTAGGGTAGATACGCGTCGTATATAAATATTTTCTTCTCTGTTATGTTGAGTGGTTGCTGGGTTCATCCTATAAAAACCATCTACACCTCCTATCACGATACCTCCATACATAGAAGGTGTCAGATTGGAGAAACCATCAATTAATATGGATGAATTGTATAGCGCTATATTTTCTTTTTGGTAGGTATGCAACAGCGAATCATATGTGCGTACAGCAATAAGATTGTCATATATATACCATATGTTTTTATGAATATCTTCCGATATATTTAGATAGCGTTGTGTACCTGCTAGGTTGGACAAGATGGAAGAGTCGGTAGATAATACTCCGTTGGTATCTACTACCGCACAATAGTCGTCGCTTGTTATCAACACATTATTTTGCCACTTTGTTAATGAATATATCCGTGGAGCATTTACTTGTCCGATAATTAACTCTGAATGCACTTTGCTTGTACTTAAATCCACAGATAAGCGTTCTATCCCACGTGATGTCAATAGCCATATATTACCTTGTGCATCTATCTCATGATATAGTACTGTTTCTGAAAAACCTTGTAGAAATTGCAGTTGCCATTTGCCATGGGAAAGATATAGGTAGTAGAATCCTACATACGTACCCACGATAGCCGTAGAGTCGGATAGAGCTGTCACTTTCCACACACCATCGTTGCAATCCAGTGGATATAAATGCATATCGTTGATGATAAACAAACCTCGATTATGGCAGCAGAATAGTGTTTCTCCCACTTTGCTGAATTTCCAAACTTGTCCGTTGCTGCCATCAATAAACTGCAGTGATGCGTCGATGGCAGGTTGTACATATATGCCCTGATTGGTACCTAAATACAATTTTCCTTCATGCTCACAACTAGTATATCCTGAGCCATAATCGAGATTCGGGTCTCTGTAAAATAAGATAGGATTGGTAGTTTCTAACACGTCTATTCCCTTGTCCAATCCCATCCATAGATTTTGCTGACTATCAAAGAGTAGACTTAGTATGGTGTTGTTTTGTAATCCTTCTTCTCGAGTAATATATTTGCAATTTTTGCCATTCAAATCGGATAGAACTACACCGCCTTGAACTGTACCAAGAGCTATTTTGTCGTGACTGACAGCTATGGTATAGAGTTGATTTCTTGTAATATAATCATCGGATTCGGTATAGAAGCGATTGATGCTTTTGCCGTTATATATGTAAAGACCCTGAAAATCAGTGGCAATTAGCATACCTTCTTTGCCATAGGGAATGAGACCACAAACCACAGAGTTATGTAGCGCTTCCGCACCACGTAGAGCATGTAATCTGCTTCCACTTTGTACGAATAAATCTCTGGATGTGGCTACATATAAATTTCCTTCCCAAACAAGGGATTCATAAATAATGGCACCTGGATCTAGAACCTCTATATTATCTTCGGTATAGACAAATATGTAGTGGCGTGTCTGAACATATAGTTTGTTGTTTTCTATTTGCAAACGCCAAACTTCACCAAACTGGCGATAACGCTCAGGGATGTTTACAGATAGCGGTTTATATGTCAACCCGCCTAACCCGTTGCTACTGAAGACACCAAACTCATCTGTTCCACCCACATAGATATTGCCATCTCGGTCTGTTGTAATAGCTCGGACTGCCGTTGAGTTGCTGATTCCATATAAGTTCCAATGGCAACCATCAGTCTCCAGCAAACCATAATTATTTGCCACGTACATCCACCCGTTGACTTGCTCCACCATGTCCCAGTTTTGTGTACCTGCTCCGTAGTTTTTAGGAGTAAAATGGCGGATGATGGGTGACCAAGATGCAGAAGCAAAAGCACAATAAAAAATGCTTATTAACAAAAGAAAAAATCGTTGATTGATATATTTATTAGACATTTTCATGATACTAACATAATGCTATAACAATAAAAACCGCACAAAGATAGTATTTTTTTATGAATTCACAAAATATAAAACGATTTTTTTCTTTCGTTTTATCCAACCAAGAATTATGCTAATCAATAAAGCAAATTTAATCAAAACGTTACCGAGAATCCTGCATGGACATTGATGCCTGCTTGGGCGTAGTACCAACAGCAGCGGCTGCCGTCCATAAACCTACTTGCCTCCGCACCACCATTATTGGCATATTTGGCGTTGAAGATATTATTGATCTGACACAATAGGCGGATAGTAGGCCATTGGCTATTGGCTATTGGCAATAGGTATTGCAAATTGAGGTTCGTGGTGGAATATGCACGGAGCATAGCGTTCTCGTCCTCGGTATTGTCGAGATACTGCTTGCTCACAACATTGGTTTGCACCGTAGCTGTGAAGCCCGCCACATCAACAGTGAAGAGCGAGGAAGCAGTAATCGTAGGCGAGAAAGCAATGGTAGTCGTACCTACCACAGAATCCTGTCCTACCCAATTCCAGTTGTCTTGGTCGTCATAGAGGTCGATATACTGGTGGTAGTTGAGAATCTTATTACGCGATGCTACAAGATTACCGTCCCAGCGCAACCAATTGGTAATCTTGACCCCTGCGGTAAGTTCTGCTCCCATACGATACGAGTCCTTGACATTCTTGGTCTTATACGCTCCCACATCGTTGTACTCGCCTGTGAGCACGAGTTGGTTGTCGTAGTCCATGAAATAGAGGTTCGCCCCAATAGCAAAGCGTGGATGCGAGTAGGTGTACCCCAGTTCGTAGTCATAGAGGCGTTCGGCATGAGGCAGGCCCGTATATTCGCCCGTAGAAGCATCGTAGAGGACATTCTCCTTGTAGTTGTTGCGACTAGGTTCGCGGTTAGCAATAGCGAAAGAAGCAGCGAGCAAGTGTCCGCGATTTTGGTAGGTCAAGCCCGCTTTGGGGTTGAAGAAATGGAAGTTCACCTCAAGAGGCAAGTCAGTCATATCTTCATCATTCATACCATTGCGCTCATAGCGCACATAGCGGTATTGCAGGTCGGCATACAGCGAGAGTTGCTCTTGTGCGCGATGGATAATGCGCCAGTTGGCTTTGGCATAGATATTCGCATCGGTCTTCTTGGCTTCGTTGCGGTAATACTCGTGGTTGATTGGCAAGACGAGTGTATCTTCGAGGTAATTGAGCGTACCAAAGTGATCACCCAAATAGTGGTTTCCTGCGCCACCAAATTGTAAATCAATAACTTCGGATACATATTTTGCAGAAAGTACTCCGCCAAAGAAGTGATTGTTGAGGTGCTTGCGATACATGCCATAAGCTTTGCGCGAGTAGGGTAATCCCCAGTAGGAGAGTTTCTTGCGTTTGTATTGCTCGTAGTAGCCCGCACCATGGGTGTAGTGGGCAGTGGCAGAGAGTGACCATTGGGGCGTAAAGCGATGGAGAACAGATAACTGTGCATGCTGCTGGGCGTAGTTGTCGGTTTGGTTGGGATAGTAGGCAGTAGAATCGGAGCCGTCAGCAGCAGTAGTGGTATATTCGCCTGCAGGATTGTAGCGTCGGTCGGCACCATCGATACCATAGGCAGTGTTATAATCCACGCCATCCCAGCCCATGCCTGTCTTCTCGCTTCCGCCAAAGAAACGACCAATGACTTCTGTTTTAGCGCCATACCAACCGAGGTCGCCGTAATAGGAATAGAGGTCGGAGGCAGTGCGGTAGAGGAAGCCATCGGAATTGACTTTGGAGAATCGAGCATTAGCACGCCATTGGTTAGGTAGCACGATATGGGCATTCACCATCTCGCGGAAAGTGTTGTACATACCGCCGTTGAAGGATAAGCCTACGGATGAGGCGATGAGGCTATCAGGCGAGAGGCGAGAGGCGAGAGGCGAGGAGGTGGACATATTGATGCTGGCGCCGAAGGATGCGCTACCATTGGTGGAGGTGCCTACGCCGCGTTGGACATTGAGCGAGGACATGCTGCTGGCCATATCGGTCATATTGACCCAGAAGACAGTTTGACTCTCGCTATCGTTGAGCGGAACATCATTGAGGGTCATATTGATACGCGTGTGATCGGTACCACGGATGCGGAAATAGGTGTACCCTACTCCCAGTCCGTCGTCGCTGGTAGCCACGAGAGCAGGCGTAGCGGAGAGCAAGAAGGGGAGGTTTTGCCCCGTATTGCTCTGGTTGAGCTGCTCATTGGTGAGCGCGGTGTGATTGTTCGTGACTTGCGCCACTGGCGCGTTGATGATGACCTCATCCAATTGTCGGGTGAGGGTGATGGTGTCCATTTGCGCATGTGCAACGACACTTGCCGCCAAAGTGGCGGAGAGAAAGAAAGAGAATTTTTTCATACTTCCTTAGCAGCATTATCTGCCCAGGTTCAAAGGGTATAATCTCAGCCGTGAGAGGCACCCCTGTAGTTAATAATATAGTTAGCTAATATCCCATAAGCACTCGGCTTGTGCTCGGGGGTGTATTATGCTTCGTCAGAACGGACTTGCAACTATAAACTCACTCTGTTCGTTGGGGTTGCCGTCGTTCTTCCTCTCCCCAAAAATCAACAGATTTTCGGGGCCCTGATAGGATTATAGTCGGTAGGAGAAGGTACACATCCATCCCCATTCGTTGATTTTTTGGTTTTGCAATATAGGCGTACGCAAGATATTGTTGAGTCCGAAGTCGTAGCCAGCTTGCAAGCGATAACGGTCCCACTCTATACCGCCACCTAAACCGAACTGAATATTAGTACGATATAGTTCTTTGGAAAGATAACGTTCCTCCGACTGTGTAGATATACCCTGTTGCTCAATCCATTGCGTAGTTAATTCTGAAGTTTCGTTGTTTATCACGTCATAATTTGTCAAACCAACTTGCAGCTGTGGACCTGCAAAAATAAACATACGCAATTCCTTCCATAGCGTAATATTATAGTACGCGCGCAAAGGAATGGTCAATTGCAACTGAAGAATATTATGCTGTAAAATATTGATTTGCGCAGATTCCGCATCCATAGATGGCCAATGCTGATTATTTTGTCCGTAAGTAAAAGTTGCTAATGCACCTGTCTGAATGCTGAAATTATATGGCAAAACAAAATCTACAGTTGCACCTACTCGCAAGCCATGGAGATAGATTGCAGAAGTATCTTGCGTCCGATGATTTAGCTGGGCATATCCTATCTCAAAACGCCATGGAGTGGTAAATTGATATTCTTGTTTTGGCTTATCATTTCGAGTAGGATCAAAGAAATCCTCTTCAGCCGTTTGCAAATCAGGTAGAGTGTTTCTTGCATCTTGTGCCAAGGCAAACGATGCCATCACACACATAATAAAACAAATATAAACTTTACGTATTTTCATCATTTTTTGCTTATTTTGGGGTACAAAGGTACTACATTCTACTGAAATATGCAATTTTTTCACACAAAAACACATTTTTTTCTAAAAAAATTTGCGTATTTGCATTTTTTATAGTACCTTTGCAGCCGATTTTCGCCCATAGTGAAGAAAATGGTGCCATCGTCTATCGGTTAGGACAAGAGATTTTCATTCTCTAAAGCGGGGTTCGATTCCCCGTGGCACTACAAATAACGATAAAGTATAACAACTAAATTACATTACATTTAAGAGATGGCAAATCATAAATCATCTTTGAAGCGCATTCGCCAAACGGCTACTCGTAAGGCTCACAACCACTATTATGCAAAGACCACTCGCAACGCTGTTCGCGTATTGCGTGCTACAACAGACAAAGCAGCAGCTGAAGCTCTCCTTCCAAAGGTAAGTTCAATGTTGGATAAACTAGCTAAACGCAACATTATCCATCGCAATAAAGCTGCAAACTTGAAATCAAGTTTGGCTTTGCATACCAACGCTCTTTAAGCGCACTTTACAAACCACAATACAGTGGGGCTACCAACTGGTAGCCCCTTTTGTGCGTGTTTATCAACATATCCAATATGACTTTATAGATACTCTTTTATCGCCATAGCGTTAAATGCATCTCGCTCTTTATCCACGAACCAACCCCATTTGTTAAAGTATCGACACATATTCACAACATGTACCCACATCATCTTCAGCGACTTATATGATGCATGTTCATGATTATGAATAACACTTACATATGGAAAATATACTGTCAAATAATCCCGATGAATACGCCGAGTAAGATCCACATCTTCAGGGTACATAAAGAAACGTTCATCAAACAATCTTGCTTTCTGTATTGCTTGTGTACGCAACAACATGAAACAACCGCTAAGATAAGGCACATTCATCATCTTATCATACCCCGAAGAGCGCATTTCATATCGATCATTCCTTCTTTTAATCCAACTATTGGGCAGAAAACGTCTGCCAAACACATCCAATGGAGTTGGCAGCAACTTGCATAGATATTGTTGCTCACCATTCGGATAGAGCACCTTAGGCATCACCATACCCACCTCAAGATGCTGATCCATAAAAGCTAAAAGCGTTTCTATCACTTGACTACCCACAATTATATCAGGATTGATAACCAAATGATAAGGTATGTTGTCATAAATACTCTCTCGAATAGCGATATTATGAGCAGCACCATAGCCAATATTGCGTGCATTATGACTATAGGAAATCTTAGTAGATTGGATAGGCAGATTATTTTCTGCAATAGGAGAATTGTCGATCCAATAAATATGCTCAACCTTTTTAGATTGCAAAAACACCTGCGTCAATTCAGCCACCTGCTGCCAATCGGGATGGTATAATACAATTGATATATTTAACATAGTTTGCAAAAAAACAAAATTGCGTGCAAAGATAGTATTTTTTTCTGATACTAACAAAAAAAACAAATATTTCATAAATTTATAAAAAAAGCACCAAAAATTTGGTCAAATCAAATAAATATTGTACCTTTGCACCACTCGTTAGAGTAGAACATCCTTACATCCTAATATAGAATAATTAGAAAACATTAATAGTATGAACAAATTTAATTTTTTAATTACAATTTTATTGGTGGCTTTTATGCCTATGTTATTTATTTCTTGCGAACCAACTCCAGAACCAACTCCAGAATCAACTATTGTTGGCACGTGGGAATGCGTGAGTGCAATTTTGAAACAAGACACTGATCCTTCTGGAGGAGAAGAATCATCAGAAAAAGGTCAAATATGGAAGTTCGATGATGCTAACAAATTGACAATCGGTGAAAAAACATATGATTATACCTTAGCCAATAGCACATTGACCACTTCCTATGCTGAGATTTATGAAACAGACCATTTCAACGTGGACTCTCTAACATTGGAAGATTTGATCCTGTCTGCAAGTTATGTCGAAAAAACAAAAGTAGGTGAAATTGATATTACTGTAACCCTAAGTTTCAAGCATCCTAATCAATAAGTGTCAAAAATCAACACTCCCATAATATAAAATAGGGCACCTCAAGGTGCTCTATTTTTTTGCTATTCATTATAAAAAAGAAAAGAGCTCAAAACAGTGTTTTGAACTCTAATCATAGGAAAAAACCTATTTTCTGTGATTACTCAGCAGTCTCAGTTGCCTCTGCTTCAGCGGCAGCAGCCTCTTGAGCAGCCTCTACTGCAGCAGCAGCGAGTGCATCAGCAGCCTCTTGGCGTTTTTTAGCTACCTCAGCAGCTTTAGCCTTGTTGGTTTCTACCTCTTGAGCGAACAATGCTTTTGCAGCAGCAGCTTTCTTGTCTGCCTCTGCTTGGCTAATCTTACCATTCTTAGCATCCTTTTGCGCTTTCCAAGCGTCGAAACGCTTTTGAGCCTCTTCAGCAGAGAATGCACCCTTAGCTACACCACCATTCAAGTGCTTCATGAGCATAACGCCCTCACCTGATAGGATGTTGCGAACAGTGTCAGTAGGTTGAGCACCTACGTTTACCCAATACAAAGCGCGATCAAATTTGAGATCAACTGTAGCAGGGTTGCTGTTTGGGTTGTAAGAGCCAATGCGCTCAATGTACTTGCCATCACGTGGCGAGCGGCTGTCAGCTACTACGATGTGGTAGTAAGCGTAGTCTTTGTGACCATGACGAGCCAAACGAATTTTTGTTGCCATTTGTTTTTGTTTATTTGTGAGCTACAACTGCACGAGTTGCTTGCTCGGGTTAATAATAAAGTAATAATGGTATGCTTTTTCCACGAAAAAGCGTGCAAAGTTACAACATTTATTTGAATCAAGCAAATCTTTTGTCAAAAAACTCTATTTTTCTGCTTTTAAGGAGGTAAAAAGGGGTAGAAATTTGCAAAAAAGGACTTATCTTTGACAAAAATATCAAAAAAATGGTTGAAAATTTGGTCAAATCAAATAATTATTGTACCTTTGCAGTCGCTTTTGAAAAGAACATATCTTTCGAGCATGGCGGGATAGCTCAGCTGGTTAGAGCGCATGATTCATAATCATGAGGTCCCCAGTTCAATCCTGGGTCCCGCTACAATAGAAAAGTCAGACACTCAAGGATTAACCTAAGTGCCTGATTTTTTTGTTATACTCCCCATAAAACTTAGCACATTTTTCGTTGATTTTTAATCATATAAAAGATAACGTAGGGTTATCCTTATGGTTTTCCTTGCTTTTTAACCGCTATATCCTACGTATATCCTACGTATATCTTACGTATATGGTACGTATATCATACGTAATTGATAAGGGATTAGTAAAGGGGTAATAAAAGGAGAATAAAAGGAGAATAAAAGGGGTATAAGAGAGGTCTAAGGAGAGGAATAAGAGAGGTATAAGAAGAGGAATAAGAGAGGTATAAGGAGAAAATAGAGCAATCTATATAGAAAAAAAGAGGAGAAAAAAATGCGTTTTAAGGCAATAGCAGTGTTTGCGAAAAAAGAAAGAAAAGAACCATTTGCCTGAAAGCGCGTTTTTCTTCGATTTAAGCGCATTTCGCAATAAATCAGCAGAAAGGTATTGCACAAATAAAAAAAAAGTGGTAACTTTGCAGTCGTTTTGCGCACGCGCGCAGTGCGGGTACGCGTACAAAATATGGTATTAAGGTAAAGAGCTATTTACACAGACAGAAATAGAAAGAAATAAAGAGAAATAGGTAGAAAGAAATTGAGAGAGAGATAGGCAGAGATAGATCAACTATGCAGAAGAAGATACCCTTTTGAAAAAGACAAGTAAAATAAGACAATAATAAAAATTTAAACATATGGAAGAATTGAATCAACAAGTAGAACAACAAGAGAAGTATGATGGTTCGAGTA
>CAMEKM010000020.1 GCA_945921355.1 uncultured Bacteroidales bacterium
AGTAATATTCTTCTATTGCCTCGACATGTTGTCGAGTATTCTATGCAATCTTTGTCCATTAGCCCCGAATCATATTCGGGTATTTCTGTTATGGTTTTACCACTCAGCGTGCACGCTGAGTATCCATGTGCTGCTATTGTCTGTCAAGTGCTCGGCGGTAGTTCGCCGAGTAAATATTCTTCTATTGCCTCGACTTGTAGTCGAGTATTCTGTTCTTTCTTTGTTTCTTATTCCCGAATCATATTCGGGTATTCACGCCTCTAAACCCTAAACAGTAGGCGCCTTGCGCCGTTCTCTAAACAAGACTTACCCTTAAAACTTTTGAACTCTTAAAACTTTTTCAACACAAAATTTGCATATCCGCAAATTTTTCCGTACCTTTGCACCCGATTTTGAAAAGAGGATAGATTTGGACTGCTTGCAACCTCTATAAAAGAATGCTAAAAACTTGTTCCACAAGACCAAAACAGTCGCTTGTGGATTTTTTTGACCCTAACAATAGAAAATGAACTACTTATTTACATCCGAGAGTGTCAGCGAAGGACACCCAGACAAAGTGGCGGATCAAATCAGCGACGCCATCCTTGACCAATTCTTAGCATTAGACCCTAACGCACACGTGGCGTGCGAAACCATGGTGACCACAGGACAAGTGATTGTGGCAGGCGAAGTATCCAGCGAGAAATATGTGGATATCCAAAACACCGTGCGCAAAACCATCGCAGAGATTGGGTACACCAAGTCTGCCTACAAGTTCGAGGCAGAGAGTTGTGGCATCTTAACTGCTTTGCACGAGCAGAGTGCCGACATCGCCCGTGGTGTGGACGGACAAGGCACAGAGAACCTGGGCGAGCAAGGTGCAGGCGACCAAGGAATGATGTTCGGTTATGCCAGCGACGAGACCGAGAACTATATGCCTCTGACCCTCGACTTGGCACACACCTTAGTATATACGCTCGCGCGCATACGCAAGGAGGGCAAGGAGATGTTGTATCTCCGTCCTGACTCCAAGAGCCAAGTGACGATGGAGTATAGCGAAGCGGGTGAGCCACTGCGTATTGATACCATCGTAGTCAGTACCCAACACGACGAGGAGGCTACTCAAGAGCAAATCAAAGCAGATATCCAGCGCGTGCTGTTGCCTCGCGTAGCCAAACGCGATGCGCGTTATGCCGAGCTGTTGAAAGGTGATTTCAAGTTGCTGGTTAATCCTACAGGTAACTTCGTTATCGGTGGTCCTCACGGCGATACAGGTCTGACAGGACGTAAGATTATCGTAGATACCTACGGAGGTCGCGGAGCACATGGTGGCGGTGCTTTCTCAGGCAAAGACCCATCCAAGGTGGACCGTTCTGCTGCGTATGCGGCTCGTTGGATTGCGAAAAACATGGTGGCTGCTGGCGTGGCTAAGGAAGTGCTGGTGCAAATCAGCTATGCCATCGGTGTGGCACAGCCTGTGAGTGTATGCGTGAATACCTACGGCACTGCCAAAGTGGCAATGAGCGACGGTGAGATTGCTAAGAAAGTGAGCGAGATGTTTGACCTCCGTCCACAAGGCATCATCGAGGCATTGAAACTCAAACAACCAATGTATGAGGAGACTGCGCGTTATGGTCACATGGGACGCACCAACGAAGTGGTGAAAAAGCAGTTTGTGGACAATGGACAAGTGATTGAACGCGAAGTGGAGTTGTTTACATGGGAGAAACTCGACAAAGTAGAAGAAATTCGTAAGAATTTCGGTGTTTAGTGGACGGCGTGGAAGAATTTTGAATTATGAATTTTGAATTATGAATTTTGAATTAGACCGAACAAAACAAACTTGGCTCGTGGTCGGCATCGTGCTATTGGCATTGGTGCTTGACCAAGTGTCGAAGGTGTATATCAAAACGCATTTCGAACTCGGCGAGGCACGCGAAGTGTTCTCGTGGTTCTGGATAGTCTTTGTGGAAAACAATGGCATGGCTTTTGGTATTGAGTGGTTTAGCAAGTTGCTGCTGACGCTGTTTCGTATAGTGGCAGTGGGCGTACTGGGATGGTATATCCACACGATGATTCATAAGCAAACCGTGCGTACGGGCTATCTCACAACCATCGCAATGGTGATTGCTGGGGCATTGGGCAATATCATTGATTGCGTGTTTTATGGCAAAATCTGGGGATATGCCGAGTGGTTTCATGGTAGGGTAGTGGATATGCTCTATTTCCCATTGATACGCAATGCGGCAGGCGAATGTTTGTTCTTTCGCCCCGTATTCAATATAGCAGACTCGTTCATCACGGTAGCGGTGATAGTGATTATCATCTTCTACCGCAAAGACTTGGATGAAAGCCTGAATCAGATTTTTCCGAAGAAAGGTATAAGGTGATAAGGTTAGAGGTTATAAGGCTATAAGGTGATAAGGTTATAAGGTTAAAGGTTAAAGGTTAGAGGTTAGAGGTGAGAGGCTCGGGTGTAAAGATAGTGTGTGTGCTACTTGTATGTGTGGCGATGCTGGGTTGTCGTCCACGTGGTGTGCTGTCCAATCGGGAAATGCGCGATGTGCTGTATGATTTGCATCGTACAGACGGCGCTGTACAAGTGGCAGGATATAATTATTCGCATGACCAAGAGTTGGCAGGCTACTACAAGAATGTGTTGGACAAACATGGTATTACTCAAGCAGAATTTGATTCCTCATTGGTTTGGTTTACCGACAATCCTCAGATATTCAATAAGATTTATCCTAAAGTAATCGAAATGCTCGAAGCTGATTTCCAGGTGGAGGAGCAAATCCGTGAAGCCAACAGAGAAAAGAAATTGGCAGCAAAGGGAAATAAATCGACTGCTCCAAAGCGTCAATTACGCGATATAGAGGATGTCATGCAGGAGCTCCGCAATGGCTACGAAAATCCATGGAAATTATGGACACCTAAAGAATTTTGCAAAAAAAATGGCGTAATATTTGGTCAATTGGAAAAAAAGCAGTAACTTTGCACGCTTTTTCGGGCGATTTGGTGGAATAGCCATTGAAACCCTTAAAACTTTTGAAACATTTAAAACTTTATTTATATTAATTCGCCATGTTGGGCAGTGGGGCTCATAGAGCACGTAAAGTTGTCTGTCGACATGGTCAAAACATTAAAAACAAATGGATACATTAAGTTACAAGACTGTATCAGCTAACAAGGCAACCGTTCAAAAGGAATGGGTTGTTATTGATGCTGAGGGCCAAGTACTTGGCCGTATGTGCTCGAAGGTAGCTAAGCTTCTCCGTGGCAAGTACAAACCAAACTTCACTCCTAACGTGGATTGTGGTGACAATGTGATTATCATCAATGCCGACAAAGTGCAATTGACTGGTAACAAGTGGAATGACCGCGTATATGTACGCTACACTGGCTTCCCAGGTGGTCAACGCGAGATGACTCCTGCTCAATTGCTTGAGAAGGGCGCAGATCGTTTGATCCAAAAGGTGGTTAAGGGTATGCTTCCAAAGAACCGTCTCGGTCGCAAGATCATCGGTAACCTCCACGTATTTGCAGGTGCAGAGCACAACATGCAAGCTCAACAACCAAAACAATTAGACATCAACACACTTAAATAATTGAAGATATGGAAATGATTAATGCATTAGGTCGTCGTAAAGCAGCAGTTGCTCGCGTTTATGTACAAGAAGGTACCGGCAAGATCACAATCAATGGCCGTGATTTGGATGTGTACTTCCCAAGTCCAATTCTTCAATTCGTTGTTAAGCAACCTCTTAACAAACTTGAAGTGGCTGAGAAATATGATATCAAGGTAAACCTCGATGGTGGTGGCTACAAGGGTCAAGCAGAGGCATTGCGTCTTGCAATCGCTCGCGCACTCGTAAAGATCAACCCAGAGGACAAGCCAGCGTTGAAGGCAGAAGGCTTCATGACTCGCGATGCTCGTGAGGTAGAGCGTAAGAAGCCAGGTCAACCAAAGGCACGCAAACACTTCCAATTTAGTAAGCGTTAATATCCAAATAGCAGTGACTCCGTGGTGGCAACATGTTGCTCACCGCGGATTACTCTGTTATTCCTCCTATACGCGCTTCTCTGCGTAGCGGAGGCAACGGATAAATTATGTAATAAATAATTCAAAACTAATCAAACAAAATGAGAACAAATTTTGATCAACTTCTCGAGGCTGGCTGCCACTTTGGTCACCTCAAACGCAAATGGAATCCTGCTATGGCTCCTTACATCTACATGGAGCGCAATGGTATCCACATCATCGACCTCAACAAGACCGTAGTTAAAATCGACGAGGCTGCTGAGGCATTGAAAGCTATCGCTAAATCTGGTCGCAAGATCCTCTTCGTTTCTACTAAGAAACAAGGTCAAGAGGTTGTGGCTCAAAAGGCAAAAGAGATCAACATGCCTTACATCACCGAGCGTTGGGCTGGTGGTATGCTCACCAACTTCCCTACCATCCGCAAGGCTGTGAAGAAAATGTCAACCATCGACAAGATGATGACCGACGGTACTTTCAACAACATCTCTAAACGCGAGAAACTCCAAATCACTCGCCAACGCGAGAAACTCGAGAAGAACCTCGGTTCTATCGCTGACCTCACACGTCTTCCAAGCGCAGTATTCGTAGTTGACGTAATGAAAGAGCACATCGCTGTAGCTGAGGCTAACCGTTTAGGTATTCCTGTATTTGGTATTGTTGATACCAACTCTAACCCTAACAACATCGACTTCGTCATCCCAGCTAACGACGATGCTACCAAGTCTATCGACGTGATCCTTTCTGCTGTTTGCGCAGCTATCCAAGAGGGTCTTGAGGAGCGCAAAGTAGAGAAAGCTGATGAAGAGGCTGCTGCAGCACAAGCTGCTGGCGAGGCTCCAGCTCCAAAAGAGCGCCGTCAACGCGTTCGCAAAGCTGCTCCAAAAGCAGAGGCTGAGAAAGTAGCTGAAGCAGCTGCTGAATAATTCAAAATTCATAATTCTTAATTCAAAATTACGACAATGGCTGTTACATTAGCAGATATTAAGAAACTGCGCGACATCACTGGCGCAGGTATGATGGATGTCAAGAAAGCACTTGAGGAGGCTAATGGCGACTTCGAGGTGGCTAAGGACTTGCTCCGTAAGCGTGGTCAAGCTATCGCTGCAAAGCGTAGCGAGCGCGAGGCTTCTGAAGGTTGCGTACTCGCTAAAGCTGAGAATGGCTTTGGTGCTATCGTAGGCGTGAAGTGCGAAACTGACTTCGTAGCAAAGAACGAGGATTATGTCAACATGGTTAAGGCTATCCTTGAGGTGGCTATGACTGAGAAACCAGCTGACTTGGAGGCGCTTAAGGCTTGCAAACTCGGCGACTTCACCGTACAAGACGCTGTAACTGAGCGCTCTGGTGTGACTGGTGAGAAGATGGAACTCAGCGACTACGCTTTCCTCGTAGCTCCTAAGGTAGATGCTTACAACCACCTTGGCAACAAGCTCAGCGCACTCGTTGCTGCTGACGCTGAGGATGCTAACGCTGAAGTACTCCACGGTATCTCTATGCAAGTGGCTTCTATGTCTCCAATCGCTTTGGATGCTGACCACGTAGCACAAGAGATTAAAGATCGCGAGCTTTCTGTAGCAATCGAGAAAACCAAACAAGACGAAATCAACAAAGCAGTTGAGCAAGCAATTCGCAAAGCAGGTATCAACCCAGCTCACGTGGATAGCGATGACCACATTGAGTCTAACACTGCTAAAGGTTGGTTGACTCCAGAGCAAGCTGAGACAGCACGCCAAATCCGCGCTACTGTTCCTGCTGAAGCTGAGGCAAACATCAACATGAAGAAAGTGGAGATGATTGCGCAAGGTCGTCTTGGTAAGTTCTTGAAAGAGAGCACTTTGGTAGAGCAACAATACATCATGAGCGAGAGCAAAGAGCTCGTGAAAGACGTTTTGAAGAAGAACAACGTTAACGTAATCGACTTCAAGCGCGTAACCCTCAACCAAGAGTAACCCAACTGATAAAACAGCCCTCCGCGCAAACGGGGGGCTGTTTCTTTTTATAAAAAGCGAATAACTATAAATCTTAGTTCGACTATTGCTCCTAGTCATACTATAAAAATTCCTTAGATACTATGTCACAAGAAACCATCATCACTCCTGCTCCAGCTAAAAAGCGCCTCCTATCCCTTGACGTTTTGCGTGGTATCACCATCGCGGGCATGATCCTCGTTAACAACCCTGGCACCTGGTCGCATATCTATGCGCCTCTCCGCCATGCGGCATGGAATGGTTGCACACCTACCGACCTTGTCTTCCCATTCTTCGTCTTCTGTATGGGTATTGCTATGTATATCTCCCACAAGAAGACCAACCATGCCCTCACTTGGCGTGTGGCTCAAAAGGTGATCACGCGTGGTTTGTTGATTGTGCTGATTGGTTGGGCGCTAAGTTGGTTCGGTATGTTTCTTGGACAAATCACCAAAGAAGGTACCACTCTCTTGCAAGCTATTTGGACTTATCCCATTGAGCATATCCGTATTCTTGGTGTCTTTCCTCGTTTGGGTCTTGTGAGTATCTTCGGCGGCTTGCTTATGCTGGCTGCTAAGCCTAAAAACTGCCCTTGGGTGGCTGCTGTGCTGATGATTATCTATTGTATCATGCAGAGCGTAACCAATAGTTTCGAACTCAACGCTGCCAACATGGAGTCTATTGTGGACCTCAAGTTGCTCGGCGACAATCATATCTACCATATGACCAATGCTGCTGGCGAGCGCATTCCGTTTGATCCAGAGGGTGTGCTATCTACTATCCCTTGCGTAGCACATGTGTTGATTGGCGCATGGATGGGACATCTTATCATGAATGTCAAAGATAACTGGGGTAAAGTCACCCGCCTTCTTCTTGCAGGAGCGGTGATGATGCTTCTTGGCTTCTTGCTCGATTATGCATATCCTATCAACAAAAGCATGTGGTCTGCAAGCTATATCCTCGTCACCTGTGGTTTGGCAAGCTCATTGCTCGCAATCCTAACTTGGATGCTTGATATCCGCTTACCAGAACGCAATGCAAAAGAGGCTACTACCAAGTGCGAGGTTGCTACTAAGAAAGTGGCAAACAACTGGTATAAGTTCTTTGAGTGCTTTGGTGTGAACCCATTGTTTATCTTCTGTTTGAGTGCCATTGCAGTGTATGTAATGCGTAGCATACGTTTTGAGTTCAACGAACAGATGTACAATGTTTGGAGTTTCTGGTATAAGGTGTGCATGCAACCGCTCTTTGGCAATGAGGGTGGGTCATTTGCTTGCGCTTTGAGCCTTGTATTGGTATTCTGGGGTATCGCATACATCCTCTACCGCAAGAAAATTTACATCAAGTTATAACTTCTAAACTTCTGAACTCCTAAACTCCCCAATGCCCCGCATAGCAACCATAGGATTTTTCGATGGTGTCCATCGTGGACACCGTTTCCTGTTCGCCCAGTTGCACGAGTATGCCATGCACCATCAACTCACGCCTACTATCTATACGTTTGACCGCCATCCCAAGGAACTGCTGACGGGGCAAGCTCCCGCTATGCTGACTACGCATGACGAACGAAAGGCCTTGCTTCAGCACTACGGCGAAGTGCATTTCTTGGATTTTGCTGCGGTGCAACAGCTTACTGCTGAGCAGTTTATGCAATGCCTCTATGAGCAATATGATGTGGAGGTGCTTCTTTTGGGCTATGATCATCATTTTGGTTCTGATTGCTTAAAGGGTTTCTCAGAATATGAGAAGATTGCTCATAGGGTAGGTTTGCGTGTGCTACGCGCACATGAGTGTTTGGTGGATGGAGTGCCTGTTAGTTCATCCCGCATACGCCAACTACTCGCTGCAGGACAAGTGCACGATGCTAACCGCCTTTTGGGGTACGACTATACGCTAACGGGTACAGTCATCCACGGCAACGGAATAGGTACTCAAATCGGTTTTCCTACCGCTAATATCCAATTGCTTGATTCTAAAAAACTTCCTATGCAGGGGGTCTATGCCGCACATGCGCAAATGGATGGGGTGGAGTACCATGCAATTGTCAATGTAGGTACTAATCCCACTATCGGCAACGACCATATCACTATCGAAGCCCATATTATTGATTATAAGGGTGATTTATATGGCAGGCTCCTCGCTATTTCTTTTGTGCGTTTCCTTCGTGCAGAGCAAAAATTCGCTTCTCTCTCTGCCCTCCAACAGCAAATCCAACGCGATCTCCAATCGCTGTGAAATAAAATACGACTATATTAGCGCAGAAAAATCAAAGTTTCTGCGCTTTTTCTTGTGTATCTCAAAAAAAAGTAGTACCTTTGCACCGACATTTATGGTCTATAACTAACTGGATACAAACCGTATCCGCTAAAACGATTAAATTAAGATGAATATTGTAAGAAAGGAGATTACTCTCCCTGATGGGCGTGTGATTACGCTCGAAACTGGCAAGCTCGCCAAGCAAGCCGATGGCGCTGTGATGGCTACACTCGGTAATACCATGTTGCTTGCCACTGTTTGCTCCGCTAAGGATGCAGTTCCAGGTACGGATTTCATGCCGCTTACCGTTGAGTACAAAGAGAAATTTGCTTCTGCTGGTCGTTTCCCAGGTGGTTTTACTCGCCGTGAGGGTAAAGCATCTGACTACGAGATTCTTATCGCTCGTCTCATCGACCGTGCTTTGCGTCCTCTTTTCCCTGCTGATTATCACGCAGAGACTTTCGTAAACGTAACCATGTACTCTGCCGATGGCATTGACATGCCAGAGTCTATCGCTGGTCTTGCAGCTTCGGCTGCACTCGCTTGCTCTGATATCCCATTCGAGGGCCCTATATCTGAGGTTCGCGTAGCGCGCGTGAATGGCGAGTTCGTGATTAACCCTACTTTCGCTCAATGCGAACAAGCGGATATCGAGCTCGTTGTGGCTGCTACTCTCGATAATATCATGATGGTAGAAGGCGAGATGAAAGAGGTCAGCGAGGCAGATATGCTCGAGGCTATCCGCGTAGCTCACGAGGCGATCAAACCTCAATGCCAAGCCCAAATCGAGATGATGGAGGCTTATGGCAAGACCGTTAAACGCGAGTACTGCCACGAGATCAACGATGAGGAGCTCAAGCAAGCCGTTCACGACTTCAGCTATGCTCGTGCATACGCACAAGCTACTGCTGCGGACACCGATAAGCACCACCGCGAGGAGATGTTCACCCAAATCCGTGAGGACTTCAAGACAGAGAAAGCCGAGTATATAGCTGCTCGCGCTGAGGCACTTGGCGTAGAGGTAGATGACATCGAAGCGCTCGTAGATAAATACTACCACGATGTGGAGAAAGAGGCTATGCGTCGTTCTATCCTCGATGAGGGTAAGCGTCTCGATGGCCGTACAACTACCGAGATTCGTCCTATCTGGTGCGAGGTGGCTCCACTGCCAGGACCTCACGGTTCATCTATCTTCACCCGTGGTGAGACACAATCGCTCTCTACTGTTACGCTTGGTACCAGCCGCGATGAGAAGATCGTTGATGAGGCACTTATCCAAGGTTCTGAGAAGTTCCTCCTCCACTATAACTTCCCTCCATTCTCTACTGGCGAGGCGCGTCCACAACGTGGCGTAGGTCGTCGTGAGATTGGTCACGGTAACTTGGCTTGCCGCGCCCTCAAGAGCGTTGTGCCTGCTGATTTCCCATACACTGTTCGCGTAGTTAGCGACATCCTCGAGTCTAACGGTTCTTCTTCTATGGCTACCGTTTGCGCAGGTACTCTCGCTCTCATGGACGCTGGTGTGCCTATCAAACCAGTTTCTGGTATCGCTATGGGTCTTATCTCTGAGTGCAAGGGTACCAAGTACGCTATCTTGAGCGACATCCTCGGTGATGAGGACCACCTCGGCGATATGGACTTCAAGACCACTGGTACACGCGACGGTCTTACCGCTTGCCAAATGGATATCAAGGTGGACGGCCTCAGTTACGAGATTCTTGAGAACGCGCTCGCACAAGCGCACCAAGCACGTATGTATATCCTTGATAAGATTGAGGAGACCATGCCTGCTGCTCGCCCAGACTTCAAACCTCATGCTCCACGTATCGTGTCCTTCATTATTCCTAAGGATATGATTGGTGCAGTGATTGGCCCTGGTGGTAAGATTATCCAAGGTATCCAAGCCGAGACTGGCGCTGTCGTTTCTATCGATGAGATCGAAGAAGGCGGTAAAGTGGAGGTAGCATCTAACAACCAAGAGTCTATGGACGCTGCTGTGGCTAAGATCAAAGCTATCGTGGCTATCCCAGAGGTTGGCGATGTGTACCAATCAACTGTTAAGTCTATCATGCCTTATGGTTGTTTCGTAGAGTTCATGCCTGGTAAAGAGGGCTTGCTCCATATCTCTGAGATTGATTGGAAACGCTACGAGACAATGGAAGAGACAGGTATCCAAGAGGGGGATAAGATTACTATCAAACTCATGGAGATTGACCAAAAGACGGGTAAGTTCAAGCTCAGTGCCAAGGCATTGAAGGAGAAACCAGAGGGTTATGTAGAGCCAGAGCGTCCAGCTCGTGGTGATCGCGGTCCTCGTCCAGAGCGTCGTGGTCCACGTCCAGAGCGTGGTGACCGTCCTGCTCGCAACCCAGAGGCAGACGGCGCACGCTTGAACCGCCACTAATCCAGATATTAGAATCTCGAATCCCGATTCTTGATTCCTCGATAAAGAAAGACTAAGCTTCCCGCTTAGTCTTTCTATTTTTAGAGTATTTCATTCGCTCATTCGTTAATTCGTTAATTCGCTCATTCGTTAATTCGTTAATTCGCTCCTTCCTTCGCCCTTTCTTCACTCCTTCCTTCGCTCCTTCCTTCCTTCATTCATTCATTCATTCATTCATTCATTCATTCATTCATTCCTCTTTCTTGCCAGTTATTTGCCCCTTACCTGCCCCTTACCTACCACCTATTTTCATAGGAACTTCATAGGAACTTCATAGGGACTTCATAGGGACTTCGCCGTATGATTACCGATACTTCTACATACTTTCCATATACTTTCTCCCACTAAATAGCTTGTGTACTTCTCCTGCATTCTTGTAGCTGATTTATGATTGTTTAATTTTCCGAATAGCAGCCAAATCGATACGTATTTGTATTGGCTATGGTATAGAAAAGGGGTAAAAAACGGCTAAAACTCTCAGTCTAAAATTAAAAAGTCTATATTTTTTTGCAAAATACTTGCAAATGTGCATTTTTTTTTGTACCTTTGCGGGCTCAATATAAATATTTGTATTGCTTTAGAAAATGTTGTATCAAAATAATAGAGTGAAAGATATGAAAAAGACATGGTTAATAGCACTATTATTGGCAGCATTCACGCCAGTATTTGCGTTTGAATATACCTACGAAGGTAATACGTTGGAATATACCATCTTATCTGATACTACAGTAAGTGTAAAAAAAGGAACAACGAAACTTACTGGTGTTGTTACGGTACCTGCGCAAGTAGTAGATGCAAATACAGGTAAAACCTACAACGTGACTCATATAGCAGATGAAGGTTTTAGATTTGATACTACTGTAAGTGCCTGTACGAGTATAGTACTTCCTGAAGGTTTGCAAGTGGTTGGGTATAAGGCTTTTGTGCAATGTGTTAATTTGGTAGGCGAGTTAAGACTCCCCTCTACGGTTACTATGATTAAATCTCGTGCTTTTTACAATTGTCGGAGAGTTACCAATATAGTTGTTACTTCTCAGAATCCTCCGACATTAAGTACAGAATCGGATGGAAAACGTGATTGGTTTTATATGGTAGGTAAAATAACTGTTCCTGCTAAACGAGGTGTCCTTTACAGATATGGTAAAATCTCAGCAAATTGGGGCACATATGTTGCAAAATCAATTCCTATATTGGAATCGACAGAAGCGCTTGTTGATGACCTGTATTACCGATTAGATAGTGCTGGTGCGGTTTTGACAGGTGGAATGAATTTTTCAAATAAGATATTAGATATACCTGGTCAAATACATGTTGAAGGAAAGGATTATTCTGTTAAGGGAATTGCTGACTCTGCATTTATGGATAATGTTGATATTATTTCACTCTCTTTACCTGAAGGCTTGGAGCGTATAGGAGAAAAGGCTTTCGCACGCAGCAATAAGATTGCAGGTACAGTAATCTTTCCATCTTCGTTAAATCGTATTGATGCTTTTGCGTTCTTCTATAGTACCTCTATATCCACATTTATTTCTAAATCATTGAATGCACCTGAATTGGAAAATGCAGTTGCATTTGATGGAACTACTGTTCCTATTTACGTTAGTTGTGACGCATTAGATGACTATAAAACTGCTGATATATGGTCTAATCCTAAGTTGTCTTCTCGCATAAAAGACGCTTGCCTAACAATCTATCACGATGGCACTCCAACAGAAGGAGATGGAGTCTATGAGGCAACTATTGATCAAGTCGCTTCCATTACCTACAAACGTGTCTTCACTCCTGGCAAATGGGAAACACTCTACTTGCCATTCCCAGTAGAAAGAGTCACTGTGCAAGATGGTGGCGAATGGGAAATCCATCCTTGGGAAGAGCTGGGTGGAGGAGAGTATTACCTTGCAACACCTGTTGGAATCATGAATGGTGAAATTACTTTTGATATGGTCAGTGCTTTGAATGAAGTTACTCCATATATCATTCAATTCCCAGAACAGTACGCGGAATATTATAACGGCAGAGAAATTACTTTTCACGGACCTTCAGATTGGTATGAGTTGGGTCATACCTCTTTCGTTCCTCTCACTCCAACCTCTCAAATGCAAATGGCTGGTAATACCACGTTGCAAAATCAAACCATATCCGACGAAGTCTATGTGTTGCGTGCAACCAACGACTTTATGCTTCAACATGCTGCTACCACCCTTCACCCGTTTGAGTGTTACGTGATGCCACCACAAGTGTCAGGTGCTGCTCTTGCTCCACGTATGTCGGTGCGCCTACGCGGAAAGAATGATGTGACTACATCCATATCTTCTACACAGACTAATCAATTATGCTACACCAAAGATGGCAATGTCTTGACGGTTTACTCCTGCGGACAACCACTGCAAATATATTCAATTAGTGGTGAGTTGCTATATGATGTTGAAAATCAAGAAAGTGCACAATTCTCCTTAGATAAAGGATGTTATATTATATATTCAAACGGTAATAGTCAAAAAGTGATTTTATAATACGATGCAGAAGAAGATTATTTATACTTTAGTTTTACTATGGTGTGCAGGAATGTGCGCTATCGCTTCTGCACAGACGTATTACAACCCACAAGAGAATGGGTATGAACAGTCAATAGGCAATACTCGTCCTGTAACTTCGGAGTTTCGCTCTACATCCACAGCAATCCAATCCACCTCATCATTCTCAGGTGGCTATACTGTTCCTTTTGCAGCAAGTGAAGCATCAGAGATTGGAGCCACTTCTCCTTCTGGTGGTCCGAGAAAAGCGCCTCCTACTATTCCTGGTGGAGAGGAAAATAAACCAGATATGCCAGGTTGGAACGACCAACCATTAGGCGATGGAGTAGCAATGCTATTGCTAACAGCATTGTTGTATGCATTTTTGATTATCCGTCGCAGAAGAGCTACGGCCTGATTCTTGAGATATTCATATCAGCTCAACCGCACCAATCTTCACGATCTAAACTGCGGTAACTAATAGCTTCAGAAATATGATTGACTCCTATACTCGGACTTTCGCATAAATCTGCGATGGTCCGAGCTACTTTTAATATACGATCATATGCGCGTGCGGACAATCCCATTTTATCCATGGCATAGGATAACATCTTATCGCCTTGTGCGTCCAACTGACAAAATTCGCGTACTAACTTTGGTGTCATCTGTGCATTGCAATGTATGGGCTTTTGTGCTTCTGCGTTGTATGCTGCAAAACGTTGCTGTTGCACCTTACGTGCTCGCATTACGCGCTCACGCATCACTTCGCTACTCTCACCTGGTGCTGTATCCTTGAGGGTTGAATAGGGGACTGCTTTTATTTCACACTGAATATCAATCCTATCCAGCAACGGACCTGAGATACGGCTCATATAGCGATGAATTTGCGCAGGTGTACAAGTACAAGGGTGCGCAGGGTTATTTTCGCCATAGTGTCCACATGGACATGGGTTCATAGCTGCCACCAACATAAAACTCGCAGGGTATTCCACACTCATCTTGGTGCGTGTCACACATATCTTCCTGTCTTCTAACGGTTGACGCATTACCTCCAATGCGCTGCGCTTATATTCAGGTAATTCATCCAGGAAAAGCACTCCATTATGTGCCAAACTGATTTCTCCAGGATGAGGATTTGTGCCGCCGCCAACTAAAGCTACATCGGTTACTGTGTGATGAGGGCTGCGAAATGGTCGTTGCACTATCAAGGCACTCGACATACCATCGCTTTCTTTTCTGCGTGCCATCAAACCAGACACAGAATAAATCTTGGTAGTTTCTAATGCTTCTTCCAAATTCAGCGGAGGTAGGATAGATGGCATACGCTTTGCCATCATACTTTTGCCCGCTCCTGGAGGACCTACCATCAGCATATTGTGTCCGCCAGCGGCTGCTACCTCCATCGCACGACGTACATTTTCTTGCCCACGAACATCCGAGAAATCCAAATCAGAAGTGAAGGCATGGTTCGCAAATTCTTCAGCAGTATCTACTCGGGTGGGCTCAAAAGCTTGTGTCTCATTCAAGAAACGCACCACTTCCAGTAAGTTCTTCAGTCCATATACTTCCAACCCTTGCACTACGGCCGCTTCGCGAGCGTTTTGTTCGGGCAAAATCATACCTTTAAATCCCGCTTTTCGTGCAGCCAAAGCCATAGGTAATACTCCTTGAATAGGTTGGAGTGTGCCGTCCAATGACAACTCACCCATAATTAGATATTGTCCTAAGAGAGCAGTCTTTACCTCTTCCTCTGCTGTTAGCATACCTATCGCCAGCGGTAGGTCATATGCAGCCCCCTCTTTCTTAATATCTGCAGGAGCCATGTTGATAGTCAGTGTATGGCGCGGTTTGTTGTAACCATTCACGGTCAAGGCTGCCACAATGCGTTCATGACTCTCTTTAACTGCATTGTCGGGCAAACCTACGAGCGTAAACTCAAATCCGGGCACTGCGTGTACTTCTATTGTTACAATCACAGCGTCAATACCTTGTGGCGCAGCACCATAACATTTAATCAACATAGAATATAATGGTTTTAGTTATTCTTATTCTTTTCTTTCTTCACTTTCTCTTTCTTTGCTTTCTTCTCCTTAGGCAATGGCTCAGTATACTTATCCTCTTTGGCAGTTTTTGACTTCTTCTCCCAGTTAAAGTCATGTTTAAATACAAAACCAATTCCTTGCACTGTGTTCGCTTGGCGAAGCGAATATTTATCTACAGTATGCGTATATGCTTTTGCTCTGAATTTGCCGTTAGGTGTGAGCAAGTATTCAATGTCCAAGTCGCCAAAGAATGGTCGATTGCTCAAGTCATTGTATCGATAACCAAAGTTGCCATTGATTATCAGTTGGTTAATCGGGTGAATTTGGAAGTTTGCTTCATATTCTTGACTAGCTGTTTCTCCCTCACCATCTGTTCGGAAATTAAATCCTAACGTGAACACATCTGTGAGTTTGCTTAGCCATGAGTTGATTTGTCCCGTAATGGTGGATGATAATAGCGAGTATGTCTCATTCAAGCCTACGTTCTGTGTGTTTTGCAAATAATCAGGTGTGTAGAAACGATTAAATACCAGTAGGTATATGACTTGACGCATCAGCATCTCATCGGTATTGATCATTGAGCGTACCTGACTTTGCACTGACTCATCCGATTGTGGTAACTCAATCGCAAAACTCAAAATAGGATTAAACAACTCGTCCGTCATATGCAGAACGCAATTGACAGGCACTGAATTTCTATTTGTAGCAATTTGACTACTTTCTGTACCAAACAAATCGCGCAACGATGCAGTTGTATGATAATAACCTACGATATCCAATGTTGGAGCCATAGGGTCGCTAGTCCAAGTAATGCTACTGCCTTCTCGAATAGTAAAATTACGTCGTACAATATTGCCTAATGAGAAATCAAACTGACCAGATTGCAAAGTGTATGTTCCTTGCATCTGTACTTCCTCTGATGGATACTCGTAAACCAACTTTAGGTTACCTTCTCCATAACCTTTGATACCATCATCACCACCTAACTTGATGTTGATTTCTGCTTGTGGCGTCACTTCGCCTTGCAAGGATAGGCGAAGCCTACTCTCAGGCTGACGATACGTGTTAGTTTTGGTTTGTGGTTGCAATAATCTTAGTAGATAGTGCGATGTAGTATCGGGTTGTACAAAGTGTATAAAATCAGAATTTGTAGCTTGGCTTGCACTATTGATGTTCAAATAGAATTTAGTGTTTGCTTCTGTGCGAGCATTCACATCTATTTGGCAGTCCATCTCATCACCATAAATATGCACATCGCCAGTGCCAAATACTTGACCATAGAAGAAAGCCTGTTGATCTTTTGGCAAATCCATAACCTTCATATTATTCGCTTGAGCACGTAAATCAAAACGAATATCTAAAAAGTTGTCGTGATAAACCGCTCCGCTGAATATGCCAGAATGTCCATATTGGTCATATACGGTTATATCTGGGAAACGAATAGCGGTGGAATCGAGGAAAATGGAGTCAGTCATGTAGAACGTTGCACCAATTTGTGACACTGTAATTTGTGCTTCTTTAGCCAAAGCACGCCCCGTTACCCATACCTTGTGTTCTTGTCCTCCTACTTTCACATGTCCGTATCCTCTTCCTTGTGGATTAGCGATAATATCCTTGGTCCAAAAATCAATAAAACTAATATCTACACTATCGCACGATATATCTAATCCCCACCATTTTGTGGCAGGAATCACTTTTCCCGTAACTTCTACTACACGATGCCCCGTAGAGTCTATTGCTTCTCCTTCTATAAGGATGGTTTTATTTTCTCTATCCAATCTCGCCTCAGCGGTTATATCTCCCAAATATACACCATTCAGTCCACCATTGCGTATCTGAGCTTGTGCTTCCAACATTGGTGCGGAGAATACGCTATACACTTGTGCTTGACCTGTCACAGGGCCCATGATAGAGATAGCCTTGCTGGCTTCTGTATAACTAAGTAGATAGTCTAAGTTGATATTATTGAGCACCACGTCAATAGAGTCTGTTGCTAATTCCGAAGCCGTACCATTGGCTATGATGGATTGATAATCCGTATGTAATGAGAAGTTGGTTATATCCATTCGCTTCTCAGCTATTGAATAGGCAATTTTTGCTTGACCAATATTCCATGCTGAATCATTCAAGATAATATTGCTTGGCAATACCTCAATATTGAACATTGGTTTATCTTTGTATTTCGATAATTTGGAGGCAATGCTAATGATTCCTTCGTTACGAACACTATCCGTATTACCCAATTCCAACTGTAAATCTATTTCATCATTTGCTGCTGCCATGCGAATGGTAGCTTTGATGTCACCTAATTTAGCTGCAGTAGGATTATCTTGTGGTAAATGATTTAATACATATAATGACAAATCCAATGCTTCATTTTGGTTCTCCAATGCGATGGTAATATCTTCCATCTTTGCTCCATCAGTAATGATGTGAGGTATATATGCTTGTACACCAATTCGATCATTATCTTCGTAGATAAATCCTTTGATAGTTGGATACGAGGGCAACTCTATACCTAAATCCAATACTTGTGACAGCGAGTCTAATCCACGGAAATAGGCATAAAAATCCAAATTATTATTATCAGTATGTTGCTGATAAGGATCTTCTATAAGTGTAGGCAAGTAGCGATGTATCAACTTCTTTATGGTTATTGGCAATGTCTTGTAGCGGAACGAACCACTCATATTGGCTGTAAGATAATCCGATTGTATACGTAATTGATGAATAGGTTGCGCGCTTTCTGTATCACGATCTACAAGTAGTTTAAATTGCTCCATGGTTGTTTGCATACCACCATTTTGAATGTGGAGGGTGTCAACAATCACATAACCAGTCATATTATCCAACATTTCATCAGGTTTGCCAGATGTGTATAAACTAATATATGTTGTAGCTCCTAATACCAATTCAGGATATTGTTCAATCAGATTCAATGTGGCTGGTTTGAAATCTGCCAGTTGCATAGTGACATCCAAACGAGTATCTTCCGCTGACCAGTCAGCCAATCCGTTGATGGATAATCGGAGATTCTCATCATTGATGCTCACACTACCACTCACTTCTTCAGGACGCATTTCGCCATCAAGACGGAGATTATTGTAAGTGTACCCCTTGTACTCTATTTTTTGAATATCTGCTTCTGCTATGCAATGCACCAATTGTAACGAATCAATTTCTCCCTCTACATGTGCATGGAAGGCAATCATACCCAAATCAGGTTGGTTCAGCATTCTTCCCAATTGGAATCTGCGAGTAGATACATGTCCGCAAAAATCAAAGTCGTGCAATGTGGTATCCACATGTAGATTGCCATTTACGCTTATAGCTCCTAAAGCAGTGGTAAAGGCACCACGTAAATCTACTTTTTCCAAGCCTCCACGAATATCGCCTTTGTAATGTACATGTCCCAAACGACTAATCATTGGTGGTAATTCCACAGGCTTCATTTGAAGTTGCGACAATAGGTCTTGGAGCAATGCATTGTTGCAATACAAATCAGTACATTGGGCGTCAATAAATAGTGAATCTAACACAGTGGGATGATATACAGTTACATTTCCTGAAAACATCTTTTGTTCTCGGAACACCAGTTGCATATCTTTTGCGAATACCGAATCCAAATTACCATTTAAGTTGGCTTCAAAACAAGCGTCCAATCTATCCATTTGAGCACGCAAGTGTAGCGAATGTAGTTGTACATCTAGCGAGTCCATACTCAGTACAGGCAATGCTAAGGCTACGTTCAATTGATCTACCAAAATCTCATTATAGCGCACACGCGTTTGATTCAATACCAAATGATCTATATTCAACCGAAATGGAAAATTCACCGAATCACGCTTAAAGGTATCAATCAAGAATTGAATATTCAGCGTTGAATCCGAAGTAGATTGTAAGTTGATATATGGATTTTGCAGGCGTAGTTGTTGGATGTTGATACGTTGTTCACGTAACGCTAAGGGGGCAAACTCCAATTGCAATTGTTCGATAAATGCGAGGGTATCTCGTTTTTGATCGCTGAGATAGACGCTGTCTAATGTCAGGTGTGATAGTGGACGATAATGAAACGAGGCGATGCTTGCCTCTACATTTAATTCTTTAGAGAGTTTATCTGCTACCTTCCCCACGATAAATGTTTGCACATCTTTGATATGCAGCACACCCACGACACCACCCAGCAACAGCAAGAATACCCCTAACACGATAGCAACAATAGCAAATGCTTTTTTTACCTTTGCTTTGCGTGTTATAGGCTGTTGTAATTCTGTGTTTACAACACTCTGCTTATCCTTAATATGTGGTGTATTTGTTTTTTGCACGATTTGTCCCAAACTAAAAATCGCGCAAAGATACTAATTTTCTTGCATTTATGCAAGAGTTTCTTGTTTTTTACTTGAAAAATAGCGACAAATTGCCTGAATACCGCACTTCTCGCACTTAGGAGTACGAGCTTGGCAGGTATAGCGACCATGCAATAAGAGCCAATGATGTGCCTTAGGGATAATCTCCTCAGGAATATATTTGATGAGTTGTTGTTCGCTATCCAAAGGATTTTTGGCTTTGGTCGTTAGTCCAATACGTTCAGCGACACGGAAGATATGCGTATCTACCGCCATAGTAGGTTGGTTCCACCATACGGCACATACTACATTGGCCGTTTTGCGTCCCACTCCTGCCAAAGTTTGCAACTCTTCACGGGTATCTGGGATTTTGCCCTCATATACTTCCGCCACACGCCTCGCCATTTGAATTAAGTGTTCGGCTTTGCTGTTTGGATAACTTACCGAACGGATATATTTGAGCACATCTTCTGCGGTGGATTCGGCTAAATCTGCAATAGTGGGGTAGGCCTCAAATAGAGCTGGAGTGACCATATTCACTCGTTTGTCGGTACATTGAGCAGATAGCATTACAGCTACCAAGAGCTGGTATTCATTCTCAAAATGCAACTCGCTCTCGGCAACGGGCATGGTTGCTTCAAACCACGCCAATACCCTTTCATATCGTTCTTTGGTCTTCATATGTCTAAATTCTAACAGCCGAAGGCGGTCCAATATCCAACAGCGTAGTGGTCTAATAGTTTATTGCTCCTTGTAAGTTTTGCTCAAGTATTGCAACACTTGTGTGGCTTGCTTCTGCACTTGTTGAGTCTCCGATGAAATCGGACGTTTTTGTAGATTGAGCAGCATAATTTGATAGAGCAATATAAGGCATGCCTCCACATCACTCATCGTAGGACGGTCGGTTTTGGCTTTCAATAGATTGAGCGAAGGGGTGAGTTGAATCATTGCTGCACGATACGTGGCTTCTTGATCCAAGAGATCGTTATGCAAATCTTCTAATTCGGCGAGCGCATTCTTGGCTAATTGCAGGTGTCCTCCTTCCATAATGTTCTCTTGGTGCATCATGTTACTCAAGTCATACAACTCTTGATTTGCTTCTGATTGCTGAGGAAAAGCGCGTAGATAATCCTCTATTTGCCAGAGGTATAGGATATACTCGGCAATATTATTCTTCTTCAAAATCATAGTCTTCGTCTAATAAATAGTTATAGTCATCCGAGAAAAACAACTCTATTTCTCGCCTATCTTTCTTGGTTGGTCGTCCTGTACCTCTATCTCGTCCACTTTGAGCGGCATAGCGAGCCAATTCCAATAGTTCTAATTGCTCTTTAGGCGTAATATCTTGTAGGTACTCTGGTACCATTTTTGCTCCCAATCGATTGTTATGTAGTTGTAATATGCGATAAGTGTAGGTAATAGGACCTTTGCGGACAGTAAATACATCCCCCACATGAAATACGCGGCTGGGTTTGAGTTCTACGCCGTTCATCTTCACACGCCCACATTTGCAGGCGTCAGTGGCAATTGAACGGGTTTTGTAAATCCGCATTGCCCAAAGGTATTTATCTACTCGTACTTCCATTGGTAGTTAATTGATTGGTGATCAATCGATAAATATATTGCTGAATATAAGCGCGTAAATATGTTTCTATCTCATGAGTGTCAGTATGGGTCGCAATATTGTGTTGCAATTGTGGGTCATCGCAATAGTTATATACTGCACGAACCTCTTTGCCATCAAATTGTACCAAAAGACTATCAGTTAATAATTGATATACAGGGTGGTTATAACAAATAGCGTATGGATGTTTTTTAGCTTTGGTCAGTGCATCCTCGCCAAATGCAACATAGGGCTTATTATAGCCTAAGTATGCTAATACTGAAGGCATAATATCTGTTTGACTAACGGCTTCTTTATCTCGTAACTCTCCGCGATTCCATCGAGAGGAATAGAAGGCAATAGGGACTTCATATAATCCTTTGGCTGTAGCATATTCAGGTAGGCATACTTGATTGGTATGATCTGCCGTTAATACGAATAAGGTATTATCATACCACTCTTGTTGCTGTGCATACTTGAAGAACTCGCGTAGTGCATAGTCTGTGTATCCAACGCATTGGTGAATAGGCATATTACCCATGGGGAATACACCCTCATAGCGTTTAGGTACACGGAACGGATGATGGCTTGATGCAGTAAAGACGGCAGTCATAAAAGGTTCTTCTAACGTATTCATCGTGCGAGCATAATATTGCAGAAACTCCTCATCCCAAATCGCCCATGTTCCGTCAAAAGCCTCGATTCCATCGTATTCTTCCATACCATAATATGCTTCAAATCCTGCAGAGCGAGCATATGCTTGAAAGCCCATACTTCCGTTAGGCGCACCATGGAAAAATGCTGTTGTATAGCCTTCTTTACCCAAACAGTCGGCAATAGAAGAAACTGCATTGGTAGAGTATGGAGTAACGATATATGGCTCAATTAACATCGGGATGGACGATAGTACCGATGGCATTGCATCAATAGACTTGCGCCCAGAAGCGAATGAATGAGAGTAGGTGACGCAATATGTTAGAAGTGAGTCTAAGAATGGGGTGTACCCAGCATATCCATTGATATGCTGATTGTAGAACCCAATATATTCTTTAGAGAAAGATTCCAATATCAAAATAACCACGTTGGTATGTCCCAACTTGCCGTTTTCTTCAATTTTATCGGTATGAATAGGCGAGAAAATATGCTCTGCTTCCTCGTTGGTGAAATAATGTGGATGAATATAGGTGGTATTTTCTAATGATTTCATTAGAGAAAATGGCGTGTTGAGCAGAATAGCTGTTTCTTGTGGGGTATTGGTATATTGTAGTGCATTGGAAATGGTAATAGGACGTGTATATTTGCCGAATCCACCGCGAATACCAATTACCACGAAATATATACTTACCAACATTAGTGTACTCTCAACTACATAATACATCCATGCTTTGCGCGGTGGAGTAACCTGCCATTGCTTGCGTGCACATATAAGGAATAAGGTAATGATTGTAATGCCAAATAATGTGACATACCAATATTGTAGTATGGATTGTCCGATGATACTGGCTAAATTACCATCATTTTGAAATTCTGTAAAGATAGTACATGTGGTGCGTCTATCAGTAAAGCGAACATATACTATATCCATGCAATTGACGATGAAACCGAGGATATTTGGCAACCAAAATGCCCACTTGGCTGCACAAAGATATTTTTTGTGATTGCGTATTTGTGCAGGTAGTGGCAATAAAACAAGTAATAAATATAGCGAGTTGAGGTAAAGTAATGCTGTCAAATCAAATCTGCTACCACCAATCAGCATCTCCAAAAGATGGTTCGCAGAAACATGAGGATACATGTCTATATTCACCCAATAGAAAAATAGTCGTGAAATGGTATATATAACCATTACAAGCAACAAATTGCATGCTGCTACTATCCATGGATGTTTCCAAATTTGTTTCATTGCTGTTTTGATCCTGAAGCCGGTAGTTAAGATTCCTTATTTTCCATTATATTGGTTCATGGTGCGATCCATACCTTGTAGGCAGAAGGAGGGTATGATTTCGCTCACTAATTTGAGTCGATCGGGCAGCGTTTTCTTCTCTTCCTCACTCCATTCGCCGAGAACAAAGTTGCATTGTGCACCTTTGTTGAAATCGTTACCAATACCAAAGCGAAGGCGTGCATAATTTTGTGTACCAAGCACTTGTTGAATATGTCCTAAGCCGTTGTGACCGCCATTGCTACCTTGTTTGCGCATACGGATACTACCAAAAGGCAAGTTCAAATCATCTACTAGTACCAACATATTTTCCACAGGGATTTTTTCTTGTTGTAGCCAATAGCGCACAGCGTTACCGCTAAGGTTCATATATGTTGATGGCTTGAGTAAGATAATTTCAGCACTTTTTGCGCGGCAACGCGCTACAAAACCATAGCGTTTATCTTCCCACATTGCATTCTTGCTTTCAGCAAATGCGTCCACCATCATAAAACCGATATTATGGCGTGTATTGGCATATTCATCACCAATATTTCCTAATCCAACAATCAAATATTTCATATCTGGTGTCTCTAAACTCTAAACTAATAAGAGTGGAAAAGCTCTCTTTTCCACTCTTATGATTCTACCGCTCTTATGAGTGGTGTATATTATTTCTTTTTGCCCTTAGCATCTGCAGCAGCCGCTTGTTGGCTTGCGCGAGTTGCTTTCACGCGAGCAACGCAAGAATCTGCAGGGTTCATCAGTTTTAGACCTTCGAGTTTAATTTCGCCTACATACAATTTCTTACCCAAACCAAGGTTGGTAACGTCAATCTCAACGCGATTAGGAATTTGTGTATAGATACCATTCACTTTCAGTTTCTTCATCTCAAGAGCCAATTTACCACCGGCTTTCACACCTTCTGCGTGACCTTGCAATTGCACAGGGATAGCTACGGTTACAGGCTTATCCTCAGTTACCTCAAGGAAGTCGATATGAAGCAATTGCTCGCTTACTGGGTGGAATTGCAATTCTTTTACTACCGCCATCTTCTTAGCCTCGCCAATGGTCAATGCCACTGCCATGGTGTCAGGAGTGTAGATGAGTTTGCGTACATCGTCAACAGTTACAGTGAAAGTTACGTTCTCGCCATTGCCGTAGAGGTTGCAAGGTACGAGGTTCTCTTTGCGGAAAGACTTAGCTGCTTTCTTGCCGTACTCGCTACGTGGAGTACCTACCAATTCAAATGTTTTCATTTTTTATAAAAGTGTTACTCAATATTAGGGCAGAATTCCCAGCCTTTAAACTCTAAACTGTAACTCGCTATGCGAGCGTCCTCTAAACTTTAAACTACTGTTGGTGTGGCTGCCCGTATCCCATCACACGTTGAGATTTCTCTCAAAAAAAGCCCGTCGAGCGGGCTTTGTTGACCAACCTGGAATCGAACCAAGATTTTCAGAACCAAAATCTGACGTAATAGCCTTTATACCATTGGTCATCGTCGAAACGAATGTTGCTTTTTTTCGAAAGCGGGTGCAAAGGTACTGCTTTTTTTTGAATTGACCAAATTATTTGCTGCTTTTTTTCAAAAAAATGCTATTTTCTTTGCAAAATCTCGTATTATGTGCTTAATCTTCGTACACTAGACTCACATTATCTATCCAAAACACGTTGCCTTCCTTGCCGACGAATGCTTCGTATTTACCCGAAGTGAGCATGATAACGAGGTGAGTTGGTTCTAATGTGCCGTCCCAACCTTCTTCGATGATGGGGGTCACTTTGCCTTTGGAGTTCACTGCGCGTTGCATGCATTTGAAGCCCATATAATCTTCGTACCATGGTTCACCCGTGATATCGCCATAGTGGATAGGTATGCGATGACCATTTACCCATGTGAGTTGATCTTTGGTGAAGCGTTGGTATGCAGTGCCTACACGGATTGAGTGAATCTTGCCTTTCTCATCCTCCCAGCGATGTTGCAAATATAGATATGCTTCTGCCTCGTCGTGTCCTTCTAGTTTTTTGGGCTTAGCAGTACCTTTAGCATACCATATCCAATTCTCAGGGGAGATGATGCATTTATAATCAAACTGCAAAGCACTTGGTCGCTCAGTGAATGGTACACCAAAATCAATGTTTTGATATGGGTCCGCGGCAGTAGTGATAGGTTCAAGATTGCGACCTGTGAACAATGTGCCTGGCACAAGTACTTGTATGTCAATTATTCCCATCACGCGAACATCTAACAAGTCCACATCCATACGGCAACATGTACCCCCATCTTCTCTTGCTTCGGGTGTCATAGTGCCTGCGGCTTTCTCAATGCCAATCACATTGGCATAGGCGTTGCTGGTTGCCCAAGGATTGCCGTTCAATCCGTAGGTATAAGAACTATTTTCCCAAATGGTGTCGGTAGGGGCTAAAGCATACAGTGTTTTGGTTTGACCGCCTAAAAGTTTGGATTCTTTGATGTAACGAACTGCCCAACTCTCCATATCTCCAAATGGAATGGTGTCAATTCGTTCAGCGTAGATGCTCGCTGCAAGGCATAAAAAAAAGAGTAAAGATATTTTTTTCATTCTTTATGTGATGTGATTATCAAAATAATTGCTCCGCACAAGGCGAAGCAAAATCGCTACAAAGGTACTATATTTTGTGCGAATACGCAATTTTTGAGTCTATTTTCATAATAAATGACACTTTTTTATTACGAAATACCCTCTCTAAACGAAAATCAGCGAAGCTCCTGCCTCGCTGATCTTCTGCCTTTCGCCTATATCCTATAGCCGCTTGCGGCGTCCATTACCTAATAGCCCAACGGGCGTCCCTTACCCCTTCACTTCCACAATATAGTAATTCTTCTTACCTTTCTGGCAAAGTAGGTACTTACCATTGAGTAGCATATCGGTGGTGATTGCCTTTTGTGGATCTGTGAATTTCTCCTTGTTGATAGAGAAGCCGTTGGCGATAATCATTTTGCGTGCTTCGCCTTTGGATGGGAAAATCTTGGTTTTCTCTGCCAATAGGTCGAGTGGAGGAATACCTGCTTCTATATCTTTGTGGCTGATTTCGTATTTCTCTACGCCGTCAAATACTTGCAAGAACATCTCTTCGTCTAGTTTGCTCAATGCCTCGTGTGTCGCATTGCCAAAGAGGATATTGCTTGCCTCTACGGCTGCCTCATAATCTTCGCGGCTATGTACCATCACGGTTACTTCCTCTGCCAATCGCTTTTGCAAGGTGCGCATATGTGGTGC
>CAMEKM010000021.1 GCA_945921355.1 uncultured Bacteroidales bacterium
GCGCGTTGCAGGCGCGCGCCCATACCTGTATATACAGGGAAGCCTGCGCCAGAGATTTTAACACCAAGGTCAAAGTCGATGAGGTTATATTTCTTCGCCAACTCCCAGTGAGGAAGTTTATCGTTGTTGGCAAGTTGTTCGTCGGTGGCGTTATCCCAATCGCGGATGGCGATGGTGCCTTCGGCAGCGAGTTTGTCGAGCATAGGCTTATTTTCCCAGTTGCCTATTTTGACCACGAGGTTATCTTCTGCACTTCCGCCCTCTGGTACGAGATCATATGGCACGTTAGGGATGGTGAGCAGGAGAGAGGTAAGGGCTTCTTCTGCTTTTGCCATCTCTTGTTCGAAGCCAGGGATGGCTTGCTTGAGTGCACCTGTTTGTGCTTTGGCAGCCTCAGCCTCTTCTTTTTTGCCTTGCGCCATGAGTGCGCCGATAGATTTAGAGATCTTATTCATCTCGGCAGAAGCAGTATCTTTCTTTTGTTGAGCGGCTTTGCGCTCCGTGTCAATGGCAATGACTTGCTCAATGGTTTCTGCTGCATTGGCAAAGTGCTTTTTCTCTAAGCCAGCGATGATGGCGGCTTTGTTGTCGTAAATTTGTTTTAAAGTCAGCATGCTAATTTAGAATTATGAATTATGAATTTTGAATTCATAAAACAAATTTCTCCCGCCAACTGCCGAAGCAATCGGTAGGAGAAATTAGGATTAGTTTTCTCTTGCCGATTACGCCTCTGCAATCGGTTGGATGGAAACGTATGATTTGTTGTTACGCTTCTTTTGGAAACATACGATACCATCTGAAAGAGCGAAAAGAGTGTGGTCAGAACCCATACCGATGTTCTCGCCTGGGTTGTGAACTGTACCACGTTGACGTACGATGATGTTACCTGCTTTAGCGAATTGACCACCAAAGATTTTTACACCAAGTCGTTTGCTTTCTGATTCACGGCCGTTCTTGGAACTACCGACACCTTTCTTATGTGCCATATCTCTTAAACTTTGCTTTTAAAAAGGTTAAACAATTAAGCCAAAACGATCTCTTTAACTACGAGATTGGTCAAATCTTGACGATGGCCGTTCAATTTACGATAGCCTTTGCGGCGTTTTTTGTGGAAAACGAGAACTTTCTCGCCACGGCACTCATTGTCGAGTACTTCGCAAACTACTTTAGCACCCTCCACAACAGGAGTACCTACTTTTACATCTCCGTCGTTGTCCACGAGGAGTACTTTCTCGAATGTTACCTCAGCGCCTTTCTCAGCAGCCATACGGTTAACAAAGAGTTTCTTGCCAGCCTCTACCTTGTATTGGAGGCCTTGCATTTCTACAATTGCGTACATTTAATCAAATGTTTTTTAATTAGTTACATCGGTCAGGCGAGATGCGGAGTCTTCGACGTTGGCATACCAAATGCAATTGACAATTGACAGTTAACAATGGTATCATCCGTCCCCTCAGCAGCGCTACTTGGAAGCCCAAAAGCCGAAAAATCGTGCAAAGGTACTACTTTTTTTTGAACTGACCAAATATTTTTTATTTTTTTTGCAACAAGCACTTCAAAAGAGTCTATACACACCCTTTATTTCGTCAGCCAATCAGCCAAAAACGATGCGGCAAACCACAAGCAAGAAATTAGGAAAGTATTAGATGGTAACTGATTGGTATCGGAATGCTTTCGGAGTGGTTTCGAGAAATAAAGCGGAATGACCCATCACCTCAAGTCATTGACAAAGGCATCCTCCTTTTCAATAGCAAAAGAAGGAGCTTCATCTGTATAACGAGCATTATCAAGACGAAGCGTGGTAAGCTTGCCGTCGTCCTCATGTATCTCAATGGCAGCAGGCAACAAAGTGGCAGTTGCGATGCGCAATACAAACTTCTGAATACCTGCCGAACGGTCGTGTGGGGTCAGGGTAATTAGCGTTTTATCCCCTACGGCTTTCTCCGCATATTGGCATACAGGCAAAAGGGTCTGTGCGTAAAGGAAAGGATTGGTTTGGATAAGCTCCTCTTCTGTAGGAGTGGAAAGAGTTAGTTCCTCTGTATCATCACTATATATATATAAGGTGTTGCCATCATATGCCGCTTCCATCGAAAACATAGTCAAAGCAAATTGCTTGCCGTGCATAGTCAGATTGCCCGTATAAGTCATTGGGGTAGTGGACAATTGAGAGTTGACAGTTGTCAACATGAAATCTGAGACCAATGTCTTTTGCTCCAAAGTCGCGAAGAGGGATTGGAGAGCGGTAAGTATAATTAGTAGTAAATTCATCACGTTATAGTTATAGATATTATAGTTTTTTCTCAGAGTTATCCAATCTCGTTGCCGTGTCGTTGCCGTAATGGTCAGGTAACTAACAGCCATTTTATAGACACTCAACAGCCACTAAGATATCTTCTTACTCAACATCCGAGTTCCTCTAATTTCTTATCCAATTCATCGAGACTCTGTATCAACACATCGCGACCCTTTGGACCTTTGTTTGGTCCTACGATACCTGCGGCTTCGAGTTGGTCGGAGAGTTTGCCTGCGCGGTTATAGCCAATCTCAAATGCACGTTGCAGGCGCGAGGTAGAACCCTCTTGTTTGGTCACCACATAGCGCGCCACGTCCGCAAACATCGGGTCAAGGCGTTTCAAATCCACCGCACCGGGTGCCAGTGCTTCGCCTTCGCTACCCTCTGGGATATACTCTGGCAATTGATATGGCTCGAAGTAATGTTGCTGTTTCTCAATATGTTCCACAATAGCGTCCACCTCTGGCGTATCCACAAAAGCACATTGCAGACGAGTGATATTGCCATTACCTGAATAGAGCATGTCGCCTCGACCAATGAGTTGGTCTGCACCCTTGGTGTCAAGCACGGTGCGCGAATCCACTACGGATTGTGTGCGCAGGGCAATACGCGTTGGGATATTCGCTTTGATGACACCCGTCACGATATTCACCGAAGGACGTTGGGTAGCAAGAATCATGTGCATACCTACGGCACGCGCTTTCTGCGTGATACGTGCGATAGGTGTCTCCACTTGCTTGCCTGCTTGCATGATAAAGTCGCCATACTCATCAATGATGATCACGATATATGGCAAGAACTGGTGGTGGAGTGATTCAGCAACGAGTTTTTCTGGATTCAGGCGACGGGAGACAAACTTATCGTTGTAGTCTTCCAGATTGCGTACACCTGCATCCATCAGCAATTTGTAGCGGTTCTCCATCTCAATTACAAGCGAATTAAGGGTATTGATTACCTTGTCGCAGTCGGTGATGACGATATTTTCGTCCTCGGTGTCTGGAGTTGCAGCCAAATAGTGACGGAGCAGTGGTTTGTAAGGGGCGAACTCGACCATCTTAGGGTCCACCATCACAAACTTCAATTCTGCGGGGTGCTTCTTGTAGAGGAGCGAAGTGATAATCGCATTGATTGCTACCGACTTACCTTGCCCCGTAGCACCCGCTACAAGGAGGTGAGGGGTCTTCGCCAAGTCGAACATAAACACCTCGTTGGTGATGGTGCGTCCGATAGAGATTGGCAACTTCATCTTTTGCTCCTCTTGGAAGCGTTTAGAGGCGATTACCGAGTGCATGGACACTACTTGTGGCTTCTCGTTGGGCACCTCGATACCAATCGTACCTTTGCCAGGGATAGGGGCAATGATACGAATACCCATCGCCGAGAGCGAGAGCATAATATCGTTCTCCAAGTTTTGAATCTTCGAGATACGCACACCTGCCTGAGGCACAATCTCATAGAGCGTTACGGTAGGGCCAACAGTCGCCTTAATCGACTCAATTTCAATGCCATAATTGCGCAAGGTGGTTACAATGCGGTTGGCATTGGCTTGTTGCTCCTCTTGATTGATGACGGGTGCAGTCTCGTTGTCATACACCTTCAGCAGATTGAGCGATGGGAACTTATAGTGTTCCAAATCCTTGCGGGGGTCATATGGACCGAGTTTCTTGAGCAGGTATTCGGGATCATCTTCAGAGAGTTCTACCTCTTTGACTTCTTCTACCGAAATATCCACACCTTCCTCTGGTTCTATTAACTTTTCGGAAATTGTTTCTGGAGTAGGCTCTTCTATTTCAACAGGAGCGAAGTCAAGAGAAGGAATGTCACTGTCATCAATCTCTTCGATTTCTTCTTCAGATTGGGGGTCAATGACAATGTCAATGACATTATCAACATTTTCAAGTTCATCAGGCAAGTCGGGCAATTCGGATGATTTAGATTTCTTGAACAAACCTACGATCCATTGTCCGAACTGCTGACAATGCTCTACAAAGTGCGTATCCACCACAATCAAGAACACTACCAATACGGCTATCAATATCAGCAACAAACCTAACCATTGCACATACGACATCGCCCATACTGCCACCATTTCGCCGAATTTTCCACCCCAACGGAAGAAAGAACCAATACCTGTCATCTGCTGCGCAAAACCTAATACAACAGAACCCCAGAGCAACGTAAAAAGGGTAATAAACAACAGGCGCAGACGCTTGAGAGAAAACTCCGTCACCATACGCACAGCATATAATGCCAATGCTATCAAGGCTGCTAATGACACCAAACCAAACGTGCCATCAATCAGCCAACGTGAAATCACCGCACCAGGTAATCCCAGTGCATTTTGTATTTCACCACGCATGTCGCGACGTGCGTCTGCTTGCTCAATGATCGAAAAATCATTTGCGCCCGTAAAGAAAAAACTAATATAGGCAATCACCAGCATCAGCGTGATGGCTATTAATAGGATTCCTAATGCCAAACGGAAACGCTGGCTCATCACCATATCGCGAGTAGAAAGGATAAAATCTTTAAATCCAGTTTGCTCTACTGTAATTGGTTTTTGTCGTGCACCTGAAGTAGTGGGCGCTGTAGGTCTTGTGATTCGTCTTGCCATAATTAATTATACTTCATAGTTATTTAGGAGATTGATACAATTGCCGTTGTTTCATAAAAAGTGTGCAAAATTACAAAAAAAAATGCATATATGCAAATACGATGCGAGAAAAGATGTCGGAAGTATATAAAAAAAAGAAGGATTGTCCTCTCGACAACCCAATCTCTTACTTAACCTTAAATCTAATACCATGAAAAACACGATGCAAAGGTAGTACTTTTTCACATACCCACCAAATATTTTGCTCAAAAAACATGTTTTATAACATATTTTTCATATTTTTGCAAAGTCAATGTAGCAAAAAGTGCCCAAAAACAGAGTTTATCTGTGGCTTGGTGTATATACTCAGCCTATGAACTTATGATGTAAAAAAACAAAAGAAGATGCACTTGCATCTTCTTCGCGGTGCGGACGAGACTCGAACTCGCGACCCCATGCGTGACAGGCATGTATTCTAACCAACTGAACTACCGCACCAATTATGTATTTCACACTTCCGTTTCGAAAGCGGGTGCAAAGGTACTGCTTTTTTTTGAACTGACCAAATAATTTGAAAAAAAAATGCAATTTTCTATCATTTTTTTTGATAAACACCCTAATTTCGACCAGAAAAATAGGAGATATCCGCAGATACCTCCTATTTCATCTATGCACGATTATCTTACAATGCTTTCAGCGTAGCAAGCAAAAATTCGTAGAACTTGGCTACTGTCGCAATGTTCACACGCTCATCTGGCGAGTGAGGATACTTGATGGTAGGACCAAAAGAAATCATATCCATACCAGGATAGTTGCGACCAATGATACCGCACTCTAAGCCAGCGTGAATAATGATTACACGCGGCTCAACACCATAATTGGTTTGATACGTTTGCTGCATCACCTCAAGGATGTGGCTTTTGAGATTTGGTTTCCAACCTGGATACGAACCAGAGAACTCTACTTCTGCACCAGCCATAGCGAATACAGATTGAATAATCTCTTGCAACTCCTCCTTGCGTGATTCTACTGATGAACGAGTCAAGCACATAACTGTCACACAGTTATTCTCAGTGGTGAGCATAGCCAAGTTGTTGCTAGTCTCTACTACATCAGGCAGCTCTGGGATGACGCGATATACGCCATGAGGACATGCGGTGATGGCATGAATCAAGAAATCTTGTACATCTTCGGGCAACTCTGTTACTGGACATTCCACTTGCTCTGCGGTGAAGTGGATATTATCCTCTACTCCATCGTATTCAGCAATAAAGAGGTCTTCACATTCTGCCACCAAATCCATAATATCATCCAATCCCTCTGCTGGGATAGTGATTACTGCCGATGCCTCGCGTGGGATTGCATTGCGCAGACTACCACCCTCTACACTTGCTAAGCGTGCCTCATAATTCGCCACAGCCTCCTTCAAGAAACGGAACAACAATTTATTCGCATTCGCACGTTGCAAATGAATATCACAACCCGAGTGCCCACCCTTGCAGCCTGTCACACTTACCTTCACTGCCACATCGCCTTCTTCCACCTCTACTGGAGTGTATGCGAATTTAGCAGTAGTATCCACACCACCTGCGCAACCTACATACAACTCACCTTCTGCCTCTGAGTCCAGGTTGAGCAAAGTCTTGCCTTGCAGCAAGCCACCTTCCAGAGCAAATGCGCCGTACATACCTGTTTCCTCATCCACGGTCACAAGTACCTCCAATGGTGGATGAACCACAGACTTGTCAGCCAAGATTGCCATAGCCGCAGCCACACCGATACCATTATCTGCACCCAGTGTGGTGCCTTTAGCTGTTACCCATTCGCCATCAACATATGCTTCAATTGGGTCTTTAGCAAAATCAAAATTGGTATCATTGTTCTTTTGTGGCACCATGTCCATGTGTCCTTGTAGAATCACTCCAGGGTGGTTTTCGTAGCCAGGACTAGCAGGTTTGCGGATAATCACATTGCCAATACCATCAACGATAGTTTCTAAGCCCAGCGAGCGACCGTAATTAGCGAGGAAGGCACTGACAGCTTCCTTTTGTCCTGATGGACGTGGAATTTGAGTAAGGTCATAGAATTTACTCCAAAGACCTTGAGGTTGTAAGTTCTTCATATGATTTGTTATTTTTTGGTTATACTATACATTGGTTAATTCGCCACAAAGCGATACTGATAACATCTTTTTCACTTTAACTAAATCTTCACCATATTCACCCAAGACGTGCATCATCTTGGTTAGCAAAGCCTCTGTTGTGATATCATATCCCGAAATCACACCTGCTTTTAGCAAATTGAGACTTACTGCATATTGCCCCATACTGACAGATCCCGTATTGCATTGGGTCTTATTCACAATTACCACGCCACGCTCTACCGCAGCACGCAAACGTTCATATAACCATTCATGCGAAGGAGCATTACCCGCACCAAAGGTCTCCAAGACCACACCACGCAAGTCTGGGATATTGAGTATCGCAGCTACCACCTCTTCGGTAATACCCGGGAATAGTTTGAGTATCGCTACTCGTGTATCGAAACGATTGAACACATGCAATGGACGAGCAATATTGCCTATCGGACGAATCTGTTGGCGGTCATAAGTAATGTGTACCCCCGCACGCGCGAGCGCGGGATAATTATAGGAGTTGAATGCAGAAAAATGCTCAGCATTGCGTTTGGTAGCACGATTACCACGATATAATTCTCCATCCATATACAATGCCACCTCTGGCACAATGGCTTTGCCATCTGTATCGTATGCCGCAGCTATCTCAATGGCAGTCAAGATATTCTCTTTCGCATCAGAACGCAAAACTCCTACAGGCAACTGACTACCTGTAAAAATAATCGGCTTGCACAAGTTATCGAACATAAAACTCAATGCCGATGCTGAATAAGCCATCGTATCAGTACCATGAAGTATTACAAAACCATCATATGCATCATAGTTCTCCTGTACCACACGCGCCATTTGTCGCCAGTTATCAGGATTTAAGTCTGAAGAATCCAACAATGGCTCAAATGGAATCATTTCTACTTGCACATCTCCAGCAAACAGTTCTGGTACAAAAGCTTTGAATGTTTGCATATCAGCGGGATGCAATGCACCTGTCTCTGAATCGCGTACCATGGAAATGGTACCACCTGTGAAAAGAAGCAATACTCTCATATTCCGCATGTTATTAATTCGTTTGCAAAGGTACAAAAAAAAATGTATATTTGCAAATTAAATAAACTTTTATTTATTCATCCTATCACCTTTACATCACATATCACCAACGGCGGCGAAATAATCCGCCAATCAAACAAATCAACATATAGAATGGATATACCACCTCCAGCAGCAACGCTGTACCGAAGCCAACCGACTTATCGCGTTTCTTAATCAATTGATATTCAATCGGAAACTTCACCATCAAAGCCACAGGACATAACACCTGTATCACATTGGCTATCAATACGATTGCTCCGCAGCAAAGAATATCTTTGTCGGTATATTGGGGTGCTTTACCTGCCCAACGCATGCGTTGTTTCCAAAACGCGCTCCACGAGGTATGAGGACGAACGATTGCGGTCAATTCCTCGCTCTCGCTGACAGCAATCTTCAGCCCCCGACGCTTGAAGGACTCTAAAAGAAACATATCATCGCCGCTGGGTATTTCGGGGTGCAAGTCGGGATAGGACTCCAACCATCTATCACGTTTGGCAATGAGGTTCGCCCCGCTACACATCACTGCATGTCCACGTTTGGCGGTTTCTATGGTAAGTTGCTGAATGGCGGCATATTCTGCTATTTGCAACCGCTCCAATAGCGACGGTTTCTCCTTCTCCGACTCCATACGAAGAGTCAAGATGAGCAAATCAGAGTCCACATTTACCTTTCCGTTTTCACTTTTCAGTTTTCCGTTTACAGCGAACGCGACATCGTCATCTTGCATCCACACATACTCCGTCTTCGCTTCCGATATAAGGCGATAAAGAGCATGTTTTTTGCCCTTACCTTCATCGTTAATTCCTCGCTGTGGAACAATCACAGTAATATACTTTTGAATATTTTTCATTTTAATCTTCCTCGCTTCCAACCTGTATAATCGTCAAGTATTAGCGCGGAGTAACGCCTGTGCCGGGCTTGTCCACTAGTGTCAGTTTGCCATCCACAAGCTGAATACCCTCGTAAGGGTCATTGGCAAGCAGTACATGACCATCTAAGTCTGCATAATCTACCAATGGGCTCAGCATCGCAGCCGCAGAGATACCCGCGCTGGTCTCTGTCATACAACCAATCATCACCTGCATACCCAACTCACGTGCCAACGCAATCATCTTACGTGCCTCAGCCACTCCGCCACATTTCATTAGTTTGATATTGATGCCGTCGTAGTAGGGGTGCAGCCCCGCCACATCGGCATACGTTTGGCATGCCTCGTCGGCAATAATAGGCAGTTCTACCCGTTCGCAAAGCCAAGCATGTTCCTTGTTCATATGCTTGGGCATCGGTTGCTCAATCAGCACCACTCCCTGCTCAGCCAGCCATTGGCACATCTTCAGCGCATGCTCCTTGGTAGGCCATCCCTGGTTGGCATCCACATAAATGGGTTTGTTGCTAATGCTACGGATAAGGCGGATCATACGTTTGTCCTCTGCTTCCTCACGACCGAGTTTGACTTTGAGGATTTTTGCCCAGTCGGCTTCGCGTACCTTGAGCTGCACAATCGAATCGCAGGCATCATAGCCAATGGTATAACTAGTGCAAGGGGTGGCAGCAGGATTGATATTCCACATCTGCCACAGAGGCTGTCCGTGGAGTTTGCCATAAAGATCGTGCAAAGCAATGTCGATGCTCGCCTTCGCTGCATGATTGCCTGGGGCAAGGTCGTTAACGAGTTGCATGATACTATCCACATTCAGTGGCTCGCGGCAGCTGTTGATAACAGGTTGCGCCAACTTCAGAAAAGCGCAGACCGACTCTTGTGTCTCCTTGAGATAAGGGGGCAGCGCCGCCTCGCCGTATCCCGTTTGCTCACCCAGCGTGATACGGGTGAGCACGATGGGGGTAGTGGTGCGGGTGTTGGTAGATATGCCAAAAGCATGGCGCAACTCGCCAGTAAAGGGTTCGTACGTCAGTTGAGCCGTTTTTCCACACGACTGAGATATGCCGAAATACGCCTTATAGATAGCATTGGCTAATGTTTCAACGACATCTTTCTCAGGATTGAACACATACCCATTGGTGATGGCTACGATACCCCAACCATCCGCAGGGCTCCACATCATGATACTGCGCAATCCGTAGGCATCGCCCGTATGTCCCACGGGGTAGTTGCCTGGCGTATTGTAGTGAGGATCATCTAGGAAGTCCACAAACTCCATAAGGCACAATCCGTATTGGTCCTCGTAGTAGTCGTCTGTTTGCTTGATCCATACGGGCGTTTGCATGGTTTTAGCACTCTCCTCGGAGATGATACGCACGCCATTGAGTTGGCCATAGTTCATGTGCATCATCATATAGGTAGCCAAATCATGCGCTGATATTTTTACGCCGCCAGTAGGCGAGAAGATAGGTGCTGAGTAGCCCATGATGTAATCATCGAGTTGATGTGCTACGCTGCCGTAGGCATCGGATTCTACGTATTGTCCGTCGCGATAACGGTAGATGGAAGCACATTTGCTCATGTCTAGTTCGTCAATATTATGTCCTGCATGCAGTCCAAGTGGCGTGATTACGCTATCCTTCACATAGCGGTCGAAACGTATGCCTGACACTTTCTCCAAGATAGCACCTGCGAAGTTGAGTCCTAAGTTAGAGTAGTTGTAGCCAGTACCAGGAGCGTAGTCGTAATAGGTGGCACTGCAATCACCATTCACAGCAGGATTGAGATGATCGAGTGTGGAATAATTCTCTGGGTCGCGGAAACTGGCGGTGTGCGAGAGCACCATGCGCAATGTGATAGGCACCTCTGGGTGATATGGGTTGCGCACTTGGAAGCCAATGAGATCACTCACATCATCATCAAGAGAGATGACACCTTTTTCCACGAGTTGCATAAGTGATGTAGCGGTGAAGGACTTTGAGATGGATGCAATACGCATGAAGTGATTGGTTGTCAAAGGCGTTTGGCTATCGAGATTGGCATGGCCAAAGGCTTTTTCATAAACTATCTGCCCATCTTGGACAATGACAGCAGCAATGCCAACTGCTTGGTAGTCGTTCATCACTTGTTGGATAGCTTGGTCGGTGCGCTTCTCTGCGCTGGGAGCGCAACTCATCATCACTTGCATCATAGCTGCTAAAAACATAGAAACACAATTGTTTCTCATATTATTATAATTTTAAGGTGTTAATTCGGTGAAACTGTTCCATAAACTGAGGATAGGACTTGCTGATGCAGGCGGTGTCATCCACTTCGTAGCCCGCTATCAACAATGCCATCGCCATGCGGTGGTCGTGGTCGGTGCGGTGCTCACGCACAGCACGCAGTCGGTCGGATTCTTTGATGGGTAACGATTCGGTGCCTGTGGCGTGTAACTCTATGCCCAAACGCTCGCAGGTGAGAGCGACAGCAGGGTAGAGGTCGGGGCAGGCGTTAAAATTTTGAATTAAGAATTTTGAATTAAGAATTGCCTGACTGCGGCATATATGTATGCCTTCTTCTGTAGATTGAGTAGTTACACCGAGGCGGGCGAAGATGTCGGCAACGATTTTGTCGCCTTGCAACGAGTCGCGGAATAAGCCAGGGAGCGTGATCTCGCCGCCATGAAGAGCCACATACTCGTACCAAAAGGCGGAGGAGGACCAATCGCGTTCGATTTCTGAGTAAGGAGCAAGGAGTAAAGAGCCAAGATTTGTTACCTGCGTCTGATCTGTCGTTAGTAATTTGTCTTTATTCTTGGTTCCTTGTTCCTTAATCCAAATCATCTCTTTAGTGAGGGTGATGTAGGGGGAGGTGCTATTGGTTTGGACGTTTGCGCCGATGAGGAGCAAGGCCGAAACGAACTGTGTGGATTGGGGGTTATTGATAGTCACTATCCTATGCTTATCCAATATACTACCCTTAATGCGCAAAGGTGGGAAGCCCTCTTCGCCCAAATACTCAATATCAGCGCCAATCTCACGCAATGCATCTACCAATTGCCCAATAGGGCGGTGACGCATACGTTCCACACCATCCAAAACAGTGACTTTATTTTCCAATTGTGCTGCGTATGCAGTTAAGAACCGCATGGCGGTTCCACAATTTCCCACATCAATGAGGCAATGAGGCGATGAGGCGATAAGGCATAAAGCGCGGTGGAGAATTTGCACATCGTCTGGCATAGTAGCGGAGACGGTTATAAATGCACCCCACGACGCAAGCGCCGTCGGGGACCCCGCAAACTCGTCTCCGTGTATGGCTTGCAAAATCAGTAGGCGATTTGCAATGGATTTCGATATTGGCAGTTCAATGACCATTGATTTTTAAGACAATTGACGTCAATTAAAATCGTCAATTATTGTCAATTCAATGGGTATTTTCGTTTTTGGCTCATAAGAATGCAACGTGTTGCATTAGTGAGCCAAAACAATACTCTCTAAACACTAAACAGTAGCGGCTATGCCGCGTTCACTAAACGAAATTAGTTTACATCTGGCAAGAAGGAATAGTCGCGGGAGTAGCGGAGGTGCTGCTCGATATAGCCCTCGGTGTAGTCGAGAGTAACATCCGTGATATTGCCTTCTGCATCGTAGTGCGCGGTGTAAACTGGGTTTACGAAGCCCTTATATGGTGCGAGGTTGAGTTTCTCATAACGCTCCAAAATCTCGCGGTGCAAGTCTTGATCTACCTTCACTGCATACTCCTCTACCATGGCTTTAGCAGCAGGATAGTCGCCCTCAGAAGTAATGCGTTGAATCTCACGCAGCAACTCGCCATAGAGGCGACGAACGCCTTCGTAATCATTGATTTGGAGGTAGTGTTTGCCATCGCGTTCGATAATCTCCACCTCTTTGTTTTGAGCGTTCTTATATACCCAAAGAGCAATCAACTGACGGTTGCGCATGTGCGATTCCTCGATGTCTTTGCCTGGCTCGATACGCACGAGTTGGGTCATGAGACCGTTCATCATCTGTTGATAGTAGAAGCCCTTGTATGCCTCTGCATCCTCCAACAAGCCGAGCTCTACCAACTTAGGGTCAGCCATATAGTAGAGACCGAGCAAGTCGGCACGTGCCTCCTCGATGGTGGAAGCGTGCTCCTTGAGCGCATCTTTGGTAACGCCTGGCATGAGTTTGCCCGAACCGTGACCTACGCACTCGTGGAGGTCGGTATGCAAGTCGCCGCAAGCATCTGCTTTCTCGTACATAGCAATCACCTCTGGGCTAATCATGAACTCCTCGTTGAAGCCGTTGCCTTTGGCTGCTTCGTTGTAGGCGTGGGTGATATTGTCGATGGTGACAGACTTCGAACCATAGTCTTTGCGAATCCAGTTGGCGTTAGGCAGGTTGATGCCGATTGGGGTAGCAGGATAGCAGTCGCCCGCGAGGATAGCAGCGGTGATGACCTTTGCGCTCACGCCTTTGACTTCCTCTTTCTTGTATTTGAGGTCGGTTGGGGAGTTATCTTCGAACCATTGTGCGTTGTCGGAGATGGTTTGGCAGCGGTGGGTAGCACGCATGTCTTTGAAGTTCACGAGTGACTCCCAAGTACCTGTAATGCCGAGAGGGTCAGCGTATGTCTCGGTGAAGCCGTTCACGAAGTCCACGCGGCTGTTGAGGTCTTTCACCCAAGCGATGCAGTATTCGTTGAACGCGCGGAGGTCGCCAGTCTTGTTGAACTCAATCATCTTCTCGATAACGAGGCGTTGTTGGTCGTTCTCTGCGAAAGGCAGTGCTTTCTCGAGGTGCTCAACCACTTTTTCGAGAGCGGCGCTGTACATGCCACCTACTTTATATACACGCTCTACCACTTTGCCGTTCTCTTTTACAAGTTTGCTGTTGAGACCAATCCAAAGTGGCTCTGCGGAGTTGTCTTTGTGTGCCTCATAATATGCCTCTGCTTCAGCTTGGGTCACGCCCTCATAGTAGTTGTTGGCAGATGCGAGGAGCAGGTCTTCGCCATCGAGACTCAAGCTCTTTGGCATCACGGTTGGGTCGAAGATGACTGGCAGAATGGCCTCGTCGTAGGTTACACCTGCCTCGGCACATGCAGCAACGAACCACTCCTCAGAGAATTCTGGTTGGAACTTGTCGGAAGCGTAGTGGTGATGAATACCATTGGCAAACCATACGCGTTTGAGGTATTTCTCGAAGTTGAGGAATTCTTCGCTTGTCTTGTCGCCCTTATATTGGGTGTAGAGGGCTTCAAGTGCGCGACGGATACGCAGGTTGTAGCGACCGTTTTGATCGTAAAGGATATCACGACCGTGCAAAGCTGCTTCGGTGAGGTGATAAACGAGGGTCTTTTGTTGCAGACTCAGTGAGTCAAACTCTGGCACTTGGTAGCGCAGAATCTCGAGGTCATAAAACTTGTCCACGGTGTAGTCGAATGTTTGTTCTTGTTTGCAGCATGCGCTGAGTGCTACGAGCGCCATGCCAAATAGGATTGTTTTTTTCATATGATTTGAATGGATTAGCTATATATTTCGCTGCAAAGGTAATTATAAGTCACCAGACCAGCCATGTCCTAAGTCCCAATGCTCATCATAGACAAACTCAAAGAATGGCAATGCAAAATGCTGGTTGATTAATTCTGTTAACTCATCTTGTATATCTTCCGCCCATTTACCGACAAAAACAATGAACTTGTCGATGTTCCATGCCACACGACCTCGAGGTATCATTGTGTAATCGCCCGTAAAACGAGTGGGCTTATGTGCTGCCAGAGCGCGAAAATACTGCTCTTTCCAAATCTGACGATGCAATTTAGGATAGTTGATGAACGGTAATCCTTTATCAGCTGCTTCCTCAATCATTTTGGGAGTAAGTTCCTTCTTATACACACCAAAGAACTCATGTTCTTGAGCGTCGTACCAAAAGATACCAACTGAAGGCATATCCTCATCAAAGGACTTCATACTCGCCATTTGAGCCTCTTTCTGTTCTTGTGTTAACGTTCTCATACCAATTGCTGTTAAATAAAAGGAAGATTTATTTTGACCTTTGCGGCTGCAAAGGTAGTGTTTTTTTCTGAAATATGCAAGTTTTTTGGAATTGACTTCAGATTTCCTGTTTTCACTTTCGATGCATCTCTATAATAATGCTGCAAAAATCTTCGGCACGGAAGGGGTTTTGCGCCGAAGGTTTGAGAATTTGGAGAGTAAAATGGTATATACAACACGCGGGAAGTGTAGTATTTACTGACTATCCCGCGTGAGTATATTTTTTTGAAAAAAGTTTTCGCGTGCCGAAGATTGTGCCGAAGGTTATGCCGAAAGGATGGTGCATTAATATAAAAAACCAAATAGCCAAAGAGGTATACGATTAATATCTCCCACAGATGTATTATCAACTGCTAAGAAACTATTTTGCACGCCTCGTATCTGCTTAAACGTCTTGGATGCCCCACCTACTTCAAATGTATATTGCGTATCAACAACGAAATCACCTTTTTTAGCCAAATACACTTCGTGCCCTGCTTCTATTAGTTGATTACAGAAGAAGGTTTCTCTGATGGTTCCGATATTCGTGTTGGACGACAAAGCATGCATCAAGTTAGAATTTCCCATGTATATTTTATCTGGTTTGCGTAGCATTCCTACAGAGCGTGGTTCACGAGTAATCAAGCGTAATACACCTGCCTTTTCCAAAGTATAGAGCATACGCAATCCACCTTCGCGATTTGTTTCCACAGCAGCGAATAACTCAGTCATATTAGGAGTCAAAGGAACAGCTTCGGACAAAACCATAAGCAATCGTTTAGTCTTTTGGATAGTAGAATAGTTCACGTCTTCCAATGCAGGCCAATCACGTTCCAATATTAACCAAATAGTTTCTTGCAAGCGTTGTTCAAAGCCATCACCTTTTTCTTTGTAAAATGGATAACAGCCTTTGGTTAGATAGTTTTCAAACAACGGTTGAATAATCATTTGTTCTGAAAGACTGGATGCTATATTGATTGAATCGTTCAATATTTGTTCTAATGAATAAGTTGGTAGTTCTACTCCAGCCTCTATGGCAATATATTCACGCAGCGACATGACAGGCATAGTGTATATACGCAAACGACGTGACAAATCACCTGCCTGAGTATTGATGTGCAACATGCTACTACCTGTAAATACAATGTATAAGGTAGGGAAGTCATCATAGATATTTTTGATTTCTGTTTGCCAATTATGATAGTGGTGTATCTCGTCTAAGAACAAGTGTGTACCACCATGTTGTTGATGGTATTGGGCAAGATCATATAGTGAGTGTGTCTGAAACCATCCGTGGTCCAAACTGGCATATAGCACTGATTGACGATTAGGAAAGGTTTCTTTGATATGCTGCAATACCAATGTTGTTTTTCCCACACCACGGTAGCCACGAATACCAATTAGACGATTCTCCCAATTGATTTGGTGGTATAAGAATCTATGAAACTTTGTTTCGGTCGCTTGGAGACGACTGGTCATTGCTTGGCGCAAAATAGAAATGTCTTCAATCATAATCTTGCTCTTGTCTAATGTGCCTGCAAAATTACAATATTTTTTTTATACACGCAAACTTTTTAGCAAAAATCGCCTTCCAAGCGGCGTTTTTTACACTCATTTTCGCCTTTCTGGCAGCTAAATATATTAATTTCGCTATTAAACACGCGGGAAGCATCTGTATTACAAGCGTTTCCGCGTGGGTGTATTTTTGTTATTTTTTTCTTCGTGCCGAAGGTTATTGGTAAAAGATGATTGGTAGCGGATTATACTTCTACTACCTTTATGAACTCGCCAATGATGCAAAAGTCTTCTATGTCATCCGCAGATAGTTCGATTCGTTGAAGGTATCTTTGCTCATAGTGGATGTGATTGAATTTAAATGTTTACACTTCAGTTAAATTCAATAAGAAATCAAATAAACTTATCATCACAATACATGGCAATGAATTTATTTAAGTATTGCTGTCTTGGTATTCGCATTTACGTCGTTTTTTTTTTGTATTGCCAATGATTTTCGGCACAAAGGTAGTAAATTAGTTTAATTTGAGCAAATAGTTTGTATCTTTTTTGCAGAAGAATACTATGTAAATAGTTTCTATTCATTTATTTAAACGAGTAAAATCACATTATCGGCTATATTTTGGATGTCAAAAATCACATTATCGGTGGTATTTGATAAGATTTTGTGATTTTTCGCTGGCACTCAAGTGAATTATTTTGAGTTATGCAAATAGTGTGTGCATTTTTCCCCGGAGGTTTCGGGACCACGATAGGACATCTGTGGGACATCTCTGGGCTTTCTGTGGCTTTTAGGTTGCTCTCTAGTTGACTGCGGGCTACGCGAGCACTTCGCGACCACTGTATCATATCTATGGGCTAGTTGTGCCCTATCTGTGTGTATCTAATTTTTATGCCCCTATTAGTGTTGCCGTATCTTCGGCATTATAGTGCATTTGTGCCGAAGGTTATGCCAAAGGTTTATTCATTCAGACATTTTGTATCAAACAAAAAGTCAAATACTCCGATTCTTAGTACACCGTCATTGTTGTAAAATTTTCCTCCATAATCACCAGAAATGATTACCTTTCGGAAACTATCTTCTATTTTCATTAATGGACGTTGTTCTTGAGCCACTTTATCCGCATCCGACATCATATATGCAGACTGAATGTAAATACGTTGTGAGCCACGATTGATGACATAATCTACCTCTAACTTTTTATGCTTGTTTTTGCCATCTGCGCCCTTCTCCCATATCTGATAATTTTTATCATTCCATTTCCGTCAGCAGCAATGAGCTTTTGTAAATACAAATTACGATTAAATACCATAATTACAGAGTTTTTTGGTGATTTTTCACTGATTTACGCTGCAAAGGTACTACTTTTATATGAAATGTGCAAGAGATTTATTAGCAAAAATGTTGTTTTACAGAGTTTTTTGGTGATTTTTCACCAATATTTGCTTTGAACGTACCAAAATGTTCCATTAAATCGTTGTTATTGCCTGTTTTCACCTTTCAATTTGTGCAATGTGTCTCTATAATAATGCTGCAAAAATCTTCGGCGCGGAAGGGGTTTTGTGCCGAAGATTTGAGAATTTGGAGAGTAAAATGGTATATACAACACGCGGGAAGTGTAGTGTTTACTATGCTTCCCGCGTGGGTGTATTTTTTGAAAAAAAGTTTTCTTCGTGCCGAAGATTGTGCCGAAAGTTATTGGTGTATTATTATATTTATCCAATCAATGAACTTTCAGCAAATATTATTCCTCGCGGTCTTGCCCTCTAACTCGTTGGATTTCTTTTTCAATTCAATGTTTTGCCACTTGTAAAGAATGCAACGTATCTTTTCGATATGCGTTGAAATTGTATTTGTTCATATTGTTAAGATTGTTTTGGTGTGTTGATAAAAAAGTGATGATAATTGTCAAGTAGGCGTTGAATATCGTCTTTGCCTAGTGGATTAGATGATTGGATGGCAAATTGAATGAATATCAAGTAAGAATTGTGATTATTTCTCTTTTATGCGGTCGAGACAGAAGTCTTTTCTACCGCATTGTTTGCAATGAGTGCCTTCCCAGATGGAATCAAAGTGGCTCATGGCTGCGTCGATAAAACCTGGTTCATCGGTCAATATACCTGCTTCGAAATTACGATTAGCTGCGGATTTCATACCCATACCTGCTCCAGTGAGATTGGCAGAGCCGATATATACGAGTTTGCTATCTATAACCACAATTTTCATATGGACACGTGGACACAGACGGCGTTCCATTTTGCTCCATAGCGCAGGATACTTATCAAAATCTTCGCGGAAGGCTTGTCCTGGTTCTTTGGCATGGATAAGACGCACTTCTACACCTTTCTTGACAAGATCGTTGAGAATCTGCAGAAGAGGAACAACTGCCTTCGCTGATTCCTTTACATACAGATCTTTTATGTCAGCGGTTGCAATCCATAGCAACCGCTTGACCTTCGGAATCCGCGAAATGACTTCGCTATAATGCTTTGTATCAGCGATATAGTGGATCATTGGATTTTACCTCGCTATTCTTCTAATCCTAATTTGCAAAATCATATTAATGCATACTTGCCCTGATACTTGCTATTTGTGCCCTTTTTTGGGCAATTTGTATCTTGTATGACTCGATATAATTCTTATTTGTCCTTGATTTATCTCGTGCATAATTGGCTCTTGCTCGTTGTAAATCACCCTGCAAATAGGCTATATCTCTTTGTAAATTAGCTATCTGTCTACGCTTAGCATCCTTATCTGTCTGCGAGTTGCTTGAATAAGACGAGGATGAAGTGCTTGTACTTCCAATTATTTTCAGTAACAAAACAAGAACTATGATACCAATAATAATCCAAAATAGTATTTTGATAAACTTCCAAATCTTCAGTAGAAGTGCTTTGAATCCTATTGGAGAGGATTCTATCTCATTTGAATTATCTGCTCTCTCACATATGTAATCTTCAGGTAAATCTAAAGGAGTATCACCAATTTCGTTAGGTTCTTCAACTATGGTTTCTCTTTCATTATCAATAAAAATTTCCTTATCTTGTCTTACTAGTGTTTTATCGACCTCTACATCACTATCTTGTTCAATAGTCTTCTCATTTTTATTAGAGGGTTTTTCGGCATTTTTTTCACTTTTATTGCGTTTCAACTCATTTTTTTTAGAATTCTTATCTGTCTTACTTTCTGCTTTTTGAGATTCTAGTAGCTGCAATTTTAATTCATTATCAGCAATAATTAGATTGATAGAATCTATATCTTGCTTCATTTGTTCAATTGAAGCCAACAATTGATTGCGTTGATTCAGCAGTTTATCTGCTTTTTTTATTGCATTTTTGTATGCAGGTGAATTTGGTTTTTGGCTCAATGAATCTTTTTTTGCATTAGCTATTATGTAATCTTTAGCAACAATTTGATACGATGTTATCAAATTTTCACGTTTATTAAATAGTTGCTGGACATTTCTTTTTTCAGCACTGATTGTCTGCTTAAGTTTGGTTATTTCACTTTGAGCAGAGAAACACATACTACTACATATGAGTAGTATAACAAATACTAACTTCTTCATATTCAAATTATTTTATAAAATTAAGCAAAAACGATTCTTTTTATTCTATTTCTTCACTCAATCAGCAAAACCTATTTCTGATGAAGCAAGATATTTTCACAATAACATGTTTTATCGAAAAGCAGTGCAGAGTTACAGCATTTTTTTTGATATTCGCAATTCATAATTATAAGTATGCATATAATGATATTATTTTGCGTGGCAAAGATACTGAACTTTTCTGCCAAATTACGGCAGGGTGTTAAACTTTTTGCGTTTTGTGTTTTTTTTCAATTATTTTCCCGAATGGTATTCGGGGCAATGGACAAACATTTGGATACGACGTTTTTATACGTTACTTGTTTGTTGATTATTCTGAATATCATTCGGAGGTACCGTGGCAATATTGCATATTTCTTCTGCCATGTCATTGAGAGCGACACACTCTGCACGAGTGATATGGCGTTTACTTGCATCGTGCTGCCATGGGCTGAGGATAAGCACTTGCCCTTCGGCGCAGGCATCGAATAGCAAATTAGACGGTTTATAATACTCGCCAAAACCATTATCCGATAGGTATATAAATGGGAGCTTTTCACGTAGTAGCACTTCTAAGACCTCTTTCTCTTGCGGAGAAATAAATGGAGATACCATCACATCACCCTTACGAGCAGCAATAACGCAACCATTCATATAGTCACGTAGTGGTTGACTATTGCCGTGTTCTGCGGACTCTACCATAGTACGGCGCACATGGACTGGCCTATATGATGGCGCATTAAGCAAAGCGACATTGCCAACTCCATCATATTTCCTGCCTGCTATCTCGATATCACGTTGCACACGGAAGTATCCAGGCATCAGACGCTTGGTTGCCAAACGCTGAGGGTTCATCTTAACATAGTGCATCATCGTTTGTAATTGCCCTCGCCGTGAGAGAGGGCGGATGAATGGCATCTCGGTAAAGATAGGGTCGGGCGAGGAAGAGGTATTATCCCGAATGGTATTCGGGGCAATGGACAAACAATTAGCAGACGAATAGGCTCTGCCTATCTTCTTGGCCGCTTGCCAAAAGCCGCGTACTACAGTCTTGATGCCCACGGGCATCGTTTGGCGAACATGGAGAATGGCGTGCAAATGGTCTGGCATCACACAAAAGCGAAACACTTGAACTTCAGGATGATACTCATAAATATGAAGCAAGCATTTGACCACATCTTTGGCTAAAGGAGATTCATCAATGATTGCTTTTGCAGGGTCGTTATCAGGAATAACGAGCGTACCAAGCAATGGTTGACGACTTGGGATAGTCAGAGTGACGTGATAGATGCCAACACCTTTCCATGCGGTGCCAGCTTCTTGCCAATGCCATATTGTGTGAGGGGAGGGCATGAGGGTTTTAGAAGTTGCATATTACAAGATTAGATACTTGTTTCTTTTGTGTATTCCAAATAATAATTTAGGCACTTTTCAATATATTCGATGAGTTTACCATTATTTATCATTTCGATGCCCACTTTCGTTGTCCAATCCTTATACTTTGCATCTAAATATTTATATGCGGGCCAACCATCTGAGTGTTTATGGTCCTTAAAATGTTCATGTATGTTTCCGTATAATTCAAGCTTTGTTTTACACTGTTTTTCATCAATATATTTAAATCCACAGATACATTCTTTTAATCCTTTTCGTGAGAATTGGAATGTAATTCCAAAAGTAGTCCAATTATCGTCTAGAAACATGAATTCCATATAATTGGTGTTAAACCAATCATCTGATTTGAAATTAATTTCTAACTTTTTTCTACTGGCAAGTTCTATTAGTTGCGGCTTGAACTTTTCATTCATAACGGTATTAATAACAGAAGCAAAATTTTCATAAATCCAGAATAACGCATTTATGTTTTCAGGATCTTTACATAAATCTTTCAATTTGTTTTCAGTATTTGTTTCCATATCTTGATGAGTTAATCGGGTTATTAATTTTAAATATTGTACTAAAGTTTCTCGAACTAGTGGTCTTTGACTTGATTTTTCAATACATAATGTTATCCATAATTTTATTTCACTTGCATAACTGATACAATCATAGTCTTTTTTAATTTCTAGTTTACTGCCAGTTGATTCTTTAGAAGGTTCATGTCCGTCAAGTGTTAAGTATAGTAATTTATATTTTTCTTGATGATGGTCTTGTGCATACTTATGATAACGGAGTAGTTGTCCTTTTTGATCACCTGCATATATTTTGTTCTCTATAATTATAGCATTATTGTTATGATCTGTGATAATTATATCTAATCTGCCCCCAGTATCATTCTTATTTGAAATAGTTCCGATGCTTTCTTCTACTTTCACCTTTATTGGATTTACTAAGTCAAAATTTAAGCCTTGCAAATCAGATATCGTTTCTATAAATAACTTTAAAAATGTATTTCCACAACCGTGAGTTCCTTGAGTATCTAACAAATGGGCGATAAAAGCAGAATGTGTATAAACTTCATCCGCTTCCATATGCATAACTTGAAAGATATTAAATAATTCTCCGCGTTTCATCCGCTCTTCTTTCAATAATTTTTCTTCTTTTAGAAGATTATTAATTTTTTGAAAAAACTTATCTAATTCTGTCATAATATATTAACATTTAATCGTTTAACATTCTATTTATACATTTCTGCCATTTTTTTGATTTTGGATTGGATTTCTTCGCGGAGAGAGAGGGGGCGGAGGACTTCGACGTAGGGACCATTGGAGAGGATCTCCTTGGTGAGCTCGAAAGTGGGGACTAAATAATACTGAAATACAGAATATGCGTCCGTTGTTTCAATCTCCTCTTGTGAGTGGTGCAGAGGCAACGTGCGGAAGAACTTCACCTGCGAAGCATCTACGCGTAATTGCACAATCTCAGGTTGAGCGTTTGAAATGCAGGAGACACCATAGAAAGAACGAAAATGCTCGTTCACATCAAAATCCGCAGGAATCGTAGAACTCATATCTGTGCGTTCGACCTCTGTGAAACGGTCAAGGCTATAAACCAATAATCGTCCATCGGGATACTCCGACTGTGCCAAGACATACCAACGTTGCTTGAATACCTTTAGTCCGTAAGGTGCAATCGTAAAAGACTTGGCCTCGGACTTGGAAAAGCCCTGATGCGTTACTCGCAAACGCACTCCATCACGGATAGCCTCTAAAATAGTTGTGAGATATTGCTGCCCTGAAGGCATGGGTTCGAAGCCAATGTGTTTGCGGAGATGTACCCCCTCGTTGATGAGATTATTGACGGCAAAAGTGCTTATTAACCACTTGCGAAGCTCGTTTCGCTGAAAATCGGTAGTGTTTTCGATATAATAACCACGCGATTTGCTGAAAGTGATATTGATTTGAAATAGCTCCTGAATGGCATCTTTATAGCGATGGAAAGTGCGTTCGGGAATAGCCATCTCGCCTTCGCTGAGCAAGGAACGGCACCAACGACGGTCGATCTCTTCACGAGAAATACTACCAGCAGAATAAATAGTGTCAATCAGCCAAATATAGCGGCTGAGCAAAAGAGCTGTGTTTTGTTTGGGCATAAGATTAGCATTTAATGCCACAAAAGTACAAAAATTCTTACACATATGCAAATATAACTGCCAAAATGTGGCATTTTAGTGCAAAAATGCCACATTTTTTGAGGAGTGGTCTGGTACAAACTTCGCTATTCATGCGGTATGAATAGGGTAATCTATCGTTTATCTACCGTATATCTATCGTGTATCTATCGTATATCTACAGTGTATCTACCGTAGTTGATAGCGAGATGATAGCGGAGGAACAGGTTAGTTTTCACTACCCCGTTCGCCCTTCTCGTTGATACGATAGCTTTCTCCGTCCTTGCTTACTTCGATGGCTGCGAGCCCTTGCTCGCCTGTGGTGGTTGTAAACACGATGTAGTCACCATTGAATGCACGCATTCGTGCTAATTACGGCAAAAGAGAAAAAAGATTAATGCAAAAAACGCCACTTGTGCGAAAAACACAAATGGCGTTTTAGTGGTGTTTTGAGAAATTAAAGATTGTAAGTCAATAAGGACTTTATAGTCGTTAGAGACTTTAAAGCCAACGTTAAATTCTCTCTAATACGGTTTGTACGAGTTGTTTGATACGAGGTTTGTAGTCGGTGTTGGCGGCTTCGACTTTGCGTTGGGCGATGACGCAGCAGACAGTCATGGCCTTGTGTCCCATCAGCAAGCTGAGGCCTGCGATAGCACTACCCTCCATCTCGTAATTAGTGATGCGTTGTCCCTCATAGCGGAAGTCGGTGATACGTTCGTTGATGTCCTTCACCGCCAAATCACAGCGCAACACACGGCCTTGAGGGCCATAGAAACCATTGGCAGCGATGGTGCAACCACGCATCATTTCATCGCCTGCAATGCGATTGACCAGTTCGGGATTAGCAGCCACTACATATGGGCGTGCTGCTTTGGCAGGATAGTGGATGAAGTCCACGAGCGCATCCTCAAAGCCGAGGTCGGCAATCTCATCACGGCCTTCGTAGAAAGCCAAGACACCATCCCAACCGATAGACTTCTCGCTCACGAGGAAAGTGCCGAGAGGGATGTCCTCTTGCATACCTCCACACGTACCGATGCGCACAATCTCAAGGGTGCGGCGCTCGTCTTTCTCGGTGCGAGTGGCGAAGTCGATGTTGGCGAGAGCGTCCAATTCGTTGATCACGATGTCGCAGTTGTCAGTGCCGATACCCGTAGAGATACAAGAGATACGTTTGCCCTTGTACTTGCCCGTAATGGTATGGAACTCACGACTTTGGATATCGCACTCGATACTGCCTTCGTCGAAGAACGAAGCCACCATATTCACGCGATCTTGGTCGCCGACTAATATCACTTTATCCGCCAGATGTTCGGGGCGAATGTGCAAATGGAATATGCTACCATCCTCATTGATAATGAGTTGACTAGCTGGAAATGTCTTCTTCATGCGTTTGGGAGTTTTTAGATCGCTCGCTACGCTCGCTTGTAGATCGGGCAGAGCCCTGTAGATCGCTGCGCTGTAGCGGTCGCAGGGCGGTCGGGTTAATGATTAGGCTTGACCGCCGCCGAAGGACATAGGGATAGTACTTCCTGGGGCAGGTGTGCCGTTGATTTTGATGGTACCAAATTGCTTTTCGTATTTAGCTACGTTCTCTTGCAGCGCAAAGAGCAGTTTTTTGGTATTCTCAGGTGTCATGATGATGCGCGATTGCACATTAGCGCTCTTCTGACCAGGCATCATGCGCACGAAATCCACTACGAACTCCGATGAAGAGTGCGCTACAATTGCGAGGTTAGAATAATTACCTTCTGCCACTTCGGGCGAGAGGTTGATGTTGAGTT
>CAMEKM010000022.1 GCA_945921355.1 uncultured Bacteroidales bacterium
TATCCTACGTATATGTTACGTATATCCTACGTAATAGACAAGGAAAAGATAGGGTTCGTAACCGTAATCAAACATTCTTGAAAATAGAATAATTTGCAGATATCAAAAATATTATTTACCTTTGCAAAAAATTTGTGTTGAATCGTATCAACTTGTTTTATATTGCAATATCTTAAAATCCTAAAAACATGAAAACGTTTATACGCTTATTATCGGTAGTAGCATTCATTACTCTTACTGCTTGCAGTTCGAATCCACCTATGTCCATTCATTGGGAAATGGGCAAAAATGATGTAACCCCTGGTGTGTGCGAATTGTATTACACCATTACCAATCTTTCGGATGAACCAATCACCAACGAAGGATGGACATTGTATTTCAATTATATGTCGCTCCACCCCATCTACACAGAAGGCGACCAAATTCGGCAAACAGAGTTGCAAGCCAGCTATCACAGCATCACTCCAACTGCTGATTTCCAACCACTTATGCCTGATAGTAGTCGTACATTCAAACTACGTTTCAAGGGCAATGCTATCCGTCAGACATCGTGTCCAGAGGGATTCTTCTTGGTGAAGGTGAAAGGTGAAAACGGAAAGGTAAAAAGTGGGAAGCCGATTAGTATCCCTTGCACCTATGCGCCATTCACACGTCCAGAGCAGATGAAACGCGGTATCGTCACATGGGAGAAAACACCATATGCTGACGGAGCGTATGTGTATGATTATGTGGAGAATATATTAAGCGGTGAGGAGAAGTTTGTACAACCATTGTTACCACAACCAAAGAAGATGGAGTATACAGATGGAGTGTGTGAAGTGGCGAAAGCAGAAATAGTGGTTCGTACCGATGCAAACATGCTGTCCGAAGGATACACCATGATTATCACTCCAACTACCATCACCATCGAAGCCAGTGACGAAGCGGGTATCTTCTATGCCAAACAGACACTCAAGCAATGGGGCGAGGTTGTGCCATGCGGAAGAGTAACCGATTATCCCGACCTACACCATCGTGGTATCATGTTAGACGTGGTGCGAAACTATTATCCCGTAGATTCTATTTACCGCATCTTGGACATAATGGCATACCATAAGCTGAATGTGCTACACTTCCACTTGTCGGATGACGAAGCATGGCGATTGGAGATTCCTGGATTACCACAGTTGACGGACATTGGTTCCAAACGTGGTTACACCGTAGATGAAAGTGAATGCTTATTGCCTATGTATTGTGGTGGTTGGGACCCTAATGCGCCTACAACCGCCAACGGTTACATCACGCGTGAGAAATATATCGAATTATTGAGGTACGCAGGCGCGCGTCACATACGCGTGATACCCGAAATAGATATGCCAGGTCATATGCGTGCTTGCAAAAAAGCAATGGGTAACCTATTGACGGACAGTGCATTTGATGCACGTGTGTATAAGTCCGCACAAAACTACACCGACAATGTGATAGATGTCACCAAACCCTATGCCATTGAGTTCATTGATCACGTAGTAACTGAGATTGTGAAAATGCACGAAGAGGCAGGACACCCGCTCACTATCTTCAATATCGGCGGCGACGAAGTGCCAAAGGGAGCACTTACTAAAGAGGAGCATCAGGCATTCATTGATGAAGTGCTGGCTATCCTCAATCGCTACAACTTACAACCAATGGGTTGGGAGGAAATAACGCACTTCTGTCCTGCGGAGAGCAAAGCAATTTGCTATTCATGGCTCAACAGCGATACCCAACCTTTAGAGATGGCAGAAGCAGGATATCCTGTGGTATTGGCGAATGCCAACCGCTTGTATTTCGACTTCGCTTATTGCAACCACCACGAAGAGAAAGGACTCAATTGGGGTGGCTATACCGACGAGTACCGTTCGTTTGATTGGGAACCACTGATTCACCCCAACGTGATAGGTATGAATGCGCAGTTGTGGGGCGAAGTAATCCGCTCATTCAGTCAAGTAGAGTGGCAGATCTGTCCTAAGATTTACGGATTAGCGGAGCGTGCATGGAACAACCGTAGCGCATTGACTTTGAGCGAATACAATCGCTTGGTATATGAAGTATTCGTGCCACAGTTGGCAGCCAGCGGTAGTAATTTCCACATTCAACAACCCGGTGTAAAGCCAGTGGCAGTGGATAGTTCGCCATTGACCGTGGCGATGAACAAAGTGATGGAAGGTGGTGAGATACTCTATAACTTTGATGATGGCGAATGGCAGGTATATAGTGCGCCAGTGGCGGTGCTTGAAGGTACAAAAATCGTAAAAGCCAAAGTGCAGTATTTGGGCAAAGAAAGTAATACCACATGGCTTTGGCTTGAAGAGGAGCACAAAGTAGATGCAGGAGCCGAAGAAAAGAACACCGGGGCAACTTTCTAAGTATGAATTTAGAAAATAGACTTGGCGGTTGCCAAGTCTATTTGTTTTATTCCTCAATTTTGAGCAGGAATATTCGATCACCACGACGAACCATTTTATCCGTTTTGAGGGCAAAATACTCACCCTTTTGCACCTCTGTTCGAAGTTGTCCTTTCGCATCGTGAATATCTTTGGCAACCAGTTCATACGCTCCAGTCGTTTCGCCTGTAATAAGCAATTCGTCGCCTTCTTTAATCTCTTTCGTTGCTTCCAAATAAAACTCTGCCACCGAGATATTCTTAAAGAAATTAGTGCATTTACCTGCAAACACTTTCTTACGCGTAGCACGCGAACCATACTTATGTGTCCACTCGCCTAATTTCTGCCCTTGATAGTAGCCATCCCAAAAGCCGCGATTGAACACACGCGCAAGACGGGTATTCCATTCTTCAATCTTTGCCTCTATTGCTTCTTCGCCTATAGCCCATTGCTCATTGCCTTCTTTCCACAACTCCACAGCCTCTTTGTAACATTCTACAACAGTCTTCACATACTCTGCTCCACGTGCACGACCTTCTATCTTCAGCACGCGTACACCTGCGTCCAACATCTTGTTAAGGAAATGAATGGTTTTCAAGTCTTTAGGCGACATAATGTATTGGTTATCCACTTCCAACTCCAAGTCGCTCTCTTTATCTTTCACCACATATCCTCTTCGACAGATTTGCATACATGCACCACGATTAGCACTTGCACCCAAGTTATTCAAACTCAGGTAGCATTTACCACTCACCGCCATGCATAAGGCACCATGGCAAAACATTTCAATTCGAATCAATTCGCCTTTTGGACCACGAATATCTTGTTCAATAATATCATGGTAAATACTTGCCACTTGGTCCATATTCAACTCGCGAGCCAGCACCACTACATCGGCATACTGAGCATAGAATTTTAGTGCTTCCGTATTGGCGATATTCAGTTGGGTGGATAAGTGCACTTCCACACCTTGAGCATAAGCATATTGCAGCGCAGCAATATCCGAAGCAATAATCGCAGATACGCCTGCTTGCTTGGCATGATCCACTATCTCACGCATCAATGGTAAATCTTCTGGATACATCACGGTGTTGAGCGTGAGGTATGTTTTCACACCTACTGCTTGGCAACGTTCTACAATCGTATGGAGGTCTTGCGTCGTGAAGTTAGCAGACGAACGTGAACGCATGTTCAGGTACTCTATACCAAAATACACACTCGTTGCACCTGCTTCTATGGCAGCTGCTAAACTCTCCCAGCGACCCACAGGGGCCATTATTTCAATATCATTGATTGGTTCCATCACAATTAGAAATTAATGTATAAATTTTATCGGCTGCGTTATTCGCTGATGATGTGTCGCCTAAAATAGTGTACAATTGCTGATACCGCTTTAACATATTTGTACGATATTTTTGATCGTATAGTAAACGTTGCAACTCATGCGCTACGTTCTCCGTGGTAAAACGACTAGCAATCAATTCTTGGATTACTTGACTTTGCAAGATAATGTTTACCAATGTGAAATTAGGTATGCTAAAGATGATTGGGCGAAGCAATTTTTCAAGATATTTACTACCTGCTATATAATAAACAGCCGTTTGTGGACATCCAATAAGAGCCGCTTCCAACGTTGCAGTTCCCGAATTTACAATAGCAGCTTTGGCTTCTGTTAGCACCTTATACGTATCACGTGTGAGAATTTCACCTTGTATAAATGGTTGATAGAAAGCATTCTCCACTCCAGGCGCTGCTGCCACAATAATTTGATATTCATTCCCCGCCACTTGCCTTGCTGCGTCTAACATAGTGGGTAAGCAGTGGCTAATTTCACTACGACGAGAACCTGGTAGGATAGCAATTATAGATTTTGAATGATGAATTTTGAGTTCTTCTGCATGATTCATCCTTAATTCATCATTCTTGATTCTAAATTCTCGAATACAATCTGCAGTAGGGTTACCTACATAATGGCACTTATAGCCATATTTGGCATAGAAAGCAGGCTCAAAGGGGAAGATACCTAATATCTCATCGCAGTATTTAGCTATGCTGTGTACACGCCATTTTTTCCAAGCCCAAACTTTAGGTGGAATATAATAAATGATTTTGGTGTGTGGTATATATTGTTTGCAGAACTTAGCTATTTTTAGATTGAATGAAGGATAGTCAATGAGAATCAATGCGTCAAGTTGAGCCTTTAACAACGATTGCTTAGCAATATTAAGATTGCGCTTCACCTTGCCCAAGTTCTGTAGTACCGCTATGATGCCCATATATGCCATGTCACGATAATCTACACGAATATCACAACCCTCAGCGCGCATCTTGTCTCCACCTAACCCAACGAAAGACGCATGCGAATCTTTTTTCCGCAATGCCTTCATCAAGTTTGCTCCATGGAGATCTCCAGATGCTTCTCCTGCTATAATAAAGTACCTCATATTTATGCCATCAATATAATACTAGCAATAAGATAAGGCAAAGCAGCGATTAGGACACCTTTTGCTAATTTCCATAATTCCATGGTATAGAATACAAATAACAATGCCAAATTAGGAAATATACCTACCTGCACTATCCTTCCTAAAATCCCTCCCATCAAATCCATATTGAACGCTTCAAAAGTGTACCACAAGTTGAAGCGTTCAATGTAAATATATCCTATAACCACTGGGATAATCAATCCCAATAAGATACCTATCCAATATTTATCAAATCTCTGCGTAAGCCGTTTGGTCTATTGTACAAGGATGAACACTGACATAATGATTATTCATTGCCCATATATCAGTATCCTCTACCTCGGGTTCTATATTGATAAATTCTCCTGTCAGCCAATAGTACTTTTCTCCCTTTTCATCAATACGCTCTTCCATTTCCTTTTGCCAAAATCCGCGGCATTGGCGCGTCCAACGAACACCTTCTAACTCACCGATGGGTGCATTGATGTTGTAGCAAACGCCGTAGGGCATACCCTCTTCGAGCAAATGTCGAGTGAGTTCAAGTATGTATGGTTCGAAATAGCTAAAATCAGCGTCTGGATTATGGTCGTCAATTGAGTAACCGATTGAAGGTATGGCATGTTCCGCACCAACAAAGCATGCACCCATAGTACCAGAATAAATCACATTAATAGCAGCATTAGAACCATGGTTGATACCACTAGCAAGCAAGTTAATGCGCGCAGGGTCGCCTTCGAATAACACATCCAGAGCCAGTTTTACGCAGTCGCTAGGTGTACCATTGGTGGTATAGACGGTTGCGTTCTTTTGCCACTCTTCATTGCCCCAATTAGGGTCATTGAGTGGGCGAAGATACATGGGTTGTTGCACGCTAATAGCATTACTCATGCCGCTACGTGGCCCATCTGGAGCAACGACTGTCACGTGCCCCAGTTGGGTCAAGATACGTACGAGTGTGAGGATACCTTTAGCTCCCCAACCATCGTCGTTGGTTACTAAAATTTCCATTATCCTACAACAGCCCAAACCACATCAATCACTTTCTTAGCCAATTCGTCTGCCTCTTCCATCGTAGCAGCCTCTGAATAAACGCGAATGATAGGTTCTGTGTTGGATTTGCGCAGGTGTACCCAACCATCAGCAAAGTCAATCTTCACTCCATCGCGGTCATTGATACGCTCGCCAGCAAATTTGCCTTTCACAGCCTCCAACACTTTGTCCACGTCAATCTCTGGAGTGAGATCGATACGGTTTTTAGAGATGCAGTAGTCAGGGAAAGTGGCGCGAAGCTCGCTTACCTTGCAACCCTTTTGTGCCAAGCTGCTGAGGAAGAGTGCGATACCTACTAATGCATCACGACCATAGTGGCTTGCAGGGTAGATGACACCACCATTACCTTCGCCACCAATCACGGCATTGGTGCGCTTCATCTCTGTAGTAACATTTACCTCGCCGACAGCACTCGCGCTATAAGAGCCGCCATGTTTAATAGTCACATCGCTGAGTGCGCGTGTAGAAGACATATTGCTGACGGTGTTGCCTGGAGTATGGCTCAGTACATAGTCAGCTACAGAAACGAGCGTGTACTCCTCGCCGAACATCTCACCATCCTCGCAGATGATTGCTAAGCGGTCTACGTCTGGGTCAACCACGAAACCTACATCTGCTTTGCCCTCGCGCATGAGGTCGCTGATTTGGGTCAAGTTTTGTGGGATTGGTTCTGGATTATGTGCGAAGTGACCTGTTGGCTCACAGTTGAGTTCAATAATATTCTTTACGCCTAACTCGCGGAGGATTGCAGGAATAGCCAAACCACCAACCGAGTTTACGCAATCAATAGCCACGGTATAGTTCTTTGCTTCAATTGCAGCTTTATCCACCAACTCGAGTGCCATTACGTCGCGAACGTGGTCTGGCAAATAATCGCGATGAGTGATATGACCGAGGTCATCTACTTCGGCAAAGTTAAAGTCCTCTGCCTCTGCGATAGCCAATACCTCTTTGCCCTCTTGATCATTGAGAAATTCGCCCTTCTCGTTGAGCAGTTTCAGTGCGTTCCATTGTTTAGGATTGTGACTAGCAGTCAAAATAATACCACCTGCAGCACCCAAACCTGTTACTGCTAATTCGGTTGTAGGAGTACTTGCCAAACCAATATTGATGACATCATATCCCATACCGATTAAGGTACCGCATACCAATTGATCTACCATTTCGCCGCTCAAACGAGCATCACGACCTACAACGATTGTTTTGTTGTCTGGAATCATCGCCAAACGCTGAGTAGCGTAAGCGGCTGTGAAACGCACAACATCTATGGGACTCAAGTCCTCTGCAACGCGACCTCCGATGGTGCCGCGAATGCCTGAAATACTTTTTACAAGTGCCATTTTTTTAGTATCTTTTGATTTTAATTTTAAGGTCATAACCATACGGAGTTACAGTATTGTTCTCCTCACTGAATCCTAATTTACTCGGGCAGATAATTTTGCATTGTGAATTGTGGTACTTCATATATTTAAGCGCCACTTGCCAACCCGTACAAGACTCTTGCGAATTTATCATATACTGAAACTTGATGGGTTCTGGACTATCTTGTGTAGTCCATAAGCTTAATGTATCAGCATATTCTTCTAATGTGTATCGTTTGAAACGAAGTAAAACTATTTCTTTTGCTTCAAGTTCAGCAGAAGTGGTATCTCCTTGCTCTACGAGATGAAAATAGAAATTGTCGTAATCAGGAACGCGCCAATATACGTTTTCGCTCCATTCCTCCATAGTAGTAGGCATTATATCTACCACTTTGATACCTTGTCGTGCAATAAAAGATTCAATCAGTTTCTCCTCTGCTTTCAACTGCTCCGAATAAACGTTTTTGTTGCAACTACTAACAATGCCTGTTAGCAACAATAGGATGTATATATAAGTATGTTTCATTCTTCTATTTCTAATGTTATTACTAAGTTTGTATATGGTTTGATAATTCCTTGTCCTTCTGCGCCATACGCCAAATACCACGGCGTGACAATTGTCATTTCTTCTCCAATGCGCATCGCTTTTAACGTGCGGTTCATAGCAATCGGCATATTATCACTGCCCAACACGAATGCGTCTTCCAAATCAGCCAACAGATTACCATTCAATTCGTGTACCATTACATGTAGTTGTATAGTTTGACCACTCTGTATCGTTTCACCATTGGTTATATTTTCCTTTTTATACCAAAAACCAAAATCATCAAGCGTATAGGCATTTGAGTCGTTTTTAATCCAAGCCAAGCATTCTCTATCAGCGGCGCTAGCCATTCGTTGGTTAAACTCCATTTTGGCCAACAATGTGGAATCCACGGTGGTTTCTTTGCCCAAGTGGCGGACTGGTTGTGGACTATTTTTTCTGCACCCCGATAGTCCTATCACGATACATGCTATCAGTATAACATGCAAATATCGGATGATATGGTGTTGGCTAAATACCATTTATTTTTCAAATAATGCTGCAAAGTTATATAAAAAAAAGCAGATATGCAAACAAATACTATAATTTTGCGCGAATTTCCATAAGTTCTGCACGAACTTGCTGGAGAATTTCAGACGCTTTTTGTCGCACATCGATTTGCTTTTTCTTATTGTTCAATTCATTTTTAATCGCTGCAATGCGCACTATATGTAACTCATCACGCAGATACTTGATTTGCTTAATCAATTCAATATCATGTTCAGTATAGTATCTATTTCCATGTTCATCTTTGCGTGGCGACAATTGTGAAAATTGATCTTCCCAATACCTGAGCGTAGAAGCTGGTAGATTAAGCATCTGCTTAACCTCTGCCATAGAATAATATACTTTCGTGGGTTTCATCAATATTTATGGTATATCTAACTGCCTATCTTGAGCGTTTTACCAGCACGAATCATGTCTGACTTAAGCCCATTCCATGCTTTGAGTTGTTTGACGCTAACGCGGAACTTCTTAGCTATGCCACCTAAGGTGTCGCCCTCTTTGATTTTGTAATATGTGACCCCATTGATGGAATAACCTCCATTCACAGAAGTGCGATGCAGTAATTCAATCTCGTTCCGACGATTATGAATCAGTTCCTTGGCTTGATATGCCAAGATAGTATCTTGCTTGTCAATATACAACCCTGCTTTCTCAATCGGCAAACAAATAGCATATGCCTTACCACCTGGAATAATATCACGAGGATATTGTGGATTCAAGCGACGCAATTCAGCCAGTGGAATATCAATATTATCAGCAATCTGCTTGAGATGTTGGCGATGGGTGGTAATAATCGTATCAGCAGCCATTGTGGGCAAAGGATCAGCAGGACATATGCCGTGTTCTTGTGCATAATTCATAGCATATGATGCTGCAATAAAGATAGGCAAATAGCCTCTTGTTTCGCGTGGAAGAAATGGGTATATACTCCAAAAATCGCGTTTGCCTCCCGCACGGTGAATTGCTTTGTTCACATTGCCTGGTCCACAGTTATAGGCAGCAATTACTAAGTTCCAATCTTGGAAGATACCGTAAAGGTTCTTGAGGAATAAACATGCTGCTTCTGTAGAGCGAATGGGATCCATTCGTTCATCCACTAAAGAGTTGATTTCCAAACCATATTTCTTACCTGTAGCAGGCATAAACTGCCATAATCCTGTTGCCCCCATGTGAGAGCGTGCTTGTGGGTTGAGTGCTGATTCTATTACAGGCATATAGCACAACTCATAAGGCAAGTCATGCTTGGCTAGGATATTTTCAAAGATAGGGAAATAATATTCTGCTTTGCGCTGCAGCGCTGCTAACTGACGAGGACTATGCTTTACGTAGCGTAAGATATAGCGTCTTACTACCTCATTATAAGGCACTTCAATAACGAAAGGTAGTGCCTGCAAGCGTTGTTTGTAAATAGAATCAGGTAATTCAGCTATAATCGTGTCAGACAAACATTCGGTAGTATCAAGCCATGCCAATGCTTCATCAAAGAAAATAGGAGATTCTACCGTATCTGTCATTAATAGATTGGTGCTATCGTTGGCACGAGTAGCAGGGATAAGTATCCCCGTCAGCAATAGTATGTAGAGTAGTCGTTTCAAGTTCTTTAAATGATTGAGTTTTACAAATTAAAAAGTTATTGCGAGTTTGACTTCTGCACTACGTTGGTTTTGTAGATCATAGTAGAGTTGAGGTGATACGTTGAGCGACAAATCGGTAGATATGTCAAAATCAAACAATTGTGCATCTACATACGCATCTACCAATGTGAGCGCATAAACAATCACTGTAATAGCGATGGAAAGGTCGCGATTACTGCGTGATTTATTTTGCCATTCTTTGAGCCTACTCTGATAAGCAGATGTACCACCCATTCGATCAATTGTATAGCCTTCTGGAAGAATTGCAATGTAAGATTTGCTAGGGTCATTGCTCACTTTTCCATCGCGTATGTCAAAATAGATATCACGATAGGCATTTTTATAACCATTGTATTGACTATTTGTCCAAATGATAGCGTACGTACAGCCCATAAGTCCTCCATACACTATAGGTGTTTTCCAATAGCTGCGATTGTATATTTGTCCCAATCCTGGCACAATGGCTCCTAACCATACTGCACGCATAGGGTCTGGCTTCCAAAAGAGTCGGTCTATCTCCTTTTGGGTCAACGATACAGAATCATCATGCACCACCAATGGCTCAGGCTGATGCAACATCTGAATTTCCTCAGTGGTCATCCATTCGGTGGTATCAATTGCCATTTCTGTTTGAGACAAGATATTAGAGGCAAAGAACACAAATAATATGTACAGTACGAGTCGTTTCAAACTAATCGTTGAATGATGGCTTCCAATTCTCCTTCGTTATTAAACGTAATTGTGATTTTATTACCATTGATTTTCACTGGTAATTGCAATGCCTGTTGCAATTTTACTTGTTGTTCGTTGTATGATGTTGCCACCTTCTTTTCTTTAGTAGATTTCGTAGAATTTACCAGTTCTTCTACTTTTCTCACCGACAATCCGTTCTGCACGATTTTCTTGTAGAGTAGCAGTTGTTGTTCTGGTGATGGCGAACCTAAAATCGCCCGTGCATGCCCCATATCAATCTTTTTCTCTTTAATACCCAATTGAATCTCTGCTGGCAATTTCAGCAAACGCAGGTAATTGGCTACAGTAGCACGTTTCTTACCCACACGTTCTGACATACGCTCTTGAGTGAGATTATATTCATCCATCAAGCGTTGATATGCCAAAGCAATCTCAATAGCATCCAAATCTTCGCGCTGGATATTCTCAATCAATGCCCATTCCATCACTTGCTCATCTTTAGCAGTACGGATATAGGCTGGTATAGCATGTAGACCTGCCAATTTTGCTGCACGATAGCGACGTTCACCTGCAATAATCATGTAACGATTATTGGCATCTTTGCGCAAGGTGATTGGCGAAATTACGCCGTGTTCTGCTATTGATTGTGCCAACTCTTGCAATGCCTCTTCATCAAAGGTGTGACGTGGTTGATCAGGATTGGCATATATTTTATCAAGCGCAATCTCACTAATGGATGATGAACCTGCTGTGGACACATGGGTGGTGTCAATCAACGCATCCAAACCTCTTCCTAAACCAAGTGTCTTTTTCATAGTTATTGTCTCCGAATCAATTCTTTTGCTAAATTTGTATAGTTTTTTGCACCTTTACTATTGCGATCATATTCCAATACCGACATGCCATGACTAGGTGCTTCGCTCAAGCGCACATTGCGCGCAATGACGGTATTGAATACCAAGTCGCCAAAGTGACGACGCACCTCATCGTGTACCTGTGCAGAGAGGCGCAAACGTGCATCGTACATTGTCAGCAAAAAGCCCTCGATACGCAATGTTGGATTGAGATTCGATTTGATGATTTTAATCGTATTGAGCAATTTAGCGATACCCTCTAAGGCAAAAAATTCGCATTGTACAGGTATGATAATGCTATCACTTGCTGTCAAAGCATTGATAGTAATCAGTCCCAGCGAAGGTGAGCAGTCGATTAGAATATAGTCATAATCTGCTTTAAGTGGACTGAGTACACGTTTGAGTATATTCTCGCGTTGTTCAAGGTTGAGCATCTCTATCTCTGCACCCACCAAATCTATATGCGATGGTATCATATACAGATTGTCAATGCTCGTTGGTAGAATAGCAGTAGTTGGGTCAATCTCATTGATTAGACATTCATATACGGTATTTTCCAATTGTTGGATATCCACTCCCAAACCAGACGATGTGTTGGCTTGTGGATCAGCATCCACGAGCAGCACACGCTTGCCTTGTTGCGCCAATGCTGCGGCGAGATTGATGGAGGTAGTTGTTTTGCCGACGCCTCCTTTTTGGTTAGCTAATGAAATAATTTTTCCCATATGTTTTTAGGTTTTCCTTTGTTTGCGTTATTTGACTTTAATTTCCCACAAGTAAGCAAAATTGATGCTCAAGTTGATAGGATTGGCAAATTCAAAATGGTCGGTTTTTTGGTTGTCGAAGATGCTACCAAAGCTATAATGGAATCGTGCCTCCAATTGAAACAATCCTATTTTATTGGTGCGGTAGTAGATTCCTAAACCTCCCGCTAACCCCCAATCGAATGGGTGTTGAATAGGGATGTATTGGTGCGATTGGGAAGTATCTTTAATACCATAATCCGTATCGCGGAAGCAATAGCCAATTTGTGGCCCCAGATTGAGAAATCCTCTAAAATGCTTTCTGCCAAAGTAAAGATGCATCAGCAATGGTACTTCAATATACTCCAATTGACGACGGTAGTCATATCCTTCGCCTACTTCTCGCCATCCTCGTTGCATGTAATTTGCCTCCACTTGTATAGCACACACTTTGTGCCCTGCATAGCGAAACATCAATCCACCATTCAAGCTCAATGGAGATTGCGCTATATCAATCGCTTGAACGGTTGGTTTGAAGAGCATCGAAGAAGCCATCACTCCCACATGCCCACCTATGTATATCTCAGGGCGACGCAAGCGGGACTGCGCTATCATACTTCCACTCACGACGAGCATAATCAAAACAAATATGTAGCGACTATGTTTCATTTACGGATAATATGAATTTGTTGATTTTCGTATCCTCCTTCTGGATTCAATTGTTGGTATTGAATATCCGATTGTATGCCATGCCATACTTGCGTATTGATGGTATCAGTCGAAGTTTGCAATAGTTGCAGCAAGTGGCGTGTTTGGTCGTATCCTAATAGGTCGTAACGTGGTTGCGTTGAAGATAGTGTATGATTGAAATATTGTTGCCATATTTCTTCATATGCATCTGTCACGCTAATCGAATCGCTAAAGATTGTGGTATATAGTTGTGGCAGTATGATTCTTTCATTTTGCCATGAATAGCGCGAGAGTAATGTTATTGGATAAGCAGAATGTCTTTGAATCAAGTGAGGCATCACTGCTTGCAAATTGCTAAATTTTTCGGTGTTGAATATCACAACATTCTCAACACCTGCTTTGAAAGCTCCATCCAACGAGTCAGTCAGTATAGCAGTCAGTGAAATAGTGGATGTCGGTACATGATACGTCTTCAACGCTTGATGCAACGCCTCAATACCCGATGGAATCACATCGCCTGCTTTGGTTTCTATCAATACGCAATTAACGCTATCGCCGTATTGCGCCAAATACTTCGCCAATGTATCAGCTTCAGCGGTTTCCGAAGGATTAAATTGCAGAAGATATGGATTGTGCTCAAGATCTGCCACATTCGACAAGAAAGGCACCAACAACCATGTGCTATCTTGTTGGGCAAATGTGGCTGCCGCAGCCACTTGTTGCGTATAGGCAGGACCTATGATAGCATCCACTTGGGTCCATGTGCTATCGTTGAGCAGTTGGCAGGTTTTCTGAGCTGTTTTACCCACATCATAAGTAAACACTTCTATTGCCTGTCCTGCTGCTTGCACTTCATTGATGGCTATCAGAGCACCTGCGTAGTAGTCATAAAAGCGATCTATGTTCTTATCACGTTTCAGCGCATCGGTCTGCAAAGGTAGTAGCATAGCCAATCGAATCGCATTGCTATCACGCAGTACAATGGTAGTATCATTTTCTGCCATCATGCTATCCACAGCCATAGTGTCTATCTCAACTATGGGTTGTTTCTCCTCTTGCCATCTGCGTCTTGGCATGATTGGTTTCTTGCCTTTATCTGCTACCATTGTTGGAGCGGGAGTATCTTCTTTGATGGGTGTTGCCACAGTACTTGATACCTCCAAGCCTTTAGCAGGGACCAGTATCACCTCATCATAGCGCAAGCCCGAATGTTGCAAATGAGGATTCGCTTGCAATATCTCCTCTTGACTGACGCCAAAATTCTTACTAATACGATACAACCCAATACTGCGTTCCACCGTATAGCGATAATACACCTTTCCGTCTATTGTGTCCAACGGATAAGGTAATACTATTTGCGCTGATAACGCCGCAGTGCTCATCAAAATGATCACGAATAAGTATATAACGCGTAGTCTTTGCATAAGTTTAGTAGGATTATATAACATATTTTTTTCTTCTTACCAGTATCACCGCACCGCCAACCAATGCCAATATCGCCAATGGTATTACAATACTTATCACTTGTGCTTGTACACGTGCTTGACGTGCTCGCTGGTCATTCAGCAAGCGAAGTGTAAAACTTTTTTGGCGTAACTGCATCCATCCTTGATCATCAGCCAAATAGAGTACGGCATTCACCATGAAGTCACGGTTGCCCATTTGCATTTGGGTATAGCGGTCGTAGCCTAATGGCAGTGGTTTGCCTTGTTGCCACTCGTTGCGTATGGCGCTACCCGCAGCCACCACAATCATCTTCGTTGCCTTGCTCTGTTTCTGCAATGGTGCATGTAGTTTCACATTCTCGGGCGGAAGTTGGTGAGCATATAGCGAAGCAAAGACACCTTCTACACTCACAGCCACAGGGATGAATGCATGTACAAAGCTCTGCTCTTCATCCACGCCCAAACTCAAATCCACTTTTGCAGGTACGCCAGTCAATTTGCTTGCGGATGATGTAGCCAATAGTACCTCTTTTTTCAGCCCATCTTCGCCACCTACCATGTCCACTGCACTTGCCATGGTAGCACTCACTTGTGCCACATGGCGTGTGATGGGCGAAGCCTGAGAGGTAAGCAGCAATGGGGCATACGTCCACGGCATGGGCTGCCAATTGGGCTGCGACGCGTCTTGCGATACATCCACAGGTACTGGCAAACATTGCAGGTCTTGCACCAAACCATGATTCACCCGAACTCCGTAGCGGAAAAGCATGTCGTTGATATTCAAATCCAATGCCACAATAGGGGTCATACCCTGCGTACTGAGGTAATCGTCCGAAAACTGCACACCATTCACTACCCACAGGATGCTTCCTCCCTGCATGAGGTACTGGTCCAATATATACTTATCCTCTTCGCTGAAAGCAGTTTGCGGGTCTGCTATAATCACCACCTTATATTCATCCAACACACCAGTTTGCAGTCCTAAAGCTCCTCTATCCACTTGGTAGTATTGAGCCAGAGCCTGCGTCAAATCATATACATATCGCTCATCCAACTCGCCATGACCTTCGAGGAAGGCGATCTTCTCTACCCTCGTCTGGGTCAGACTGCGAATAGCATCCACAAACGCATACTCGAGATTCTCAATGCTATGATTCAGGTTCTCCTCGCCGCGCAATCCACGCTGATTCTTCAGGAGTTGTACGGCTGCACTTTTGCCCTTGTAACTCACTACTGCGTACGGATACACCGTGGTTTGCGCAGTTTGTCCCTTATGAGTGCGCTCATGGATTACCGTAGGTGTAAACTGCTTCATCAGTTCTTCCGTGGCAGGCAAGACATGCAGACCTTCGCCTGCGTAAATGCCCAATTCGTCCACCATCTCTTCCGTGGCTTTCTTCAAGCGCACAAAACCCGAATTCAGTTCACCATCCAGCAACAATGTCACCCCTATTGGCTCATCCAACTCCTGCAACAGCATTTTGGTTGGTTCCGAGATGCTATAGCGTTTGTCATCGGTCATATCCCAACGACAAACGACATATCCTACTGACACATTGATTATTGCCAGTACCACCAACGCCAATATGAGGTATAGCTTTTTCAAATTATTGCTTAATCTCTGCCCAAACTTCCTCGTTGATTACTACAGGATATTTCTCACGCAAAGTCTTTATCCATGCCTTCTCCAAATAATCTTGGTAGTCGGTTGTCACCTTTGCACGATCGTCTGTGTATTCTTGAGGATTTTTAATCACTTTACCCACTGCCAACACGATTGGGAACTCTTCGCTTGGAGTGAACGCTGCTGCTTTATTCTTAAAGCCGTATTTATCCACAGCAGCATTTTTACCTGCTTCCCAAATACCACGCTCCACGCGAACGTACATCACGCTATCCACGTTCACACGTTGATTCAAGTAGCTCAACACGGAGTCTGGATGAGCACTCTTAACGATTTGCTTAGCAGCTTTAGCAGCCACTTCGTTCTTCGCATAGATGATGCTTCCCTTATAGCGTGGTGCCTCCCAGGTGTAGTTCTTCTTGTTTGCCTTGAAATAGGCTGCCAAGCCCTCTGTATCTTGATTTGCCTTATCCCATACCTCGCGCAATGACACGTCAAATAGCAAGATACCATCGTGGTATTCTCTTACCAAATTGCGCAAATCCACATATTTCTCCTCCAGATGTGCGTCAGCGTATGCTTTCACATCTGCATCGCTCATGTCAGCAGGCAAGTTATATTCTGCACGTGTCTTGGCGATAAAGCTCTGCTCTGCAATCTGCATACGTTGGTCGCGTTGCACTTGACGCAAGATTTGAGCACGCATACTATCCAATGGCTGAATGCCGCGTTTCTTGTGCAACTTCGAAATGTGAATACCGAAGCGTGTTTGGAATGGTTTGCTTATTTGACCGACTTCCAAGTCAAAGGTAATATCCTCAAATGGTTGCACCATCGCGCCACGACCAAACCAGCCTAATTCGCCACCACGCGCTGCTGAACCGCGATCCTCTGAATTGGCTTGGGCCAATGCCGCAAAGTCCACAGTGTCTTGAATAGCCAATTGATACAGACTATCCATCGCCATTTGCGCATCTGCCATACGCTGAAGATCGCCCATGGGAGTCATCTTCATGATATGCGATGCGTTTACCTCCTCAAAGTCGCGCTCACCTTCCACTTTCGCAATGTGGAAACCATATGGGCTACGGAATACTGGAGTCACCTCGCCTACAGGAGTAGTGTAAACGGCATCTTCAAACGAATAGACATAGCGGAATGGCTGAATCCAACCCAACGCACCTTTTGTTTGCTTTGCAGAAGGCTCCTCCGAGTACAAAACGGCCACTTCTGCAAACTCCTCTGGCTCACGCACTGTCACTTTCTTGCGACCTTTCTTCACTTCTTTAGGCAAACCTACAGTCACGCGCTCACGCAACTCATTGATCTTCGCCTCGGCAGCAGCTACGGTTGCAGAATCAGCATCCATAGGACATTGAACTGCTATATGCGATGCCTTGCGGATTCTTGCCATGCGATTGTAGCTCAGCACCACCAAACTATCAATGGCCTCATCGTCTTGCATGTATTTAGGGGTAGCTTGTGCACGATAACCTGCCAATTCTTTCTTGAATGCTTCGGTTGTATCCACACCTTGAGCTTTCGCTTCTGTAACTTTTAGTTTGAAATTAACGAACAATTCCAAGTACTCATCCATGGTCTTTTTCTCCAAACTTGTCTCTTGGTTGTTCTTCTCGTAGATATACAAGAATTCAGATGCCATGATGTCCTCGCCATTGATGGTCATCAGGACTTTGTCCTCTTGTGCAATACCCAATAAGCTTGCACTTGCTAACACGATTGATAAAATTGTTTTTTTCATTGTTGTATGTTTTGTTAATTATTTTTGCTGCAGCTCTGCCACACGTTGTGGCATAAATAGCGCGCAAAGGTACTACAAAATTTGCACATATGCAAGAAAACGAACACTTTTTTTTACAAAAGATAGATTTTATCTATCCATCATACCCTTCTTGTTGGAAATTTGCACATGCGCAAAATTTATCGTACCTTTGCACTCGAAATATGTACAAATGGCTATGAAAACAATCCTTGCTTATATCCAAAATGCCACCAACATTGCTATCTTCACCCATCAATCACCCGATGGCGATGCGATGGGTAGTAGTTTGGGCATGTACCACTATGTTAAGTCACTTGGCAAACAAGCGCAAGTCATCGTTCCAAATGCTTTTCCCGATTTTCTGGCTTGGATGCATGGGGCAAGCGATGTGCTCGTATATGACGTGCAAACCTCCCAATCCAACGCATTCATTGAGCAAGCCGATCTTGTAATTTGTACCGATTTCAACGACCCTAAACGCATTGGGCCATTGGGCGATAAGATGCTCATGCTCGCTTGTCCAAAGGTGCTGATTGACCACCATCTACACCCTGCTGATTTTGCCGATGCTATGGTTTCTATTCCCGAAGCATCTTCCACATGTGAATTGGTATATGAGTTACTGTCAACTGCCAACTGCCAACTATCTACCGACATTGCCACTTGCCTCTATACTGGGCTAATGACCGATACGGGCAATTTTTCTTACAATTCCAACCGTCCACAAATCTATGGAATGATTGCTCAACTCATAGCTGCGGGAGCGGACAAAGACGCCATATACAATGCTGTTTTCAATCAGTACTCGGTGGATCGTGTAAAATTAGTAGGCTATTGCCTCTATCAGAAAATGCGTGTTTTTCCCGAGCATCACACTGCACTCATCTACTTGAGTCGCAAAGAACTATATCGTTTCAATTTCCAGAAAGGTGATGCTGAGGGCATTGTCAATATGCCACTCCAGAGCAAGGATATTCACTACGCTGTTTTTATGCGCGAAGACAAGGCGACTCCCGATGAAATGGCGAAAAATGGCGGAATAAAGACCAAGATTAAACTCTCTTTCCGCAGTCAAGGCAATCGCCCTGTCAATGTCTTTGCGCAGGAGATTTTTGCCGGCGGAGGACATGCCAATGCTGCTGGTGGCGAGTTCTATGGACCGCTCTCCGAAGCCGTACAACGTTTCTTAGACAACTATACCAAGTACTTAAAAACCGACTAAACCCATCTGCATATGAAATTTCTCGGCAATCTTATTTGGCTCATTTGTGGCGGATTCATCACCGCTTTGATGTATTGGCTGGCAGGTCTAATAATGTGTATCACCATTATTGGTATTCCTTTTGGAGTACAACTCTTTAAGATTGGTACATTGTCATTATGGCCTTTTGGTCATGAGTTGGTGTCAACTGCCAACGATGGAGGTTGCTTGCAGATAATCTTCAATATCTTGTGGATTGTACTTGGCTGGTGGGAAATCGCGCTCACGCATCTCATTTTCGGACTTATCCTCTGCTGCACTATTGTAGGCATCCCATGGGGTATGCAACATTTCAAACTCGCCCTTGCCTCTCTCCTTCCCTTCGGCAAAGAGGTAGTATAAGACAGTCAATCACATGCTGTTTGTATCTTAGAATAGCTGTTGGTTAGCAGACCATTTTCGGCAGTATTGTAGAGAAACCATCATTTTTTTCCCAAATACTTGCATATTCCGATTTTTTTGTACCTTTGTAGCATGATTCTTTCGCCCCGAAGATACCCCGAAGATAGCTCATACATAATCAACGAATATTTAAATAGATTTTATCTCTTTTTACCAGAATGAATATGGTTGTATGAACTTGCTTAAACACAATCATCTCAACCCTCCATGTATGTACCGCGTAGCAGTATTAAACATTTTTAATATTTGGGTTATGTAACATTTTGAGTGCCCAAAATGTTACATAAGCCGAAAAGATAAGGTTAATAGATATTAATTATTCTTTTCGATATATTTCTGGGCGAAAGGGCAGATTGGAAGAATCACATATTGTTGATTTTTTGCCCATTCCATCGCGTTTTTCATCAGCAAACTGCCAATGCCTCGTCCGCTTTCGTAAGCATAGGTGTGCAAGATTGATAATTCGTTTCCTGCAAGAGCAAATTCAATCTTGCCTACTAACTTGCCATCTTCGGTAGCAAGGATTTCAGTGTCGGTAAAAGTTATCTGAATCATAATTGTAAATTATTTCCCCACTTTTCTACGATTTCATCCATGATTTGGAAGACTTCGGCTTTGGTGTCGGCACGGAGGAGTGCGATACGCGTTTGGCGGAAATCGCGCAAACACTTGAAGGCTGGCGATGCAGCAAAGTGGCGACGGCTATGTACGATACCCTTGCGTTCATCGCCAATCCACTCAATACTGCGCTCTACATGCTCCTTGAGTATATCCACGCACCATTGCATGCTACGAGGAGGAAGCAATTCGCCTGTTGTAAGGTAGTGCTGCATATCCTCGAAAATCCAAGGGCAACCGAAAGTAGCCCGTCCGACCATGATAGCATCTACTCCGAATTCATCGAAACATCTCTTAGCCTGTTCAGGCGTGGTGACATCACCATTACCGATGATTGGGATATGGATTCGCGGGTTGTTCTTCACCTCTCGAATCAGCGACCAGTCCGCTTCGCCGCGATACATTTGGCTGCGTGTACGACCGTGGATAGCGAGTTCGGCTATACCACAATCTTGCAATGGCTCAGCTATTTCGGTAATAATGCGATTATTATCATCCCATCCCAGACGAGTTTTGACTGTGACTGGGGTATTGACTGCCTTTACTACAGCGCGGGTAATATCCAGCATTTTGGGAATATCTTTTAGCAGTCCTGCACCTGCTCCTTTGCCTGCCACTTTCTTGACTGGGCAACCGAAATTTATATCGATGAAATCGGGCTTTGCTTGCTCTACGATGCGTGCCGCATCTGCCATACTCTCAGGCTCACGACCATAGATTTGTATCGCTACAGGGCGTTCCGCATCGCTTATCTGCAACTTACGCGTAGTAGAAGCCACATCGCGCACCAAGGCATCAGCATTCACAAACTCAGTATAGACACGCGTCGCGCCAAACCGCTTGCAGAGCAGGCGGAAAGCAGGATCGGTGACATCCTCCATGGGGGCGAGGTATAATTTATGTTCCATAAATTGGGGTATTAGGTAATGGACGCTACGCTATTGGACGCCCGTTGAGCTATTGTGTAATGGATATGGGTTATTGGGTAATGGTGGGGTATGTAATACGGTGGTGGTTGATTTCGATAAGTTTTTGCTTGAAGACAACACGTATGTCTTCCAAATCCTTGAAAGATAGTTTCGTTTCGGCGAATTGTCCATCCGCCACTTGGGCATCTATCATCTGATCCACCATGTCGGATATGCTTTGCTCCGTCAAAGTGTTTAGTGTACGCGAACGAGCCTCGATAGCATCTGCCATCATCAGGATAGCTGCCTCCTTGGTGGATGGCTTAGGACCTGGGTACATGTAGTCCTCTTTGCGAACATCTGCGGCACTCTTGCCATTCGCGATAGCCTCATTCACAGCAATATTATAGAAATATCGGGTAACGGACGTGCCATGGTGCGATTTGATAAAGTGCACAATCACTTCAGGCAAGCGGCTTTTTCGAGCAATACGCTCACCATCATTCACATGCTCGATTATCACCTTGGCTGCCTCATCATACGGCATATCTTGAAGAGGATTGTGCCCAGTCTGATTCTCAATAAAAAACTCAGGATGAGCCATCTTGCCTATATCATGATAGAGCGCTCCCGTTCGCACTAACAGCACCTTTGCACCAATACGTTTGGCTGCCTCAGTAGCGAGGTTGCTAACTTGCAACGAGTGTTGGAATGTTCCTGGTGCTTTCTCTGCAAACTCCAGCATGAGGTTGGAATTGACGTTGGTCAACTCTACCAAAGTGATATTGCTAACCAGACCAAAAGTACGCTCAAACAAGAAAATCAATCCATATGCGCAAATCACCAACACGGCATTGATGGCAAAATAGAAATAGTATTTATATTCCACGTTAGCAATACTACCCGCCATAAGCATCGTGGAGGCTGTATATAATATGCAATAAGATAAAAATATGAATGCTGCTGTTTGTGCCAACTGTGCGCGTTGAGTCATATCGCGGAGACTAACCACAGCGATGATACCAGTCAAAGCTTGAATAAACAAAAATAGGTAGGGGGCAGGCACCGCCAACGACACGATGAACACGGTAATAAGGTGAACAAAAATTGCCGTGCGCGAATCATAGAACACACGAGCGATAATAGGACACCATGCGAATGGAATCAAATAGATATACCCTACTGGGGCATATTGTAGCACCAAAAAGGATACCGAAATGATGATAGCCATCAAGATGGAAAAAAACAATATATGGCGCAAATTATCCAACAACTTACGGCGATAGGTCAACAAATATAGGTAGAATAACAACAATAGGAGCACAATGCATAGTCCGCTACCTATCATAGAAACGAGTGATTGACGCTGTGAGATGTTTTTTTCCTCCATCGCACGACGCAAGGAAATCAGTTGCTGATAACTATCTTCTGTCACGATTTCACCAGTATCAATAATCTTTGTTCCCGACTGAACCATACCATGAGTCAGTGATACATTTGATAGCAAATTCTGACGCAAATTAGCCGATGTAATCGAATCAAATAGCAAGTTTGGAGTTAACTCTGTATGGGTGTGCTGATAGGCCGATTTAGGCGTATAGACATCCTTGAGTGCTATTGCCGTAGCCACCCTATTCTCCATTAACGATATTTCCTTGGCATTGGTTGCTTTGATGCGTTCCATCTCTTCCAGCGACACCACATATACATCCCTTTGTGTTGCATCTGGAGCAATCGTATAGCAAGGTGTATATTCTTGCAGCGCTTGAGCATACTCCCGCTGCAATTGCTCGTCTGTCTTGTAGATTGAAAAATCATATTCAGCCGTCACCAATCCATAGCCCCACGGTTGTCCTATTTCAAAATGGTATTTGAATGGATTAGTATATCGCGGACAAAGGTAAATGCACAATGCCGCTAATGCTGTGAGAGATAATACTTGAAAAGTGATTCTAATAGATGGTTTCATAGTACACTGAATATTTATTACTTATAAACTGCGTTTCTTAGCAAAAAAAGATTGTATCAATTGGCGACATTCTTCTTCCAGAACTCCCGATGAAATCGTACATTTTGGGTGTAATGCTTTAGGAGCATATGTCATAAATCCACGTTTCTCATCTGCTGCGCCGTACACGACACGTCGTATCTGCGACCACCCAATGGCTCCAGCACACATCACACATGGTTCCACCGTCACATATAGCGTACATTGGCTGAGATATTTTCCGCCCAAGGTATTAGTCGCTGCCGTAATGGCTTGCATCTCAGCATGAGCCGTCACATCTTGCAATGTTTCCGTCAGATTATGTCCTCGACCCACGACTTGTCCGTTAGCCACTATCACACACCCTATAGGCACTTCGCCCATAGCTAATGCTTTCTGCGCTTCAGCCAATGCCATAGTCATATAGCGCGTATCATTCTCCATATCGTTCACGTTTAATTCGAACAAAATCGCCCATTTCATCGGGATGTTGTTCGAAATGATTGCCAATGACTACAATATCTGCCCCTGCTTCAAAAGCCTGCAACATTGCCTCTGGTGTACATATCCCTCCTCCAACAATCAGCGGAACTTGTAATTGAGCTCGTACAGCACAGATAATGTCGGGTGAAATCGGAATTTTTGCGCCACTACCAGCTTCCAAATAGATGAGTTGTTTGCCCAATAATTGTCCTGCTACAGCAGTAGAAACTATTTTATCTACCTCATTCTGAGGGATAGGAGCGCATTTTGATACGATTTCAACGCTACTTTTCCTTCCGCCATCTATCAATATATATCCCATCGGTATCGACTCTATGCCCGATTGCAGGATAGGCATCGCCATGTGTACATGTGGCTCAATCAGCATGTCTGCTGTACGCGCATTCAGCAACGTAAGAAACAGCAAAGCATCTGCATTGGGCGAGAACTGCGCCACATTACCAGGGAAAACCACCAACGGAGCATCTGTATGCGCCCTTAATGTTGCTATACATGGCTCAATATTCCCACCTGTACTACCACCCACCAAGATCAGATCTGCATGATTCAGCTCCGACAACAACGGTCTATACGCTTGCTCCTTGTCAGGGTCAATAAGAATTGCCAACAAAGGAAAAGCTTGTTGGTGATGGGATAATATGGTCGAATAAACGCTCATTCTTTTTGATTTTAACGCCATTTCATAGACTCCATTAGTACACGTACATCCATGCGCAAATAGTCGTATATCGGTGCTAAAGAATCTTGATTGGGAACGCTATTACAATATACAGAACCTCGAAAGAAATGTTCGATGGAATCGGTCAAAACGAACTGAATAGGTGTGGCAGTATTACCATGTAATTCAGAATATAATCCCCATACGTTGTTCGGTGAATTCTCAAACTCTTGCACTGGTATAGCAGATGCTACTGTAGCGTGTTTATACAAAAACTCTTGTGCATCGCGCGATAATGTACGTAGATTGTTCTTGATGGGCTTATAACTGCAGTGAATGGTAGCATTTAACTTCGGATAATGAATATCAATCCAATATCTCTCCCCCTGCTCAGGGCGCTCTTGAATATATGCATTGGTTGACAATCGAAATGCGTAAGGATAATGCAAAGGTTGGGCATCTACATAGGATGTATCTGGTATGGCAATCCGAAAGTAGCCATACGGCTTAGGCATAGCAGTACGCTGGCACCCTACTAAGATTGTGGATATTACCAATATTCCTATGTATTGCCAAAACTTCACTTTATCAATGTTGATTAAGTATTTCTACTGCCTTCTTTGTGATGTCATCATCGCGCTCAAAAAGAGGGAAGAATCCTTCGTCATTCAATATATTGCGCACGATATATGCGTTCACTAAACGCACCAACAATGGTTTGG
>CAMEKM010000023.1 GCA_945921355.1 uncultured Bacteroidales bacterium
TATGGTGACAGAGGTAAGGGAAGAGCAACCATAGAAAGCACCATCTCCAATGCTCGTTACGCTATTGGGGATGGTAATGGAGGTGAGGGAAGAGCAACCATAGAAAGCACGAAATCCAATGCTCGTTACGCTGTTAGGTATGGTGACAGAGGTAAGGGAAGAGCAACCATAGAAAGCACCATCTCCAATGCTCTCAACGCTGTTGGGGATGGTGATGGAGGTAAGGGAGGAGCAACCATAGAAAGCATCATCTCCAATGCTGGTTACGCTGTTAGGGATGGTGATGGAGGTGAGGGAGGAGCAATATTCGAAAGCATTCGCTCCAATGCTTGTAACGCAGTTAGGGATAGTGATAGAGGTGAGGGAGGAGCAACCCTTAAAAACCCAATTTCCAATGCTCGTTACGCTATTGGGGATAGTGACGGAGGTGAGGGAGCGGCAACCAGAGAAAGCATCATCTCCAATGCTCGAAAGATTAGTAGGTAGGATTATTCGCACTAATCTTCCTTTGCCATTGAAATTTACTCCAGATGTATTGGTAATTTCTGATAAGTCCACATCTACTAGCGAAGTCATTGTTTCGCGCATACAAGTAAAATCATCTTCGTTGAGGGTACCAGTAAGGGTTAGTTTAACAATATTAATAGGACGTGTTCCTGCATCGAAAATCAAATCTTCCAATGTACCAGGAGTTTCTACGTGGAGGGTAAGTACAGTTTCGTTGTTGACATACGAATACTCAGCCCCCCATGCTTGTTGATAAGCCAACAAAGTATTATTTGGAATGTAAATAGCACTCAATCTACAATTAGCAAAAGCATTACCCCCTAAAGTTGGTGGAGTAGTAGCCTCAATTGTGATGGAGGTAAGGGCGTAGTCTTCGTAAAAAGCATTATCTCCAATATGGGTTAATTCTTCTGGTAAAACAACTTTAGTTAGTTCTTGATTAAATGAAAATGGAGAAGGCTCGGCTATAGTATAATCATACATTGAACCAAATCCCGTGATAGTAAGAGTTGTTGTTTCTGAGTTATACGACCACTCAAGATTGTCGCCACATTTTCCAGAGGAAATACTAGCATGAAGAGTAGTAGCAATAAGTACTACAAATAATAATGTTAAAAGTTTTCTCATAATTGTTTAATTTAGAAAGTTAATATTGTTGTTTGTTTATTTGCTATTGGTATATAGGCAGAAAAAGCGTGCGCTTTCGTTCGCTTCAATTTGATTTTCTGAGGTTCTGGACTACCTAAACAACTCAAATCTACGCACGGAAAACTCACGCTGATAACGCGAGCGTGCATAAACCGTACTTGAGTTGTTTGATTTCTTGAAAGTGTCCAGTTTTCAGAAAATCAAGTCTGGGCTTATTACGCTATATAAAACATGTAGTGATGGGTAACGCTTTACCGAATCGGTTGCAAAGGTAGTGAAAAATTTGCAGGTGTGCAAATTTTGAGTAAAAAAGTTTTAGAAGTTTTAAAAGTTTTAAGGGTAAGTCTTGTTTAGAGAACGGCGCAAGGCGCCTACTGTTTAGGGTTTAGAGGCGAGGAGAGGCGCCGTAGGCGCTAGTTTAGTGAACGGCGCAGAGCGCCTACTGTTTAGGGTTTAGAGGTTAGAGGCGAGAAATGCTCTGCGAATTAACGCCGAGCACTTGACAGGTGGTAGGGTACGGGGAAAGTACTGGATGGCAATGGAGTGGTAATGGAGTGGTTTCGAAGTGGTAACGAGAAAGATAGCGGGAAAGAAGCACATAGAAGATAGGAGGATGATAGGGCATTCTCAGGTTAACAACTCGATTATCCTACGTGTATCCTACGTATATGTTACGTATATGTTACGTAATTGACAGCGGAAAGATTAAGGTTAGCCCTTACTTCCACATAAAAAAATGTGTCGATACTACGAATATGGGCGGTCGTACCTACCCTGTACGGTACTACCCTGTAGCCATACGGCTGCGTGACCGCAAGGGTCGCGCCATTCTATGTATTGCGCTTCATCCTCAGAGTGGGGACTCTTCGGGCGCAATACTCGGAGTGCGTTCCGTCGCACTCCTTCACGTAATTGATAAGGAAAGACAAAGGGAATTAAGAATTTTGAATTATGAATTTTGAATTAAGAATTTTGAATTAAGAATTTTGAATTATGAATTAAGAATTGGAAAGTGAGGTACAAAAATGATAGAAAATTAACTATAGGAATAGAAAAACATGGTATTTTTTGGTAGAATAAAAAAAAAGTAGTATCTTTGCAGCGATTAAAATAACCAATGCCAGAAATACTGCTGCATTACATATGGCAAAAGCGCATTTGGGCAGGTTTTCCGCAAACAACAACCGATGGAAAGCCTATTGAAGTTGTGTCTGTAGGGCAATACAACATACATGCAGGACCAGATTTCAGCCATGCACATATTCGCATGGATGGACAAGACTGGGTGGGAAACATAGAGATACATGTATGTGCTTCCGACTGGTATAAGCATCGCCATCATATGGATGCTGCATACGACAACACCATCTTACACGTAGTAGCCAAAGCAGATAAAGAGGTATGCAACACGCGCGGAGAACGCCTCCCACAATGCGAACTGCAATATCCGCATGGGCAAGACTATCTCACGCAACTGCTTCACTCCACCGAATGGCACGCATCCTTGTCTGGCATACCAGATTGTGGCAAGCAATTGCTGGAAAACCCTACCCTGCTCACGCAAGACTGGAAAAAGAATTTATTAGAACAACGATTGGAATGTAAACGCCAATCCATCACTCAACTACTCGATATCACGCAGCAGAGTTGGGCGCATGCATTCTACATCAGTTTGGCACATAACTTCGGCTTTCACACCAACGGGCTGCCATTTGAAGCATTAGCATTGGCAACGCCACTATCATGCCTGCAAAAACATAGAAATAGCCTTTTTCAGTTGACTGCTATCCTGCTCGGGCAATCGGGGTTGTTGAAGGAGGGTGACAGCAACTATGAACCAGGATTATGGGAAGAATACTGCTTTTTGCAAAAGAAATTCTCGCTCCAACCAATAGAAGCAAGCATGTGGAAGAAAGCGCGCATGCGTCCGCAAAATGCGCCTGAAGTACGTATCAGGCAGTTCGCACATTTGATATATCAATCGGAATTCCTGTTCGCTCAATTGATGGAAGCACAATCAACGGAAAAGATGTTTGAATTATTGAGTTTGCAATATGATAATGAAGACGTGTACAATCGCGTACAACGCCCATTGCCATTAGGAAAAAACTCCATAGCAATCCTGCTTATCAACACGGTGATACCATACAAATATGCATATACCCAACATCAACATATAGAGGACGCCATCGAATGGCTCGACAACATTCCCAAAGAGGATAACACAATCATTCGCAAATGGGCTATGCTTGGGCAAGATATTCGCTCCGCAGCCGACACACAAGCACTGATACATCTGTATCAAAACTATTGCCAACCGCATTTATGCTTTAATTGTCACGTGGGGTATCAAGTATTTGGACAGCAACAATTATCACTATTTTAATCGACAGAAAAACCAACAATAAACATATCACATCATGAAAAAAATCTTATTATCCATCCTCGTTGCAAGTAGCCTGATGGCTTGCTGCAACAGCACGTGCGATGATCGCAATGCTAACACACAAAATCCCATTATGCCTATCACGTACTGCGGTGCAGATAATGGTGATGTCATTCATTTGACAGACTACCTGCCACAAATCCAGTGTTGGGATAGCGTAGTATTCACTACCGAACCCAGTTATGAAGTGCTGAAAGTAGAGAACGGTTTGCTGACACTCGCAGGTGATCACACACTATCCATCTTGAGCGCAAAAGATTTGACCACAGGTATCACATACGATATTCCAATCTTTCCTCAGTCCAATTACGAAGTAGGATTAGTAACCAAATCATTTACCGACTCTACCATCACTATTGGTGTATTGAATGATTATGAACACCTGCAATTCCGCGTGCTATGGCAAGACACTCGTGCTACAGAGTATATTCACTACGGTCAATACGACCCAGAAGCTACCATCACCATCGAGAAAGCTTGGCGCGAAAGTCAAGGACGCAGTTTCATTCGCGTGTATGCTTTAGGCGATGGCAAACGCCTCAACGACTTGCTCATCCCACTGGAAAATGGCAAAGTAGTCTGCGACGTGGCTCAATTGACTCGTCACGACGACCAAGCACAAGTACTCTACTCCCTCATGATTGACCGCTTCCACAATGGCAACAAAACCAACGACTGGAAAATGAACAGCCCTGAAGTACTCGACATCGTGGACTACCAAGGCGGCGACATCGCAGGTATCACACAAAAAATCAAAGATGGCTTCTTCAATGATCTTGGCATCACCACCATCTGGATTTCTCCTATCACCCAAAACCCTTGGGATGCATGGGGATATTACCCATTTGCGAACGGCAACAAATACGATAACACCAAGAAATACACCAAATTCTCTGGCTACCACGGCTATTGGCCAATCTACACTACCGAAGTAGAAAAACGCTTCACCACCGAAGAGGAACTGCATGAGATGTTGGCTGTAGCACACGAACACGGATTGAACGTCATTCTGGACTATGTAGCCAACCATATGCATATCAACTCTCCTACCCTACAGGAGCACCCTGATTGGCACACCGATAGCATTTTACCAGATGGTCGTCGCAACTTCGAGTTGTGGGATGAGGCTCGCCTCACTACTTGGTTTGACGTACATATCCCTACGCTTGACCTTGAGCGTCCAGAAGTATGCTCACCAATGACCGACTCTGCACTGGTATGGCTTGAGAAATTCGCATTCGACGGCTTCCGCCACGACGCTTGCAAGCATATCCCACTGAACTACTGGCGTGAACTCGGCGCAAAAATGAAGCAACGCTATCCAAATCGCCATATATGGATGATTGGCGAGACGTATGGCGACACCAAACTCATCGGATCATATGTTAAGAGCGGCTTGCTCAACTCACAATTCGACTTCAATATCTACCACACCGCTATCGACGTGCTGGGCAAACCAGAACAATCACTCAAGCGTATGCATAATACGGTAATGGAGTCACTGGCAGCATATGGCTCACACCATACCATGGGTAACATCTCTGGCAACCACGACAAATGCCGCTTCATCTCATTGGCAGGTGGAGCAGTTCGTTGGAATGAGAACGACAAAGCTGCTGGTTGGGAGCGCGAAATCGGCGTAACAGCAGATGGCGATGCCGCTAAAGAAGAACAAGCGTACAAGGCTGCGATGCTACTCGAAGTCATCAATCTCACCATTCCAGGGGTACCTTGTATCTATCAAGGCGATGAGTACGGCGAGGCAGGTGCCAATGACCCAGACAACCGCCATATGATGAAATTCAATGGTCTAACAGAACGTCAACAACAATTCCGCAACGAAGTACAACAACTCGTACAAATGCGTCGTCATTCATTGCCACTTATCTATGGAGAATACATACCTGTAGAAGTAACTGACAACAAATGGGTATTCGACCGCACATACATGGGCGAAACAGTTCGCGTGACCATTGACTTGGCTAACCTAGCATATTCAATCAACTAATTAACCAAATAAACAAACACAAACATGAAAAAAATCCTTATTCTCGCACTCGGAGCATTGGCTATGATCTCCTGTGCAAAACAACCATGCGATGCTCGCCACACATGCTGGGCATACGACGCTACGATTTACGAACTCAACACCCGTCAAGCTACTCCAGAAGGTACTTTTGCGGCAGCCGAGGCACTCCTGCCTGAACTGAAAGAAAGTGGCGTGGACATCATCTGGATTATGCCTATCCAAAAGATTGGCGTGCTCGAGCGCAAAGGTACTTTGGGTAGTTACTATGCCATCACCAACTACTGCGAATTTAACCCTGAGTTCGGTACACGCGCCGATTTTGAACACTTCCTCGCAAAGGCACACGAACTGGGTATGAAGGTTATCCTCGACTGGGTAGCTAACCACACAGCTCCAGATAGCGAATGGACCAAAAACGAAGGTTGGCACTACCGCGATAGCCTCGGCAACCTCATGGTACAATACGATTGGACCGACATCTCCAAACTCAACTACGACAACCAAGACATGCGCGCTGAGATGAAGAAAGCAATGCACTGGTGGATGGATACTATCGGCATCGATGGCTTCCGTTGCGACGTTGCTGGCGAAGTTCCTACCGATTTCTGGAACGAAGTGATGGCTGAAATCCGCGTTAAGCACCCAGATATGTTCACCCTCGCAGAGGATGAAGCAGAGGCACAAGACCTCACCGAGAGCGCATTCGATATGTACTATGGTTGGGAACTCCACCACCTCATGAACGGCGTGGCACAAGGCAAAAAGACGGTAGAAGATTTGTGGGGTTATTTTGCTAAGGTGGACACCACCATCCGCAAAGAAGCAATCCGTATGAACTTCACTTCTAACCACGACGAGAACTCTTGGAACGGTACCGAGTTTGAGCGCATGGGCGATGCTACCGACCTCTTTGCTGCATTCACATACGTGGTGCCAGGTATGCCACTGATTTATACTGGTCAAATGAGCGGCAACCACCATCGTCTCGAATTCTTCGAGAAGGACGTGATTGATCGCGTAGAGAACGCACCACAAAAGGCATTGTACAAAGGTTTGAATGACTTACGTGCAACCAACCGCGCACTCTGGAGCAACGAGAAGGGTGCACCTATGGTTCGCCTCTCAGCAGACAATGACAAAGTGTTCGCTTGCGTACGCACCAAGTCTTGCCCAAAACATGGCGATAACACCGTGATCGCAATTATGAATATGTCTGCAGAGCCACAAACCGTCACGCTCGACCTCACTAACCTTGCAGGAGAATACAACTGCTTGTGCGGCAAAACCATGAACCTCGAAGCCACTCAAACCTTCGAACTCGCTCCTTGGAAATACATCATCTTGAGCAAGTAATATAACACACATTATTATTCAAAACACGAGATTATCACAATATAATCTCGTGTTTTTTTATGTAACACATAAATTTTAACTCAAACACTTGCGTATTCAAAAAAAAAGCAGTAACTTTGCGCATTAAATATTACATGGCGTGGAGTATTTTGACCTAATATCAAACAGAGTTGGGGTATCTGCAAAGCAAGTTGCAGCGACAGTGGCATTGCTCAATGAGAATGCGACTATACCTTTTATTGCACGTTACCGCAAAGAAAAAACGGGCAGTCTGGATGAAGTGCAAATCGCCGCGATAGCCGACGAATACCATCGTTATTTAGAGATTGAAGATCGCAAAGCAACTATCCTAAAGACAATAGAAGAACAAGGACAATTGACCGACGAGCTGAAAGCACGTATTGAGAAATGCTGGGATGCTACAGAATTGGAGGATATCTACCTACCCTACAAGCCCCACCGCAAGACACGTGCCGACGTAGCTCGCGAACAAGGCTATGAGCCACTCGCAAAAGCTATTTTTGAACAAAAACGCGAAGGAGATGAGGCAATAAGGAAATTAGGCGAGAGGCGAGAAGAGGCGTTGCAGGGCGCAAGGGATATCATTGCCGAGTGGATTAGTCAAGATGAACAAGCAAGAAATAGTATTCGCCGAGAATTTACCTATTCGGCTATATTAACCACCAAAGTCATAAAAGGCAAGGAATCAGATGAAGAGGCGCAGAAGTACCGCGATTATTTTGCGGTGAAAGAGCCACTTCGTCGCATCACTTCCCATCGCCTATTGGCTATCCGTCGTGCGGAAGCCGAAGGATTTATCCGCGTGGATATTTCACCCGATAGCGAGAAGGCATTAGATAAGTTAGCGCGACTATTCCTCAAAACCAAGAGCGACACCACGTACCAAGTGGAATTGGCTATGGAGGATAGTTACAAGCGACTATTGAAGCCGTCCATCGAAACCGAATTTGCCGCAGCGAGCAAAGAAAGAGCAGACGAAGAAGCGATACGTGTATTTGCACAAAACCTTCGTCAACTATTGCTGGAGTCGCCATTAGGTCAGAAGCGCGTCTTAGCACTTGATCCTGGTTTTCGTACTGGGTGCAAGACCGTCGTACTATCCGCACAAGGCGATTTACTGTATCACACCGTGGTATTTGTCAATAACGTGGCTTCCACCAAAACGCTCCAACAGCTCATTGCGCGCTACCAAATCGAAGCCATCGCTATAGGCAACGGTACGGCATCCCGCGAATGTGAGCAGATGGTGCGGTATGCAATTACGAATTATGAATTAGGAATTAAGACCGACGACAATGAGGTTCAAAATTCAAAATCCAAAATTCAAAATTTACCTCAAGTCTTCGTGGTCAGCGAGAGCGGAGCGTCAGTGTATTCGGCAAGCAAGATTGCTCGTGAGGAGTTTCCTGATGAGGATGTGACTGTGCGCGGTGCGGTGTCCATAGGCAGACGATTGATGGATCCATTGGCAGAACTGGTGAAGATTGACCCTAAGTCCATTGGCGTAGGACAATACCAGCACGATGTGAATCAAACACGCCTCGGAGAGAGCCTTCAACAGACCGTAGAGAGCGTAGTGAACCACGTGGGCGTGGATGTCAACACCGCGAGCAAGCATATATTGACATATGTCTCAGGATTAGGACCTGCATTGGCGCAGAATATCGTTAACTACCGCAGCGAGAACGGTGCGTTCCCTAACCGCAAGGCGCTACTCAAAGTGCCCAAAATGGGCGCAAAGACCTTTGAGCAAGCAGCTGGATTCTTGCGCGTCACCAATTCCGATAACCCACTGGATAATTCCGCCGTTCACCCAGAGAGTTACAATATCGTAGAGCAAATGGCGAAAGACCTAAAATGCAGCGTGAATGACCTGATGAGCCATGCTAATCTACGCGAGAAGATTGATCTGCAACGCTACGTGAGCGATAAAGTGGGATTGCCTACGCTCCAAGACATCATGCGCGAGTTGGAGAAACCGAGCCGTGACCCTCGCGAACAACTAGAAGAATGGCATTTCGACGAGAACGTACATTCCATCGATGACCTGCAAATAGGTATGGTGCTACCAGGCATAGTGACCAATATCGCTAATTTCGGTGCTTTTGTGGATATAGGCGTACACAAAGATGGACTAATACACATCTCCGAGATGAGCAATCGCCGCATCAGCAGCCCAACGGAGGTAGTTGCACTGCATCAACACGTGATGGTGAAAGTGATTGACATCGATAAATCACGCGGACGAATACAATTATCAATGAAACAATAATTTTTTAAGGATATGAAAAAGATTTTTACTACTTTGCTACTCTCAGTAGCACTTGTGACGATGGCGCAAGAGGTGCCAACGTCCTTCCCTCGTAAGTTCCTCATTGAGCATTTTACAGGTACATGGTGCCAATATTGTCCCTATGGCATGATGGCGATTGACCATGCGGTACAGACGTCAGAAACTCCATATGTATGGGTGAGTCATCATATGAGTGATAATTATGCTCTTAAGGAAGGATATGACATCTATTCAATCGCTAATGCTGATGGCGTACCTTCTATGATGCTCAATCGCTCGCAGCAATCAAAGGGGCTGGGATTTCACCCGGGTTATTTGCCAGAAATGACCATCACAGATGCTACTACTGCCGAAGCTTCGGTACTGATTGAGCATACTTATAATGCAGCAACTCGTCAATTGGACATCACCGTCAGCGGACAAGTAGCCAATACCACTACCACCTCCTATCTGCTCACTGTACTCATCAAGGAAAATGGTATCATTAGCACGCAACAGGATGCCTATTTTGCATGGGGTAGCCAGTGGAAAGAATTCCTCCACCCACGCATCTCACGCGCATTCCTCAGTGCCGCTACGGGCGATCTCGTTAATGTAGCGAACCAAGCATATAGCAAAACATATAGCTATACTCTCAACGAAAAATGGGTTCCAGAAAACTGCTGCGTGGTAGCATATATCACTCCAATCACAAAACAACCAATCATCAATGCAGAACAAGCTGCGATTGTAGCAGGCACCACGGGTGGTGAACAATTCTATCCGATGGGAATAACTTCTAGTATTGCACCAAACAATCCTGATAAAATCACCTTCGACTCTATCGTCGTAAATAAAACTGAGGCAGACAAGATAAAAGTGCTTTTGATTTCTGAGAATGTTGTGAGCCATGCACAGTATGGCGACTTGCAACCTGTGTTAGCATTAGAAATCAACACTACATCCGATAAACTGCCAGTAGATACATTAGATATCTTGGCAGGCAATGTGGAGAATACTATTGCAGCAGGCTATTTTGATATAGAGACTATGTCATATGGAGGGTCATGTTACTATTATGTAGATCCTGCGGCGCTGAAAGCGGGAGTGGTAGATCCATACTTTGCATGGCGTCTTAACAAAGGTAAATTAGCAATTGATGCTCAAGGAAATATCCTGACAGCCGGTAACTTCTACAATGGCAAGCACTTCACCATGCGCTATACGGCACCTACCAATACGGCATTAGAAGATGTGGTGGCTCCTCAGCAACAATCCATCAAATACATTCAAGATGGTAAACTTATCATCCGCAATAACGGAGCGAAATACGATGTGGTAGGTAAAAAGTTATAATCGACATTTATAAACAAAATATATGAAAAAGATTTTATTACTCGCTATGATGGCTATTTGCTCACTAACTATCCATGCGCAATTGCCAAATGTGAAGTTACAAGACATGGATGGCAACACTGTGCAGACAAGCGAAATCAGCAACGATGGTAAACCTATCATCATCTCCTTTTGGGCAACCTGGTGCAAGCCATGCTTGCGCGAATTGAAAGCCATTCACGAAGTATATCCTGACTGGCAAGATGAGACAGGCGTGAAGATGATTATCGTCAGCATTGATCAAGCGCAAGACGCCCATCGCGTCAAACCTATGGTGGATGGATTTGGCTGGGAATACGAGGTGTTGCTCGACCCTAATGGCGACTTCAAACGCGCAATGAATGTGCAGAATGTACCTCATGTGTTCGTGCTAGATGGCAAGGGACAGATTGTATATAACCACACAGGTTATGTAGATGGTAGTGAGGAGGATATCTACGAAGCATTACAATAACTAATCCAATACCCTTACTCTCTCGTGTTAATTACGGTAGATACACGGTAGATATACGGTAGATACACGATAGATACACGATAGATAACCCAAGCTACACCAATGCTATACCGAAGGTTAAAGTAAACAATACAAGATGAAAATAAGAACATTCATACTCATTCTCGCCCTCATCCCGACTTTGCTACAGGCAAAGGATACGGTGATGGTCGTAGGAGGCATTCAGCACGAAGCATTGGTGCCCGTTCCAACCATAGAGGAAGGTTACTACCTCAGCAACTCATACTTAGATTTGGGTGTGCGCTGGAATCGGGAGTCTGGAGTCAGTAGTCAGAAGTCTGCAATCGGATTTCAAAGTTTAGAACTCATCACTCGTGCGGAACTGACCCAATGGCCTATGCTGGGCTACGACCCAGATTTTGGTGGATATGGTTTGAGCCATTTGCATGTAGGCGCTACATTTGATTGGGGTAAGATTACAGTGGGAGATGTGTATGGTCAATTCGGCAGTGGTATGGTGCTACGCCTATATGAAGACCGCGCGCTGGGTGTAGATAACGCATTGCGTGGTGGAAAGATTGAGGTAACCCCATACAAGGGTATCTATCTCACTGCATTAGGTGGTAAGCAACGCCGCTATTGGAATTGCTATACCGACAAGGCATGGGGGTGGAACTACAAGCAAGATGCAGTACTTGGAGCGAACCTCGAACTAGGACTACAAGAATGGATTCCTCAGTTGCATGATGCTGGTGCTAACCTTACGATAGGCGGAAGCTATGTAAGCAAGTATCAGAAAGAGGATACGATTATCTTTAACACCGTCATTCAACCAGAGGGCAAGTATGACTATTGTTATAACTTGCCTGAATGGGTAGGTGCAGGTAGTGTACGTGCACAATTGCAAATGAAAGGTTGGAATGCCTTGGTGGAGTATGCCTACAAGGCCAACGATCCTACGATTGTGAATAAGTACAGCTATGATCCTGGTCAAGCATTATTGATGTCGCTGAGTTACTCACAAAAAGGGCTATCTGTTATAGCCCAAGCTAAACGCTCGGAGAACATGTCTTTCCGTTCGGATCGTGGACTCAATAACATGGCGGGAACCATCAACCATATGCCTCCGTTTGCAACGCAGCACACCTATATGCTCACATCGCTCTATCCATACGGAACCCACGCTACAGCTAGCGAGTGGGCATTCCAAGGAGAGATTCGCTACACATGGAAACGCGGCACCAAGATGGGCGGAAAGTATGGTACGACTTTGAAACTGAATGCATCGCACATCCGTGGTACAACCGACACTTGGCTCGGAATGAGCAAAGTCCCTTATTATACCGATGTAAACTTGGAACTCAACAAGAAACTCACCAAGGAGTGGTATATCGGTGCAATGGCAATGTACCAAACCTACAACAAGCAGGCCATAGAGGGACACGGTGACTTAATCCATGCAGGTATAGGTGTGATAGAGGCCAAGTATGCGATGAACAAGAAAGTGCAAATGCGTACCGAACTGCAATATCTCTATACCAAGCAAGACGAAGGACAATGGGTAGCTGCCTTGTACGAACTCAGTCTATGGCGACAATTGGTATTGTCGGGACAATGGATGTATAATATTGGGTATGCACATGAGGCGACCAACGAACACTATTATACGTTCGCTGCCACCTATACACATGGCGCTCACCGCGTGATGGCAGGATATACCAAAACGCGTGAGGGATTCAACTGTTCAGGAGGTATATGCCGCTATGTACCTAAACAAGAAGGCATATCGTTAACGTATAATTTTACATGGTAAGTTATTAGTCTAATTTATGAAATCAAATAGTCAAATATGTCTTTGTTCCTTGCTATTAGTACTTGGTTCGCTACTGACTGCTTGCGAAGTAATACCCGCAGGCGAACGTGAGGAAGTCATCTTTACGCCTACCGACCCTAGTGCCGTCAAACGCACATCACTACTCATTGAGTATTCAGGATGGCAATGCGTCAATTGCCCTACGGCTGCCGAAGAAGCTCACCACCTCAAGGAACAATATGGCGAGAACCTCGTAGTGGTAGTGATGCATCCCGAGAGCAATCCAAATACCCGTCATAACAACAAACCTGCGCTCAACTATACTTGCCCAGAGGCAGATAGCATCTATATGATGATGGGAGGAACCAACACGACCCCATTCCCAACAGGTAATGTGAATCTAGTCAAGGATGTGACAAAAGGTTACTTCAACGACTTTGATAAATGGGCTACTAACATCAGCCAAGCATACTCTACTCCTAAACCAGTACTCATTGGTCAGGAGGTAAACGGAACTGCAGATAGCAAGGATATAAATATTTTGGTAGATATCACCAACTTAGATACGAAAGCCATTGAAGCTACCCTACAAGTATGGCTGACCGAAGACTCGGTAATTGGTAGTCAAAAGAAACCTTCAGGTACAGACAAAAAGTACGCACATAACCATCTTATGCGTGCTTCTATCACATCGATTTGGGGTGATGTCGTGCCTATTGAAGCACATCTGACGCAACAAGTAGTGTACGAATATACCCTACCCGAGAAGGTCGTAAAAGAAAACTGCAATATTGTGTCACTCGTCACTATAAACGGCGAAGTGGTACAAGCTAAAGAAACAAGAATCACTATTGAATAACAACAAAATAAATACTATAACAATGAAAAAGATTTTTACAATTATTTTTGTGCTAAGCGCAGCACTGAGCATGCAAGCTGCATTGCACTTGACAACAGAGAAATGGGTGGAAGATGATCAAGTTTCTACTGAGATCACCGAAAACACGACCATTATCGTGAATGAGTACGAATGGGATGAAGACCTCGAAGAGGCGACCATGAAGGTAGAAGGAGCTGTGTATTCAGATGAATCGCAGGCAATAACTGTTACTATCACACGTCAAAATACAGGTATCAACGATCAGTTCTGTGCTGGAGGAAGTTGCATGTCTGGAAATGCAGAATTGACCCAAGTATGCCCTTTAACAGTTGCTGCTGCATTTCAACGCAGTTGGTCTGCGCACTATACTCCACAGCAAGCAGGTGTAGAAACCATTACTTATACGTTTGATGATGGTGTGAATCCAGTTATCATATTGACTGTGAAGTATAGTTATCTGACCAACGCTGTCGAGAATGTAGTAGCGCCACAATACAATGGCAAGATATACAATCTGCTCGGTCAAGAAATGCCTGCTACCGAACTAAGCGAGTTGCCAAAGGGTATCTATATCATCAATGGTAAGAAATATATCAAACAATGATATTAACTGTTTATATTGATTAAGGTATGAAAAAGATTCTCACAGTAGTGATGTTGCTATATGCAACCTTAGTGGCATCAGCACAAGAGGTGCCAAGCTCTTTCCCTCGCAAGTTCCTCATTGAGCATTTTACGGACGAGAAGTGTATATATTGTCCTGGTGGTATGGCTGCTATGGTAGAATATATCCAAAACACCACTACTCCATGCATTTGGGTAAGTCACCACTATGGCTACGAAAACCCCGATGACTATAATATCTCTGAAAGTGCGAAGATCGGTAAAGCATGTGGTTTAAGTGGTGTACCTAATATGGCCATGAACCGTACTAAAATCACGGGCACAGCTATTGCTTTCCACCCAGTATACTTGTTAGAAGATGGCATGGCTGATCTTATTGCACAAAAATGCGCAGCAACAGCTGAGGCATCGGTAGTAATCAATCACACCTATGACACTCTTACCCGAGAACTCAATGTGACTGTTAGCGGTCAAGTGGCCAATGCTGAGGTAACAGAATATCTCCTTACAGTACTTATTAAGGAGAATGGTCTTGTTGGCACGCAGAAAGATGGTCAAGAATACTCATTTAAGTCTGGAGGTTTTAAGGACTTTGTGCACCCATGCGTAGCGCGAGATGTGCTTTGCTCGAATGCTTTGGGTGACGAAGTGGCAGTAGAAAATCAAGCATATAGCAAGAATTATGTATATACTATTCCAGTTAATTGGGAGGCGGAAAACTGCTGCGTCGTGGCTTACATTACCCCTACATCTAAGAATCCAGTCATCAATGCTGAGGAAACCCCATTGGTAGCCGGCACTACAGGGGGGAAAGAGTACTTGCCATTTGGTATTACTCAAAACCAAGCCCCAATTAATGCAACGAGTCTGAAATTTGAGAATCTATCTATTAGCAAACCATCGGATGACAAACTAGCGCTTCAGTTGATTGCTTCTTCTACCACTCGATCTAAATTGTATGGCCCAATGAAATTGGTAGTAGATCTTGAGTTCAACACGATGGATACCATTATTCCAATGGACACATTAGAATATGTAGCAGGTGATGTGCTCAATACCTTCAGTGCGGGTACGGTGGATAAGGCTACACAATCTTTTGGTGGATCACATATGGCTTATTATATATCCGCTAGTTTGAGCGAAGAAGTATGGCTATTCTGTCATGGATGGCGTATAAAGACAGGTACTTTCGCAATGGACGATAAAGGAGGTTTCTATACAGAAGGTATACTTTATAATGGTAAGAAGTTTACTATCACTTGTACATTGCCAGAAAAGAATACTGCCGTAGAAGACATCGTATTTGACCAAGCTCACATAGAGAAACTCATGCGCAATGGTCAATTCATCATCCGCATTGATGAAGTAGAATACGACCTGCAAGGACGCGAGATCACTCGCTAACCTCTCGTTCTTAACCGCTTAACAATATAACCGATAAGTTAGATATAACTATCAAATAATAATCCCCGTACTCATACGAGTTGCGGGGATTATTATTGTTGGTATAGTCCAAGTGTGAGATAACATAAATCTCACTTCACAGATTGACCAACCATATTGTATGTCTTACCATTGCGGAGAATGAAGAGCTGACCATTCTGTATGGTCTTTCGGGTATCGGGTATCGGGATTCGGGTATCCAAGAGACCAGTGGTGACAGAACCATCATAGATAATATGCGCTGGCACGTTGTATGAGTTTCGTGCATTAATCTCCATATATAGTTTTCCGTTTTTGTTCTTCACCTCCACCGTACCACTCACAAAGAAATACATCGATGTAAAGTCCTTTCCATTATGCGTGGCATAGAAGGATGGATAAGTGCTGATAGAACCATCGCTGGCATTTACCGTGAAGTAATCTTCAGAGTCATCAATATAATAGATTCCTTCGGGAATAACAATATCTGGGTCGGCTGCTTCGGCATAGAAGTAGAGTGCCATCAACGCGTTGTCTGTCATCACATCAAAGAAAATACTGCCATTCTCTACTGTTTTGTCTTCTATCGTAATATCGTTGCCCGTCAGCACACAATCAATCGCCCCTTCCGTCATATCATTATCCAAACGAGGTATATCCACTTTGGTGGTTAAAGTGATATGATATTGGACACCATCTCGCGCAATAAACGTTCCCACGAGAGTGACATTTTGCTCTTCATCCATTGTGACTGTGGCATTACCTTTTTCAATGGATAGCACATCATAGTCGTTTTTGTCAGCATTCCATTTAGCAATATAGGTGGAGTAACTACCACCAATGAAATTGATAAAATCGTAGTTCTTGCCCGTGAATCCGCCAAAGAGTCCGTCATTGATATAGGTACCAGGAATATCCTCTTCCGTATTGCCCAGTAGCGAAATCGCAAACTCCAACGATTGGTCTTCCGTTTTGCCAATTAGCGCGTAAAAACCTTCTTCTTCCAACTTGTTGTAGAAGGTAGCATCGGTGAAAATCAGTGTATCTGTTTGTGTCACTTCGGGTACGGCATACCACAAGTCTATGCTATATGTCACAGAATCAAAACATGCTACATCAGCAGACAAATACGTCGTATCATTAGATTGCCACACGCGTCCATTAGCCGAAGCTATTCTTAGAGTATCTTGGGTGGTCTTATCTGCAATCAAACTATAACCAATATTCAGGTTCTTCTCGGTGAAACTGCTGTCCATAGGAACACCAATGATGCCCAACGCTATCTCATACGCATCATTTTGATTCATCAACATAAAGTCATGCTTCAAATCTGGATAGTATGCCACAGAAGCCGACTTGTCGAATGCTATGTGCACCGTATCTGTAGATACAGGAGGTGTCCACGACAAATGCAAATTGTAGCAGTTATTATCCTCTCCTAACATTTCCCCCGTGATGACACAATTGCGATTGGCATCTACAGCTAATGTAAGCGTAACACTCACAGCAGGAATCTTCTTTTGTGTAGCGATATGCTTGAGGTCCATCACACAATTGGTATATGTACCAGGGGGAATAGAGTCTGCATAGATAGCTCCAGTCAGTTCATATTCATTATTGTTAGCAAAGATATATGCCATTTTGAATAGACTGATGAAATCAGTATTCAACTTTAAGTCGTGACACACTACATCTATCGTATCACTAAGCGCGACTGTCACAACCCGTTGATTAGATTGTGACACTGCTGTTGATACTGTCGAAAGAAATAGGGCAAAAATGATTAGCAACTTCTTCATACTACCATTTCTTATTGAAATTATTTCACGCGGAAATTATTTCACGCGCGCGCCTGTAACGTTGTACAATCCATCGTGGCGTAGGATAAACATTTGACCATCCATGATGAGTTTCTTAGCCGTAGGTTTACCATCCACTACTTCTGAACCCTCGCCCCAGATATTCTCTACATCAGTAGTGAGCTTGCTTTCATACCAAAGCACGAGGTTTTTGCCTATCTTCCATGGTGCGTCCACATTCTCGCCCAACGTATAGCCATGTTCGCCAAGCCATGCTGTGGTTACATTCTCCCATGCTAAGTTAGCACCCTCGGTGGTGGTATCGGTCAGTTGGATAGTTGCATCCAAGGCTGCCAAATCAGATACTACATAATTATTCTTAAAACCTTTTTCTGCAGGGAAATACAATCTTGGCCATTCGCTTTGTGGTGTATCGTAATCTTTTATATTATCCCAATCATACTCATAGTCATCGCCACTTGAGAATCCTATCACACGGTGAGCTATCACATCCTTGCCATCTGGCACATTGATTGCACTCACACTCACTATGCAGTTCTCTACCAAGATAGCAGTAGAAGAACCAGTGGCATCTGTTGCCACATTACCTACGATACCACCTACTTTACCTACTGTCGCAATATCAGCCAATGTAAGAGTACCTTCCGCATAGCAATTATTAATCAGTGCACGACCACTCTCACCTACAATACCTCCTACAGTTTGGTTGGTATAGAGGTCCGCATCCACATGGCAATCATATACAGGAGCATCGCTACTAATAGTACCTACAATACCACCCAGCACATGACCCTCTGCCGTACCAGTGAACAAACTGGCATGGATTTTGGTAGAAGTATGGGAACTACCTACCAAACCACCCACTTGAGCAGCAGGAGCAACTATCTCTGCATCCGTTACAGAGCAGGTGTTCACATCTAGGAATAGAGCCGCTTTACCAACCAGTGTACCTACTACTTCCGCATAACCTCCGCCATTGATTACTGGCTTCGCTATATGTACATTGCTCAATGTGGCTGTTAAATTCACACCCTTATCTGTAATACCACCTTGCATGATATTAGCCAAGATACCTGCGCCACTATTCTTGTGCTTATCGGTCAAAATCAATGTGGGATTCTCCAGCACCAAGTTGCTTACAATCACACTATCTTTCATCTCACCAAACAATCCGCCGCCCACTAGGCACAGATTGCTTAACTTGTGATTCTGACCATCCAACTTTCCTGTAAATGCTTTCTTTGCACCTCCAAATGGAACAGACAAGAAGTCAATATCGTTTGCCACTACATAATATGCATTAGGGGCATTATCTATCAACTTAAAGTCGTTTGGACAAGTCAACTTATATGGATCAGCAGCAACACCTGTACCCTGCAATGCACTTGCATTCAGTGGAAGCGGTGTATATTGTAGGGTCATTGCATCTCCATTAGCATATACGCATAGCAGCATTGGAGTAGCTGTTTTGTCAAACATATATACCATCTTTATCTCGCCCATAACCTCATCATCGCCATACTCTAACAGCACTTCGCCTTTGGTATTACAAATCATCAACACAGTCTCTTTTTTGCCGCTGGGATTCTTGGGGTTAGAGCGTTGAACTAATACCATATACTCACGCGTATCATCGGTGTTCAGCAGCCATGGGTTCAACACCTCCGCGGTGATATTCACTTTTGCATACTCGATATTCTTGCCCATGTTGACGTTCTCATAGCGATTGAATGTACCATCGGCATCGAACCATGCGATATCATGGCTGGTGGTGCCATCTTTTTCGCTATTACCTTGCAGCAGTGCAATGGCATACTCATAGCTGTCGCCTTTCGCATAGCGGTCAATAGTGCTAGAAAGCCTTCTGCCGTCTTCCAAATAAACAGAAATCTCTGCTTGCGCATCACCAGAAGGCAGGTTTACGAAGAAGAATTCACCATCGTACTCCTCCTTAATAAACATCCACTGATCTTCTTGACCTACTACAGGGCTCATCATCACACTTCCTACCGTATTCTCTGCAATCACTTTTTGTTGATTGCCTTCCACATCATATAGGTAATAAGAGTTCAGCGAAGCATCGTTCTCTAAGTTGTATTTCTCGTGTGTAATCACATAGGCAGCCACACTGCCATCGTCATTCAGCACAATATCTTTCGCACCATTCAGTCCACCTAACTTAGGGAAAGTATATAGCAACTTCTCGTTCTCATCTTGTACAATAGGAATTTTGGTTGAAGCCAATTCCTTATAGCTTTGGTTAATATGGGTAATTACCAGATTGTTATTCTCCGTCACCACAGGCTCTTGATCAAATGGTGTACCAGGCACAAAATATGGTTTCTCATATTGTTGCACGACATAGTTGATAAACTTGCCATTCTTCAGCATAAAGAATGGTTGCAAGTCATTCAATGCGGCTACATTAGCATAGGGTACACGGAAAGTATGAGCCACCCCGTCACCGAAGAAAGCTCCGCGTCGTACATCAAAGCAGAGCATATGCTCGTCTGCATTATTCTTCGCGCTATCGCGTTGAAATACCATGATGTAATTCTCACCGTAATCACTCATGTTTTGTGCTGCTACGCGCACACCTTCTACCGTTTTGATAGGAGTAGTAACGGTTTCCCCCGAAGCAAGAGAGAATACATGGTTAAACTCCAATCCCTGGTAATCCTTCGTAGTGGCATGCAAGAAGAGCATTACCTCATAGGTATTAGCGTTCGAATCAAAAAAACGCTGTGTTACCAAGCCATCTATCTCAGCATAGTTAATGCCAGTCACATTCTCATTGTCAATTTTCAATGAATCAACCAGCGAACCCACCAACTGATTCTGACTATCATACACTTGCACTTTCACACAGGTGTACATACCATACTTCTTCTCAAACGAAGCCGTATAAGTCCATGTTGTGCCATCAGGAGCATTCAAGAATCCATAATTGTCCACTGGACCAATCTTACTAGTTTGTGCTGTCGCAGCATCTAATCCCATCATCAGCATCACTACCATGCTGATACACATAAAAATCTTTTTCATACTCTTCAAATATCTTGTTAATTATAATTTATCTTCACTATTGCCTACAAAAGGCGTACAAAGGTACTGTTTTTTTTTTATATACACAAGAAGTGAATAAATATATGCCAAGAATTCACCCAAATTTTTGCAAATACACAAAGAATGTAGTTCCTTTTTCAGATGTTTGGAAACATATTTTTCCACCACTACCCTCTACAATATTCTTGGAAATAGAGAGTCCTAAGCCAGCACCTGTATTTTTAGTAGTGAAATTGGGGACAAAGACGTTTTCTTGCATTTCCTTGGAAATACCAGGACCATTGTCCGAAAATGATATCTTTATCCATTGTTTTGTAGTATCTAACTCGTTTTTAATTATTGACTTGGTATTCGCAGATTTTAAAATGATAATGATATCGCTATTAGGTCTTCCTTCCATAGCCTGCAAAGCATTGCGTACAATATTGGTAAACACCTGTGTGATTTGATCGGCATCAGCAAGTGCAATAACTCCAGATTCAGGACCAACGTAACGAATAGGTATATTATCTTGATTGTTGCTCATAAGTGCAACAAAAGCAAATAATTTGGCTGCCACATCCACTGCTGTAGGTTTTACTTCTGGCATCTTGGCAAACGAAGAAAAAGATTGAGCAATATGACTAAGGGTATCTATTTGGTCGATGAGCAATTGCGTAGACTCGTTGAAATATTCTTCAAATCGCTCGGTTCCCTTGGTACGTTGTAATTGCTGCAAGGTAAGTTTCATCGGAGTAAGTGGATTATTGATTTCGTGTGCCACCTGACGTGCCATTGTACGCCAAGCCATTTCACGTTCGCTGCGAGCTAAGCGTTCGGTGGACTCTGCCAATGCATCCATCATTTGATTATAATGTTCCACCATCTCTCCGAATTCGTCGGCATACGGATAATGGATATGTTGTCCTGCTTTGTTATCTTGAAGTTGGGCTGTTACCATCTCCAAGGAAGACGTTACGCGATTAGATACAATCCATACTACAATAATTGACCCGATAAGCAATAGGATGTACAATGGTAAGAGTTTAAGAATGAATCCTTGTAAATGCGCGGCCATCTCTTCTTGAGAAATGAAACTAGGCAAAGCAATATAGCCCATCTTGGTATAATTACCATTTATAAATTCAGTATAAGCCGACAGATAACGCACCTTACCAATATGGTCGTATTGTACTAATTTTTTTGCATCAGAGAAAAATACTTCAGGTGCAATATATGGAGGAAGAATTCCTTTTTCAAAAAGCTGAGGAGTGGATGTACCTATTAACCGACCATGCAAATCATAGACATGGATATCAGTTTCATACGCGAAGCTCATATCTCTTAGGTCAATATTTAGTGCTGACGTATTGGAAGGGGAAAGGTTCATATCCCAAAAGTACATATTTTGCAATGCCATTTGTACATACTGAGCCTTTTTGCCTAATCGCAGTTGCTGCGTTTCGATGAAAACACGTTGGGAATGTTCAATCGATACCAAAAAGATTGATAGTAAGATTACCATCACAGTAGACGTAAGAATTATTTGGAACTTACCACCTAAACGCATGTGACGGAATCCCTGATAGCGTATCAAACTACCAATAGCAATAATGAGCAAGATAGCTATCATTGTGAATACGATCACATAGTATGCTCTGATTTTGATGCGAGAAAAGGTAGTGTTCTGCTTATCTACAGCCAATAATGATTGGTATGAGAAACTTTCAATCACTTCATATTGACTGCTTTGCTGCTCCATTTCTTCTTTGGACAATTCTTCAAGTGAGAAAAGATATGCACCATCGTTAGAAAAAATAGGGATAACGTGGTTTGGGGATTGATTCAATCGTAGATTCCAGTGCTCTTTTCCTCGGAATGGAGGAATAAAACCATTATGCAATTGTGTACTCGTAAGTGCATAGTTGTATTTTATAGGGATAGCAACAACTATCTGATAATCTCCTACTTTCACCCGATGGCATATACCAACTGCATTGTCCCATTGCATGTATTGCCATTTATCGTAGATATATTGTATTGAGCGATTGGAAGCACTGAGCCATGAATTAGACCAATAAACAAGTTGCCTACCTTTGTAAACATAAAAAATAATACTATTATCAGCATGCGTATGGTGCCATATTGAATCGAAATCATTATTTTGTATAGCCGTTTTGAGATGTTCGGTTAGCACTTCAGCCTTCTTCTGCTGCTCATTCAAGGTACGTTGAAGGCGACGCGCATTTGCATCAAAACTATTGCATGACGAGAAAGCCATCATGCAAAGTAATAGTAGCAATATGCTAATACGATTTTTCACGCTGCAAAGATACAAAAATATTTACAAATTACCAAATTTATGATATACAATTTGTTTTTTTGAAACAAATAGCACTAAGGTTTGCATATTTCAAAAAAATGTAGTACTTTTGCAGGTCAATAGAAATGATAGATTGTAAATGGTAAATATCTTCACATCCTTGCTTTTGGGTTTCTTGATGATTCTTGACCCATGCACGCTCTTTACGAGCATTGCTGCTATTGGGTACATTGATAAAGAAATCAATAACCGCCGCAAAGTGCTGCTCAACGGACTGATGTTCGTGTTGGGAAAGTTGGCTACTTATACGCTCTTAGCGATACCTTTTATTATGGGGGCACGCACAGAGGGGATCAAGCATTTCCTACATCAGTGGGGCGAACCTCTCTTGGCTGCCTTTATGCTCATTTGTGGTGTGCTATTACTTTTTACAGGTCATCACCACCACGAACACGACCACGGAGTAAGCAAGTGGCTGAAGAATGTGGATAGCCAGAGTAGCGGTTTCTGGTCGTTTATGTTGGGAATCTTTTTTGCTATTGCATTTTGTCCCCATCGTTTGGTATATTTCTTCACAATGATTGACATAGCCATCACCCTACCCTTCTCATGGAATTGGATTCTTCCTATTGTCTTTGGTTTAGGAACGGGATTGCCTATTATGATTATCGCATGGCTGATTTCGTATAGCGCAATGTCTATCAATACACTCACCAGCAAACTCCATTCGATAGAAAAATGGGTACGCTACATATCTGCCGCTTTGTTTATCGGCTTTGGAATATATCTCTGCGTGCATATCTTCTCTCACGGACACGACCACGAATGTGGGCATGAATGCGGTCATGAACATTGTGAGGCGCAAAGCGCTAAATTAGAGGTTAGAGACACCCAATGCGCATGAGTTCACCTAACTTCCGCTTCAAACAGTTCACCGTATGGCACGACCGCTGTGCCATGAAAGTGGGTACCGATGGTGTCCTACTTGGTGCATGGTGCCCTTTGCCATCCCAAAAGCCTAATCGCGTGCGCGTTTTGGACATAGGTGTGGGGAGTGGATTGATTGCACTGATGATAGCACAACGATTACACCTAAAAGGAGACATGTTCTCCGTTTTGGGAATAGATATCGATCGCGATGCGGTGGAGCAAAGTCACATCAATTTTCAACAATCACCATGGGCAGACAGTCTAACGAGCCAAGCATGCCGATTACAAGACATGCCCGC
>CAMEKM010000024.1 GCA_945921355.1 uncultured Bacteroidales bacterium
ACTTTTTGTTTATTTTATGAGTAAACCTATTTCAGTATAAGACAAAGTGCTTTTTGTTAAGTGAAGGAGTGCGACGGAACGCACTCCGAGTGTTGCGCCCGAAAAGTCCCCACTTTGAGGAAATAGCGCGACACATAGAACGGCGCACCCCTTGCGGGTACGCAGCCGTATGGCTAAAGGGTAGTGCCGTACAGGGTAGGCACGACCGCCAATTGTATGAAGTTAGGTTTGTTCCAACAAAAAGTGCTATTTCTTAAGATTGCTTCCAAATAAGGTTATCTTGATTCCTAAAAAGGTTGACTTCATTCCTAAAAAGGTTGACTCATTTCCTTAAAAATAATCCCTGCCTTTACACCTTACATTGTTCACCTTACCCTATACACCCTACACCAGAAAAATCACCCCAAAAGGCGATTTTTCTTGCTCAATTCAAAAAAATGTATTACCTTTGCGGTCGAAATGATTCACGCTGGGGAATGTGGGCGGGATTATGTCTAATTCAACATTCATAATTCTCAAATCAAACTTCCTCTAAGGGAATCTTTCAAGACATAATAAAAGGCGTTTATTGGCGCTTGTTTTGGAATTCCGAAATCCTGCAAAATTTCACATGCCCAAAGCAAGAGAGCGATAAATGCCCATTGGTATGTATTTTTCGTTGTGCTTCACAACGATTTGCATATCGGCGTGGGCATTCATTGTTTATTCTTGTATGTAGGGTTTTGCAGGAACCTCGGAATTAGGAATAAGCAAAAAGAGGTTCCACGCTTTTTCTTTTATACTCACGGGCAGTCTGGAGCCAACTCCCCAACTAATTTTGATACGATGAAGAATACACTTATTCTCATTTGTGCTGTGCTTTGCTCTTTGCAATGTATGGCAACAAGTCTTGTCCTATTGCAGACCGACGGTGTTCAACAAGTGCAAGATATTGCAAAAATTGGCAAGTGGATATTTGTAGAAGATTATTTGCAACTGATTGATAAGGACGGCAATGTGCTTGCAATAGAACCCATTGCGGAAGTAAAAAAGATAACATTCTCTATCTATACTTCAGAAACAGCAACTGAGAATGTCGCAATAAACTCTATTATTATTTATCCCAATCCTACTCAAGACATCTTACACATTACTGGAGTTACACCACAAACTTTACGTGTATTCGATTTGCAAGGTCGCTTGCTTATAATAGACAACAGCACGCAAGTTAATGTTAGTAATTTGAATGCAGGAACATACCTATTGCAAGTAGGTACGCAAGTCATTCGCTTTATCAAACAATAAGAAACAACTTAAAATCAAATGAATATGAAAAGATTTACAACTTTAGTGATCTTCATCGCATTAGTAACCATTACTTTTGCTCAAACACACATGTATGTTTGGAAAAATGGCGCAAAAACAAACTACGTTATCTCCGAAGTAGATAGTATAACCTTTGGTGAAGAAAAAGGGATTGGCGTGTTTTCTGTAGGTGAAAATAAAAAAGTTGCTTTTTCTACTGGAAATTTACAACATAATCCCAAAAGAAATGAGTGGCGCTTTGCAACAAATCAACTTGACTATATCGCAGAAGGAAATATCTATATTTCTACAAACTACGATGGCTGGATAGATTTATTTGGTTGGAGTTCAGACAATCCTTTGGCAACTTTTGGAGTTAGCACTTCTGATAATCGTGAAGATTATGCAGGAATTTTTGTAGACTGGGGTATAAATAAAATAAATGGCGATGAATCTAATAAGTGGCGTACACTGACATACGAGGAGTGGGTTTATTTGTTAGAAACGCGTACCAATGCAGAATATCTGCATGGAGTAGCTCAAATAAATGCGGTAAAAGGTCTGATTTTACTACCTGACAATTGGTTGTGTCCGCTAGGAATCTGTTTTAAGCATGGCTTATATGTAGGCATTAATGGATATACTAATTATGCTTATCATCAAACCTTTAACTTAGAACAATGGTCAGAAATGGAGCAAGCAGGAGCAGTATTTCTTCCGGCAGCTGATAAACGTTATTCTGGTGTACAGGTTAATAGTACTGAATTTGGGTATTATTGGACTTCTAGTAAAAAATACTCCTATCAATCATATTGTTTATATTTTCATGCTGAAGAACTTAAAATAAGTTTCTATCAAGATAACCATATTGGTAGTTCTGTCCGCCTCGTAAAAGATGTAGTAACAGAATAACTTTAATATCATCAAAACTATGGCAACAATACAAATCGTTAGCAATCTTAAATTGCATCCTCAAAAAGGTCTTTTGTCCAAAGATTGTACAGGCAAATGGATTAATGCACACTACCAGCAGGGAGATTTAGATGGTGCATGTGCAGTTTATTCCGTTATAATGAATCTGCTCATTTTGGGTATGATTGAAAAAGAGAAAATCTGTGTTTATAATTCGATAGATAAAAGGACGCGAAAAGGTAAACTACTCTCATATCTTCTTGAAAAGCAAGGTCTTGTTCGTGATGGGTATTGTTTTAGAACTTTAGCGAAAGATATTCGTGATTACGCAAACTTTACTGCAAATCAGAAACTTGCTAAAAGTAGAGAAGACGCAATAAACATCATTCAAACAAGTGTTGCAAATGATTCTCCTATCATTATTTCAGTATTTGGCGAAGAGTGGGCACATGCGTTATTAGCAATCGGTATCGAATATAATGAGAATGATGTGCCAACAAAAATCTTATGTCTTGACCCTGGTGCTCCTTCTCCTATTTGTACATATTGGAACTGCATAATAGATGTTTCCACTAAGACATTATGGTACAAAACAGAGAAAAGCCAAACGAAAGCCGAACTAGGAGATTTATTGGTCATTTCACAAGAGTAGAGGTTTGCCGAAGTCCGACATATGCCATTAATCTATATGCACTCTCATAAACAAAGGTATGCAAAGAGTATACAACAGACAGGTAATTTCTTCGGCACAATCTTCGGCACAGGAAAACTTTTTTCAAAACAAAACACCCACGCGGCAGTTCTTGTAATACAGATGCTTCTGAGTGTTATATATACTATTTCACTCTCCAAATTCTCAAACATTCGGCACCAAACCACTAAAACACTGAGTATTCAGCACCCATATAATATATAGAGGCGTAAGGAAAACGGAAAGGTAAAAATGGAAAACTAAAAGCCACAACTGTGATACAAATAGGCCACAGATGTGCTACAGTGGTCGCGAAATGATCGCGTAGCCAGTGGGGAACTTGAAAGCGACCTGAAAGCCCATAGAACTCCCACAGATTTCCTTGTTTTGTTCTGTGCTTGCGCTGATTCCTCAAAGTGGGGACTTTTCTCTTTGTCTCGGTCGGCTTGGTCTCCCCGACCGCCTTCCCTTTTCGAAGCCAAAAGTCAATTGGCTTCTCCACGCTCGGAGTGCGTTCCGTCGCACTCCTTCAGGTCCCGAAACTCGAAAGGAATTTGATATACTGACAAGCATGTCTGCATTGTCCTTTCGCGAACAGCGGTAATTGTCCAAATGGATACGCGCATTTACCCTTTGACGGAAAATACCTGTCAAAGGGCTATTATAACTCACTCTTCCTCTATTGCCGACTGATGCATATCCATCAGTTTGTCATAGCGAAGAAAGACAAAAATAGCCACCAACAGACTACCCACCAAGTTCAGTATCATATCCCCCATCGTGTCGCGCAGTGCCTCGTGACCGCATAGTGGCACATCTTCCGCCGAAATGATAGACGCAGTAGTGGTAGCCATAAACTGCTGCGTATTCGTGCCAGCAATAGCATCATACGCATACTCGCACACCTCCCAAACTGCACCACAACTCAAGCCAAAGAGCAACACATAAAACGCGATAAACGCTTTATTCCTCAGCACCACCTGACTGCTATTTTCAAACATGATACTGATAATCCACAATCCCACAAACGCCAATACGCTGCCCGAAAACAGATGTAGCACAGAGTCCCACCAAGTGAAGCGACCATAGAAGTTCAGTCCGTCGCCCATAATCATTGTTACAAAGCCAAAGAGCGCGCATAGTACAGTGACAAGTAGCGGAATCTGAATCATAAATCGCTTGCGCAGTAGCACAGGGATAGTGAGAATAGCCAATATCACGACATACTGTATTGCACAGAAAAACAATGCATTAGCCGTAACATCTGGCTGATGCCACAGATATACGATATTGCCCGCGCCAAAACCAATAGTCAAGACAAAAAGCACCGCATAAATGCGTTTCAAGCTATCGTGCAATGTGCGTTGTTTCTTGTTCTTCATATACTATCTCTTGTTTGTTCAATATCAAATCTATCACATCATCCGAAGTATGCGGATTGCTATTCAAGCGTTGCTGCTGCAACATCCTATTTCTAAATGCTTTATCTTCACATAATCGCATGGCTATAACTACTTGTTGGTTGGTGTCGTTAGTATGATACGACATGCCATGATTATGAAAAAATCGTGCATTATAGTTCTCTAAACCAGGAATTGGAGCCGTGTGAACTATAGGAATATTCTTGACTATTGCCTCGGTGGAAGTGATACCGCCTGGCTTCGTAAAGATCACATCCGAAGCGTCCATCAATAGCGATACTTGATCGGTGAAGCCCAATAAACAGAGTTGCTGATTGTTGGCAAAGGTTGTTTGCAGGTTGTCATACATCTGTTGGTTGCGCCCACAAATGCAAATCACCTTATCTTCCTTACGGATACGCAGCAACAACTGATGCATCAGCGCGTCAAGATTGCCATATCCCATAGAGCCAGACATAATTAAATACCAATGTCCACTATTCGTAGTCCAATCATGAAGTCCGAGCGAATCTGCCAACAATTGGCGTGCTTGACGTTTGGGCTTACGAGTGGTGAACTTCTGCTCATCTACAGGAATACCTATCGGCACCAACTTCTCGCGAGGCACACCTTTCTCCACAAACTCCTCCACCAAATGCTCGTGCGGAATAATGTAGTAATCCAATTCTGTTTCTGCTAAGAAAGGGATGCAGGTGTAGTCGGTCATTACGAAATAAGTAGGAATCTGCAACATGGCGTTGCGACGTAGAGCGGTCATCGCCTCTGCAGGAAAGAGATGTACGCACACTACCACATCATACGCACCATTACGTATATAATCACACAAAGTCTTAGCGTATAGTCGGTTCGCACCATAAACCACTGACGGATGAAAGTCGATATTTTCGCTTACCAAGCCACCAATTTTATATGCCGTTTCAAATAGCGAACCGTGTGTAGAAGAAACGTACGCATTAGCTACACGCTGCGATAGTTCATCACTGACCAATGCCAATGTATCTTGGATATCGCACACTATACCGCGCCTATCCATGGCTATCTTCAGTGCCTTTGCACAGGAATTGTGCCCCTCTCCTGTATTGCATGAAAGAATTAAAATTTTCATTTTTAATAATAAATGGTACTACCCATTGTAGAACAAAAACCGTGCCATACGGTGTGCGCACTTCTTTTGTTAATAGATTTTTCGCCATTTGAACAATACAAATCGCCATACTGACAACGGCAAAGTTATTGATGCGCTGATTCCTTAGCATGGGGAGGCTTCGGGCTTAGGGAAGATATGATTAATCGTGTGATTTTTGCCAAAGAATGGCATCGCCTTCGAGGGTCCAGTCGGCGAGAGGAGAAGAAGGGGTAAAGCCTATCTGCTCGTAGATATGCGAGCAAGCAGTATTATGCACGCTGATGATGGCATAGACCATGCGCAAGTGCAAGAAATTAAAGGCGTAGTCTAAAAGCAGTTGGACCGCTTGTTTCCCAACACCTTTGCCACGCGCTTCGGGGGCGATATACATGCCAATCGCCGCTTTGCGATTGCGGGCATCGAAATCAAAAAGGTCGATACAGCCGAGGACAGTTGATAGTTGACAGTTGACAGTTGACAATTGACAAGCTTCGATGATGAGGCGTAATTGTCCATCGCGGTAGATGTCGCCTGTGGTGTTCTCGATGTACTGATGCAAGTCGTGACGAGATAGCGGATTATGCGTATCCGAGTCAGCCCACATCGTGGCATCATTCTCCCATTGATACAAGAATGGGAGATCAGAGGGCTCTATTTTGCGCAATTTTAGGTTCACTTCGCTCACGTTTTTTGCTTCGCGTTATAAGCTTCGCGTTATAAGCTTCGCGTTTATCCGAATAGACCAAAGAGACCCTTCTTGCGCTGAGGTTCTTCGGCGGGCATACTAGTTGGTGCAGGTTTGAAGGGATTGCCAGAATGAATCATTTGGTAGATTACTCCCCAATCAGGAATACCACCTAAGTTGCGGTCATCGATAAAGAGATCCGCCTCCAACTTGCGAGCACGAACAATATCCGATGTTTCCTCTGGGAAATTAGAGTTCACGGCATAGAACTCCAATCCTCGTGCTGCACAATAATCAACGGCCTCTTGCAAGAGGTCACCTTCGCGGCAAGTCCATAGAATGAGTTGATGGTGATCTTCTTGCTGAAGTTTCTTGAGTGTCTCAATAGCAAATGGAATGGGTTTGCCAATTGCAGGATATGCATGGGTAACGATAGTACCATCGAAGTCAATTGCGATTACCATATTCGTAGAATTTAGTAGTTTTCTTGATTGGGTTGTTTGGGTTGAAGTTCGGCTTGGAGTTTGGCTTCTGATGGTTTGGTGAAGTACCACCCAATCGCTGAAACGGCTGTGATCCACAGCATGGATTGGTAGGCGCCCATCAGGTAGAAGGCTGCTATACCAAAAACCATCGTATTGCTTACCAACAAGATACGCCAAGTAGCAGCACGTTTGTAACCTGCAAGTTTGACTGCTTCGTCGGTAAGTTCTGCGAGTTTGATACACTGGCGTTTGCAGAGATAGAGGCCCGTAGGGATAGTGAGCAAGGCGTCAAAAATAACGACATATTGCAGCACCTGTCCGAGTGTGGACATAGGGTCGATGGGTTGCACGAAGTCTTTCATAATCAGGAAATATGCCAATGTTCCTGAGATGAGGGTGAGAATCAGTACACCATAGTAGTACAGATTGAGGGTTTTGATGATGTTTTTTTCCATTACATTTTAAATTCTATGCGGTTGACGATGGAACGCCCGAGGGTGATCTCATCGGTATATTCAAGTTCGTTGCCGATGGCTACGCCACGAGCGATTTGGGAGATTTTGAGGCGATCAGGCGATGAGGCGATATCACCTTTGTTGAGGTTTTGTAGGCGGCGGTAGATGTAGAAGTTAGTAGTGTCGCCTTCCATTGTGGTCGGTAGAGCGAGGATAACTTCGTGGATATCTTCTTTCTCTATGCGAGCAACAAGAGAGTCAATCTCAATATCCGAAGGTCCTACTCCATCCATTGGAGAGATGATGCCGCCCAAGACATGGTACAGACCATTGTACTGACCTGTGTTCTCAATCGACATCACATCTTGCACGTTCTCCACTACACAAATAGTATGTTTGTCACGCGAGTGAGATTGGCATATTGGACATACCTCTTGATCAGAGATAGTATGGCATACACGGCAGTACTTCACCTCTTGCTTGAGGCGGGTGAGTGCTCCCGCAAAAACTTCCACCTCCTTATCGCTCTGACGAAGCAGATGCAACACAAGACGCAAAGCTGTCTTGCGTCCTACTCCAGGCAAAGATGCGAACTGGTCAACCGCTTCGGAGAGTAATATGGAAGGATAGTTGTTCATTTTATTCTTTCTTTTTAGCCCATCGAGCGGGGAGGATACGATAGGCATGTCGCTCGCGCATATGTTCGGCATTGGGGCAGTCGCAGCGGTGGATACGAATACCATTGTTGATACTGATAAACCCAAAGATAGCGTCTCCTGGCTGCGGATTACAACATTTGGCAAGGTTGTAGTCCACGCTCTTAACATTGATATCTACCTCCAGAGCTAGAGCTTCTAGATTTTTAGGAACATAGATATGCTCCGAGCGTTGAAAATCGGTATTAGGAGCATCCAACGAGAGGAACACATCTTTTAAGCGCAGTATATCCTCCTTGCCTAAAGCGATGGATTGGTAAAGGTCGTTGGTGACTTTATATCCCAGTTTGAGTGCGAGGCGGGAGATATCGCCCTCCACGTAGTCAAGTTTCCAATTCTTGAAACGGCGTTCCAGCATCTCACGTCCTTCTGCCGCATTGCGATACTCTATCTCTTTGAGGGCTTGGCGAATCTTGTTTTTCGCTTTGGTAGTAACTACAGCATTGAGCCAATCAGCAGTAGGTTTTTGATTAGGAGATGTTAGAATTTCCACCTGATCACCATTTTGGAGTTTCTGGCGAATACTCACATTCTGGTTGCGTATGCGTCCACCTACACATTTGCAGCCCACATCGCTATGGATAGAGAATGCAAAATCTAACACTGTAGCTCCAGCAGACAAGCGCTTGAGATCACCCGTAGGGGTGAATACATAGACACTTTGCTTATCGGTATTGAGGCGATTGCCGTCCACACCTTTGTATGACCAGTGTGCAGCTACACCTTTTTCTGCCACCTCATCCATACGGCGGGTACGAATTTGCACCTCCACCCATTTCTCTTCGGGACCTAAGACGGTAGTATGAAGACTCTCGTAGCCATTTTCTTTGGGGACACTCAACCAGTCGCGTAGGCGCTTAGGATTGGGGCGATACATGTCCGTGATGATGGAATATACTTGCCAGCAGTCGAGTTTCTCGCGTTCGAGTGGAGAGTCAAGAATAATTCGAATAGCAAAGAGGTCGTAGATGCGATCCACATCGCAATGCTGCGCTTGCATCTTGTTGTAGATGCTATGGATGGATTTAGGACGACCTTTGATAGTAAAAGTAAATCCGTTATCTTTGAGCTTTTGCTCGAGTGGCGTAATGAAAGAGGAGATGTAAGCATCGCGCTGTGCTTTTTTCTCATTGAGCGCGTGCGCGATATACTTATAGGTCTTGTAGTCGGTAAACTTTAGCGCAAGATCTTCCATTTCCGTTTTGATGGCATATAGACCCAGTCGATGCGCCAAAGGAGCATGGAGCTCTTTGGTCTCACGCGCCACGTGGCGACGACGATCAGAGTCGCCATCTTTGTCCAAAGAACGCAATAATTCCAAGCGTTCGTTGAGGATATCGTATAGCACCTTATTGCTATCTTCGTTTGCCATAGTAACAATTTTACCTTTTTCGGCTGCAAAGTTACAAAAAAATTTGCATATATGAAAAAGATTTAGTAATTTTGCAGCGAATTTGTGAGAAAAGGGACTATTTTCTCATTGAATAGTATAAATAGAATAAATTTAATAAATCAAAGAATATGAAAATCGTTATTCGTGTATTGTTGAGTGTTGCCGTAGTGTTTATGGCATTCATCTGCGTAAAGAGTGTTGTAACTCCTATTCAATTTGAAGAGGCTCGTGTACAACGCGAAGTGAAAGTCATTAACAATCTTGTAAGTTTGCGTACCGCTGAGGCTCAATTCCGTTTGGATAAAGGCTACTTTACCGCAGACTTGGATTCGTTGGTAGATTATTTGAAGGTTACTCCAAAGAAAGAGGTGTATAAAGTAGGTTCGCTGACCGAGAAACAATTGGAGGATGGTATGACCGAGAATAAAGCAGCAAAGATTTTGGAGCGTGCACGCTTGAAAGCACAACGCAAGATGAAATTTCAAGGTACAGATAGTTTGAATCTATTGTATAACTACATTTGGGAAAATGACCGCGAAGTGAAAGCTGAAGGTTTGCAAGGTTTCCGTCGTGATACTATCTTGACCAACATGATTCAATCATTGTATCAAGGTCAATATACAGAGGAAACTATCGGTGAGATTGTATATATTCCTTACACTGACAATGTGAAGTTTGAAGTAGAGACCAACAATGATTACACTACTTCACAAGGTATCAAGGTACCTATCTTTGAGATTCGTGCTCACTACAATACCTATCTTCACGACCTCAACAATCAAGAGCGCGTGAACTTGATCGATAAAGAGGAGAAATTGGATCACTATCCAGGTCTGAAGGTTGGTTCGGTGGATGCACCAAACAACAACGCAGGTAACTGGGAGTAAGATTGGGTTATAGGACGCCCTTCGGGCTATAGGACGGAGGCGATGCCTTCTATAGGACGCCCTTCGGGCTATAGGACGGCGCAAGCGCCTATTGGTTATTGGCGATAGGCGATAAAGCGATAGGCGATAAGGCGATAAGGCAAGAATATAATGAGAATTATTTCGGGAACATTTAGGGGGCGTCGATTGATGCCCCCTAAAAATATCACAGCACGTCCGACGACGGATTTTGCCAAGGAGAGTTTGTTTAACCTCCTTACAAATCGTATGGATTTTGAGGGCGTGGATATGCTGGACTTGTTTGCGGGCACAGGTGGCATAGGAATAGAATTTGTGTCACGCGGAGCACGAGAAGTGACAACTGTGGAGATGGCACATACACAACAGAACTTTATTATTTCATGTTGTAAACAATTGGGTATAAAAAACTTGCACTTGATTCGTGGTGATGTGTTTAAGTTCGTAAAAGCCTGCCATGTGCAATACGACTTTATATATGCAGACCCGCCATATGATTTGGAACAATTGCCTACATTACCTGATCTGATATTTGAGCAGGGGATATTGAAAGAGGGAGGATATTTCGTGTTGGAACATTCAAAACACAACGATTTTTACAACCATCCGCACTTTGTAGAGCAACGCAGTTACGGAAGCGTTCATTTTACATTCTTTCGGTGAAAGTTCGAGTGAGTGTCGGTTGACTGTCGGTTGACAGTCGGCTCACCGTCGGGAAAGATAGGTAAAAATCAAGGAACTATTTAAGGATAAAAGAGAAATATCAAAAAAGTATCATGCAAACAACTAAGCAAAATAATGAGCAAAAATAACAAGAAAAGGAAGAAGCAAAATAATGAGCAAGAATAACAAGAAAAGGAAGAAGCAAAATAATGAGCAAAAATAACAAGAAAAGGAAGAAGCAAAAAAAGAATGTCAAAAAGCATTTTGACATTCTTTTTTGTTTTATATCCAGAATTATTATGAGCGAATCTTTTGCTCCCAACGCCACGCACTGAGCAAAACATCTTCGATTGGCGTATCTGCTTTCCAACCAAGCACGTTGTTTGCTTTATCTGGCTTTGCCCACACTTGTTCGATGTCGCCTTCGCGACGACCTACAATCTGATAAGGAACGTTCACGCCTGTCACTTGCATAAACGTCTTCAAGATCTCCAATACGCTCAAACCACGACCTGTACCAAGGTTGAATACTTCAACTTGTTCGGTGGCTTGACGGTTGAGCATGCGCTCTACAGCTTTCACATGCGCTTTTGCGAGATCTACGACATAGATATAGTCGCGGATGCATGAGCCATCAGGTGTATTGTAATCATCACCAAATACCTTGAGTTCCTTACGCAGACCGATAGCCGTTTGAGTGACAAAAGGCAGTAGGTTTTGTGGCACGCCATTAGGTAACTCACCTATCATTGCTGAGGGGTGAGCACCAATAGGATTGAAATAGCGTAAGATTGTAGCGTGCAACTGCGTATTCGCATGTGCTTCATCGCGGATAATCTCCTCATTGATTTGCTTGGTATTACCATAAGGAGATAGGGCTACTTGGATAGGAGCCGTTTCATCTACAGGTAAGTGCTCCTCAGCAGGTTGCCCATACACGGTGCAAGAACTTGAGAAAACAATGTTGTGTACATTGTGCGCCTTCATCTGCTCAAGCACCGTGATAAGCGACATGAGATTGTTGCGGTAGTACTTCAAAGGCTGCTCTACAGACTCATTCACTGCCTTGCTGGCTGCAAAATGAATCACACCTTGGATGTCAGTATATTTGGTAAAGACATCTGCTACTGCTTGTGGGTCATTACAATCAACTTGTTCGAATGCAGGGCGAGTACCCACGATGGCAGCAATACCATCGAGGACAGCTGAAGTAGAATTGCTAAGGTTGTCGATGATAACAACATCATAGCCTTGTTGCATCAACTCAACAGTTGTGTGCGAGCCAATATAGCCAGTGCCACCAGTAACGAGAATACGAGCCATAGAACAATTGACAATTAACAGTTAATATTTTTAGAAGAGTTTGTTGGGATATACACCTGCATCTACCAATGCTTGGATTTTGTCCACTACCATTTGGCGGTCATCAGCATAAGTAACGCCAAACCACTTAGCAGGAGTATCCAATACTTGGCATGTAGCTTTGCCTGCTTTGATGAGATCGTTGACGAGGGTAGGGATGTAGAACTCGGTTTTAAGCTCTTGACCGTGTTCGGTTAAGAATGCTTTGAATGCAGCTTCGGTGTATTCAAAATACTCAGGAGTGAAGCCCCACATGTTCATACTTACAGGAGTATCGAATGGTATCTCTACCTCGTTGCCATTCTCATCTTGGAACACGATATGACCATCTTTAGACTCGATAGCAGTACGCTCCACTACATCTGTCAAGAAGCCCATCTTGTCGGTAGCGCAAACACCACGGCTTACTGTACCATGCTCGCTGAGAGTGTTACCTACGCGATAGCCTGCCATGCAATATTTACCTTGTTGGCCATTAACATCCAAGAGGAACTTAGCCATAACTTCGAATGACTCTTTGCCATAGAAGTCATCGGCATTGATAACCATAAATGGCTCGTGGATCAGATCCTTAGCCATTAATACAGCGTGATTAGTACCCCATGGTTTGGTACGCTCAGGGTTGCGAGTAAAGCCCTCTGGCAAGCAATCAATACCTTGGAAGCATACCTCACATGGCACATGGTCAGCATACTTGCTGAGTACCACACGGCGGAAGTCTTCTTCGAAATCCTTGCGGATAACGAACACAACTTTGCCAAAGCCAGCACGCATAGCGTCAAACACGCTATAATCCATGATTGTTTCACCATTAGGACCCAGGCCATCCAATTGTTTGAGTCCTCCGTAGCGGCTACCCATACCAGCCGCGAGAATAAATAATGTTGGTTTCATTGTATATAAATATTTAAGTTATGATTAATCTTTTTCTATTTCTAATTTGCCATTGCGTTTGCGATGCTTGAACCACAAACCATATACTTCTGAGCAGTTGCCCGCAGTGGTGAAGGCTTGGATATTGTTCTCGCGCATGAATGCCAATACATTTGCAAACTCCTCTTGCGTTAATAGTGCTTGAATCTCAATGTATTCCTCTCCACTATATCCTCCTTCTACACGGTAAAGTGAGCAACCTCGCAATTGATCTTTGACGATGTATTGACGTACTTTTTCGTGTTCGCGTGTGATGATGCATACACGCTTACGGCGATCCATAGATGCTGTGAAATAATTGATTACCACACCATTGATCCATGTGCCTATCAAACCGATAACCACCATACGGAAATCGTTGATTAGGAATGCAGTACAGCAGATTAGCGCACCACCAATAGATACCGACATACCAATGTCAAAATGCATGTACTTGTTGATTATCTTCGCCAATATATCTAGTCCGCCCGACGAAGCGTTGACACGGAATAATATCGTTTGGCAAATGGATAATAGCAACACGAAGCAAACTAAATCAAACCATACATCACCCATGCCTAATCCCGAAGACATAACAGAGTCTTTTACCTGCTCCAAGACTTCTCCTGTTCTGCTTAAAAGATACGGATTACCATTTGCATCAGATACGGCTATGCCTGCTTGCAATTGTGATAGAACCTCAGGATTATCAACCACTTTGTGCGTAAGATTGACATAAGGATAGAGTTTGTCACATAATTGTGTCAGCGGACCTAATATCATCGCTGTATAGACGGTTTTCACACCAAACTCATTACCAATGAGCAAGAAAGCCATGATTAAAAGTACGGCATTTATCCCCATCACCAGATACGAGAAAGTATCCGCATTGCCTCCAATGAGTGTGTTGATGACAATGCTCAAACCTGAAATAGTACCGATGATCAAGTTGCTTGGCATCAAGAAATAATAAACCGCAGCGGCACCAATCATGATACCGAAATTGATAACGATAAATTCTTTCCAGAACTTCTTGGTACCCAAAGCGTGCCAAAACTCTAATAACAACTCTTTCCAATATTGCCCAGAGAAGTATTGTTTGATTGTATTTGCCATGGTTTAATCTTTTATCACTAGTTTCGCCGTACGGCGGGTTAATTGACTTAATAGAATGTCTCGTCCTTGTTGCTCCTGTTTGAGTATATTAGGGGTAGTACCTCTGATGGTGAGCAGGCTGAGGTTTTCGTTCCATGTCACGCGATAAGCGTCTTGCAGTTGCTCAATAGCTTTAGCTACAAAGCGGCTATTATCTACGCATACAGATATGGTTACCGCGCTGGATTGTATCAGCGATACGCGTAAACGGTTGGCATGGATAATTTGGAATATATGGCTCAAACTCTCTTCCAACACGAATGCCAAATCTTTTGCCCGTAGCGTAATCAGCACTTGATTGGTACGCCAGATATAAACTGGCACATTGATTGGTGCTGCATGCTCAATAATAACCGATCCCTCTGCGGTTGGATTGCTAAATGGTTTGACATAAAGTGGAATTTTCTTATTCTCTAATGGGCGGATTGTCTTAGGATGAATCACCTGTGCACCACTATATGCCAATTCCACGGCATCATGATAGGTCAACTGGTCTATCTTAATGGTGTTAGCCACCAATCGCGGGTCTGCATTTAAGATACCAGGAACATCTTTCCAAATCGTGACAGACTCTGCATCTAAGAAATTACCCATCAGAGCCGCTGTATAATCGGAACCTTCGCGTCCGAGTGTGGTACGCATGCCGTCGGCAGTACCGCCAATGAAACCTTGCGTCACCACCACGTGGGGGCGTTGTGCTCTATTCCACCCTGCACGAATCACTTGAGCAGAGGGCCGTAAGTCCACCTGTGCTTCGCGCCATGTATTGTCGGTCAGTAGCAGTTTGGGCATATTCCACCATTCGGTAGGAATACCACTTTTGAGCAAGAATACAGCCACAATTTGCGTGGACATGATCTCGCCAAGGCTAACTATTTGGTCGTAGTTCTGATCGTATGACCACTCCTGATTGTATTCGGGCATCATGGGTAGGCGTACATCCACGTTGGGTTGCAGCCCCAAGTCTTGCATGATATAGACATGCTGATCCAATACGTTGAGCCATTCGTGTTCTGCTGTCTGCTCATCGCCTTTTGCCAATGCCGCGACTACGCGCTCTAAAGCATTAGTGGTTTTGCCCATGGCGGAAATTACAACCAGCAGGTCGTCGATAGATTGAGCAACGATCTCCTTTAGGTTGCGAACGCCATTGGCATCCTTTACCGAAGCACCACCAAACTTATAAACTTTCATCCCTTAAACACTAAACTCTAAACCCTAAACAAGGTTCGCCATCTTAATGGCGGTCACTGCACCTTCTACACCTTTATTGCCGAGGCGACCGCCTGCACGGTCGAGCGCTTGTTGCTTATCCAAAGTAGTGAGGACAGAGAAGATAACAGGTATCGCCTTGTTGAGTCCACTTCCTGGCATAGCAATATTGGCGTTGAGTAGTGTTACGCCTTGAGTCACAGATTGGCAAACATAATCGAAATGTGGCGTGTCACCTTTGATAACACAGCCTATCACAATCACCGCATCTGCCTGACTAAAAGTGCCAATTGTCTTACGACCTGATACATATTGCGCAGCACCATAGGTCAATTCCACAGTGCCTGGCACGTGCATTACATCTATATTCTCCTCTTGAACGCCATGCTTGAGGAGGGTATCAATAGCTCCTTGAGCAAGAGCGTGTGTGATTTCGCTATTCCAATCAGCTACTACAATAGCATAGCGCTGACGTGAAAGCACGTCAGCGCTAGGCAATTCATTCGCATTATATCGCGATAAATCAGTTGTCATAACAGTTGACAGTTGACAATTGACAGTTATTATTCTGCAATAGCGATATATTTGTCGATATCTTGTGCTTCGGTAGAAGCAGGGTATTTGGCTTTGATGGTCTCAAAAGCTTTCTTTGCAGCAGCTTTGTTATCAAGCTCGAGGTATACTAAACCTGCTTTCTTTAAACTCATAGGTGCAATCAAATCATTACCTGATTTAGCAGCAGCCTCAAATGCCTTTACTGCTTTTGCATACTCTTCCATTTGCACATATGCATCACCCAAAAGTTGCAATGCAGCAGGCTCAATGGTCAAGTCGTTTGCAGAGAATTTGCTCAAATATGTAGCAGCGTCCTCATATTGCTCCATTTGATAGTAGCAAATACCTGCGTATAATGCTGCTAATTTGCCACTTTGATAGCACTTGTATTCATCAGCAATTGCTTGGAAACCAAGGCATTCAGCATCGTCACCGTTGAGGGCTTTTTCCCAATCGCCTTGCATGAAGTAAGTAACAGCTTTAGCATTCTCATTGCTAACTTCTACAGCTTTTGGTTTGATTACATAAGTATTCAAAGCCAACACTCCAACTACGATAGCAACAATGATAGTTACTGCCCAAGTTAGTTTGTTTTGATTTTTCTCAATCCACACGCTGGTGGTGTTCAGGGCCTCTTGTACGTTTTCAAGATTTTGGTCCTCTACAGTTTGTTTTTTCTTTGCCATATTTGTTGTATTTTATAATTTTCAATAAACCGCACAAAGGTACTGCTTTTTTTTGATATATGCAAGAAATTGCGACAAAAATACAATTTATTTGCTATTTCGAATAAACCACCAAACGATTATCGCTCGTAAGTGGCAATATTACCCTCTGATTCTTGTACACTGACTTTGTAGCAGTTCTCGACATGGTCACATATCCAACGAGCAATATTTTCGGATGAAGGATTGACATCCAACACTTCGTTGATATATTTGTGGTCGAATGTTTCTTTGACTATGCGTTTGATGTGTGTAAAATCAGTAACCATACCATCTTCATTGAGGGTTTCTGATTTGCAATAGACAGTTACTACAAAATTATGTCCATGCAATGCTTCACATTTGCTTTCATAACTCAAGTGCAAGTTGTGTGCAGCCGAAATGGTGATTCGTTTTTCTACGTAATACATATAAATGAATGATTAATGTTATGGATAAAAACTTTTTATTGACGGTATAAAATTGATCCACTGGCTTGGTGGGTGGCGAGTACGAGCACTTCGGCTATTTGCACATGAGCTGAAGCACTGGCAGCGAAATAAACCACTTCCGCAATATCTTCGCCTGTCAAGGGTTTGATACCTTGATAAACCTTGTCTGCGCGCTCTTTATCGCCCGCAAAACGGGTCACACTGAAGTTTGTTTCTACCAATCCTGGCTTCACATTGGTCACACGCAAAGGCGTATCTACCAAGTCCATACGCAATCCATCACTCAGCACTTTCACTGCGGCTTTTGTCGCACAATACACGCTTCCTCCTGGGTACGCAGCATCGCCTGCCACCGAACCAATATTGATGATATGCCCCTTTCCGCGCTTTACCATACCGGGTACTACCAATCGAGTAATCATCAGCAGGGCGGTGATATTGGTTTCAATCATGGTGTCGTAGTTCTCTTCTGTGCCTTCATATTCTTTGTCCATGCCGAGTGCCAACCCTGCGTTGTTTACCAAGATATCAATTGCTTGATAGGACTCGGGTAGGGTAGTGATAGCTTCTTCGGCGGCTTTGCGGTCACGCACATCGAATGGCAATAGTAATATATCCGTGCCATAGGTGGTTGCTAACTCCGTTTTGAGTGCCTGCAGTTTGTCCACGCTACGCGCATTTAATAATAAAGTGTAGCCTTCTTTGGCAAACTTGCGTGCACATGCGGCGCCAATACCCGAACTTGCGCCTGTGATAAAAGCAATTTTAGACATATTTCTCTATTTAGTGTGTGGTGTATCGTGTAGGGTGTAAAGTCTATCGCCTTAAAAAGGCACTCACAAACCCCTCTCGTCTATTCTTTATTATTTGTGATGGTTATATTGTCACCTCTCTTCTACATAGTGTTGAGTGAATGTGGCGGAGTTGTTACTATGTATGAGAGGACAGGCGGGTCCATTGGCGTAAGCCGTAGATGCAATTAATGCACCAGAAGGCATACTGGGCAGCCATGCAGTAGTTGCCTGCACGGAGCCACATGATTGTAGCCAAAATATCGACAAAGAGCCATAAATACCACTGCTCGCGATAAGCAAGTACCATCAATATTTGTGCGAGTATGGCAGGGACAGTGGTGAATGCATCGAGGTAGGGCTGCGGGTCGTCGGTGAAGCGCTGGAGCATCCAGCCCGTGAGCAGAGAGAGCAACAGTAGGCCCATAGAGATAAGCAGCATCCAGCGGGGGGAGATAACACGTGTCTGCACCTGCAAGGACTGGTTATTGAGACGGCGATGCCAAACAAAGAAACCATAAATCATTGTTAGGAAATAGAACACATTGAGCGCAATCTCGGCATAGAAGCGCTCTAAGCAGCAAAGGTAGGTGTAGGTACCTACTTGCGCAAAGCCAAAGAGGAAAGTGAGGATATTGCCCTGTGCACTCAACACCACCGAACAAATGCCTAACATACCGCTGATGAGAGACAAGGGATGGGCAGGCATGAGCCAGAAAGTGATGACCTGAATGAGCAAGCCAAGAATGAGGAAGGGATATGTGAATTTTGCAGTTGACAGGGGGCAGTTGAGAGTTGAGAGTTATTTTTTGGGTTTACTTGTGAGGGATTTTGGTTTGGACTGTACTTGCGGAATGGCAAGGTGGTCGAAGTTCTCCTCGAAATCCCAGTTAGCACGCAATTTGAGTTTGGATGGGTAGTAGTAAACGGGCTCTGGTTGACGATGTAGCAACCAATCTCCAGTCGTCCATTTGCCATCACCATTGCGGTCGATATACATACGGAGATAGCATGTAGAAGCTGCGAGGTATTCGAACTTGGTGCCTTCTGGCAATGCGGGCAGTTCGCGCACCACAACATCCTTCTCGTTGAGCAATTGGATACGTGCCTGAGGGTCGAAATGCGTGAGTTTGACGGTTAATGAAGCGTATTCGTTGAGTGCCTTAAGGCGGATCTTCATATCGGTGCTATCATTGCAAACGCCATAGATATCCCGCACAGCCGCAGAATCAATGGTTAGGTGGTAGGACTGCTCGGGTTGTAGCGCTGCAACGACGTAGTAGTTCATAGCGATAGAATCGCATTTGATGAGCTGAAAAGGAATAGGCTGCATAAGCGTATCTACCTTCTGTGAAAGATGGAACATCTCCTCATGCACAGAATCCAATGGGAATGCGGAAATGATACGAAGGGTGTCGTATATCTCGAACTTGGACGAAGCATTGGACTTGAGTTCGAGTTTGCGCGAGAGTTTGTTGCGCATATATGCCTCGCGAGCCTTCTCCGAGAGGCGTGGATGGCGATATACGGCAAGAAGGGTATCTGTCTGAGGGACAAGATTATAGAGCGAGTCGGAGACCATGTATTGCATTTGCAGATAGATACTATCTTGGGAGATGGCAAGCGAGTCGGTGAGCCAATAGGTGATGGTGTCGAAATGCGTAGAAGTCTGCAAGAGCGCATAGTCGAGGCAATTGACCCATGCAGAATCGTTGCCCAGCGAATCTACCTCAGATGGGCGTAAGGCGCGAATGAGCGGCATGGAGTCTTGTGGCGCAGCGAAGATGAGGGTGAAAGCATGTTGCTCCTCGCGTGAGACATTCTGGAAGTACTGGCGTTGCTTGGCCTCTTCGAAATACCACAGTAGGAGGGAGTCGGGATAGAAATGCGTGACTGGATGGACGAAGGTGGAGTCCACAAGGCGTGTGAAGAGTGTATCACCCGATATAGAGTCGATACCAAGCGTATCGCGCCAGATGGTGTCGGTGTGGATATCGACGGTGCAATAAGGCGTGATGAGTGAATCGACAAAAGCAAAAGCCTCACCTGGCTGATAGAGGAAATCGCGGCTAATGTCGTTGAGCGCATAGATGCGGTAGGTGCCTGGCTGGATATTGTGGATGGTGAATTCACCCTCTGCATTGGCGCGTGTGATGCGCGTGAAGGGCAGGGTAGAGAATGCTGAATCGTGATGATTGCGATGGATACCTACCAGCACATCGGGTACGGGGTTAAGGTTAGAGGCATCGTAAATGGAGCCAGAGATGGAAAGCGAGTCAATGACATCGCCTGTGGAGAAAGAGAAGACATAACCAGTGAGTGGCGTCTTCTCGTTGTAATCGCAGATGGCAGACCCGAAGTCGATGGTGTAGGTGGTAGAGTCTTGTAAGTCCTCCATGAAGACTACTGAAAGGTGTTTGCCAATGGCCTTGACCTCTGGCGGATTCTGCTGAGGAGGGGATATGAGCACTTTGTTGGCTACATCATCGAGCTGGATATACTCGTCGAAATACACTTGCACCTCTTTGCCCGTGAAGTGCAATGTGCCATTGAGCGGTACCTCTTTGAGAACAGTGGGAGGAATGGTGTCGCGCGGTCCACCTTGTGGACCTTGACCGCGATTGGCGCATGATGACAGTATAGCTCCAACCAATAATGCGTATATATATGTAGATATTCTATTCATTTTCAAGCCGATTTAATCTAACACTCCTAATTGGTATCCCTCTCGTTGCAGCCATTCAATGACCAAAGGCAGTAGTAGCAACATCCTATCTTTAGCCTTCAGGGAGTCGTGCATGACAATAATACTGCCGTTGCGCGTGCATCGCTGTACTACTGACAGCATTTTCTCCACGCTATAGCATGGATTGTAGTCATGTGTGAGTACATCCCACAAATAAATAGTCTGCCCCGCTAAACGGAGTGCTTTCTTTTGCGAATATTTCATGCGTCCATGTGGCGGACGGAATAAGGTCGTCTGCAAGATGTTGTTCGCTCGTTCAGCATCTTGTATGTAAATAGGGGTACAGGTTTTATACCCTTTTAAGTGATGGTAGGTATGATTGCCTATCGCATGTCCTGCTGCACGAACTTGTGCTAATAGTTCAGGATAGCGTGCTGCATTTTCACCTACCATAAAGAATGTAGCTTTCACACCATACTGCGCCAGTATTTTCAGTACGTGAGGCGTACATTCAGGAATAGGTCCATCATCGAAGGTCAGATAGATGACCTTCGATGATGGATTCATTCGCCATACAACGCCACGATAGAGGCGTTGTAGCCACGTAGGGAATTGATATAACAGTTTACAGATCACTTTGTTGTAGAGCGCTTCGCAGATCTAAATAATCATCAATCGCCCCAAGCCAATGCAGAGGCTCCCAATACAGCAGCGTCTGCCTCTTTCAAATCAGAGAAGAGCACTTGCACCTTGTTGCGCCACAAAGGAAGCACGTTGTCGTTCATAGCCTTCTCTACTGGGTCTTTGATCCAATGACCAGACTTAGTCAAGCCACCAAACATCACAATTGCCTCTGGTGCACTGAAAGCAATGAAATCTGCCAATTGTTGACCAAGGATAGTACCTGTGTAGTCAAAAATTTGTTTTGCTACTTCGTCGCCTTGCTCAGCTGCATCGAAGACATCCTTAGAAGTAATGGCATCGATATCAAGGTTGCGGAGTACAGTCTTTTTGGTAGTAGAAGCGATAATCTCCTTAGCGGTGCGTGCTACGCCAGTGGCTGATGCATACGCTTCAAGGCAACCTTTCTTGCCACAATTACATGGGCGACCAGCTTCACCACGCACAGCGCAGGTGTGACCCAATTCGCCAGCAAAGCCATCATGACCATATACCACTTTGCCATCTACTACGATACCCGAACCTACACCTGTACCCAAAGTAATCATGATGAAGTTCTTCATACCACGAGCAGCACCGTAGGTCATTTCACCCATAGCCGCAGCGTTGGCGTCGTTGGTAATCTTGCATGGTACACCGAAGCGGTCGGTCATGAGTTGAGCAAATGGTACAGATTGCCATGGTAAGTTCATAGCACCTTCAATCATACCAGTATAATAGTTACCGTTTGGTACACCTGCACCAATACCGCGAATCAAGTCCATACCGCCTACTGCATCAACGATTTTGATTGCTTCGTCGTATAGTGCATTCACGTAGTCATTGATGTTTGGATAAGCTTGTGTTTTAATGGAAGTACGTGCCAATACATGGCCACGTGCATCTACAACGCCCAATACGGAGTTTGTGCCACCCATATCAAGGCCTAATACATAAGGTTTTTTTTGCATAACTTAGTTAATTATGAATTTTGAATTATGAATTTTGAATTATGAATTTTGAATTTTGAATGATGAATTATTCTGTAGGAATATCTTTGTTTACGTTCTTGCTACCAATGAGGGCATAGAAGAGAATGTAGAGCAAACCTGCGATTGGTACGATGTAGGAAATGAGGTAGTTAGTATGGTCAGCCAAGAGGTTTTGGAAGAATGGCAAGATACCTCCACCACAAACCAATGCCATGAAGATACCGCTGGCAGCTGGAGTGTATTTGCCCAATCCTTCGGCTGCGAGGTTGAAGATTGCACCCCACATCACGCTGGTCATCAATCCGCAGAGGAACATCAGAATCATGCTCACTGGCAACTCGATACCTTTGAAGGCTACCACCCATGTCTCTGGGAAGAACATCACGCAAAGCAACATCATAATTGCCAATGACGACACAGTCACCAACATTGCCTTGCTGCTCACCTTACCGCCGATAGCACCGCCTAATAGACGACCACACATCATCATTAGCCAATACAAGCCCACTACAGTACCCGCGATAGCAGGACCTACAGCAGGATTGTTAGACATATATAGGTTGGCTGTGTTAGGAATACCTACCTCTACACCCACATAGAAGAAGATTGCTACCGCACCCAACGCAAAGTGACGGAAACTGAGCGGACTATATTTATCCTTATTGGCTTTCGCCGCTGCACGTTGCTCAGGAGTTTCGATATGTGGTTCAGGAATCTTGGTCAAGGATATAATCACGAATGCCAACAAGAAGATGAGCATTGCTGCCAACATAGCTGGAGCCGCATCGCCCACTTGTGCCGTAGCAGCGCTACCACCTATCAGATAACCCAAGATGATTGGGGCCAAGGTACCACCGATGGAGTTGCACGAGCCACCGAATTGAATCAATTGGTTACCGCGTTTGCCACCGCCACCAAGGGTGTTGAGCATTGGGTTAACTACGATATTGAGCAAGCACATGGAGAAACCTGCAATGAATGCGCCCAATACGTACACGCCGAAACTCTCGGCATATCCGCTCAACCATTGTACACCTACACCTATAAAGCCCACAGACACCGCCAATAGAGAGGTGAATTTATAACCTTTACGTTTCAAAATGATACCTGCTGGCACACCCATCACTGCATACGCAATGAAGTTAGCCAATGTACCTAACTGCGCCATCGCGTTGCTGGCACCAAACTGCGTCTTCACAATCACGCCCATCGAACCCGCAAAATTGGTTACGAAGGCAATCATAAAGAACAAGAGAAACATTACCACGATGGGCAAGATGTTCGATTTGTTGTTTGTCATAATAAATAGATTTTATTGTTTATAAATTGTTTTGTAGAAATAGCATAATACGATGGTGCAGGTGCTC
>CAMEKM010000025.1 GCA_945921355.1 uncultured Bacteroidales bacterium
TATTTTCAAAAAATCGGTTAGCACCCTTTGTAATAACATCCCATACGTTCAATCATGAGCAAGCTCCTATTGAACTATGAAATGTTATTGCAGATAGATAAATCTATCTTTTTTAAAAATATTACTCGCTTTACTTGCGTATGTGCATTTTTTTTTGTACCTTTGCGCGCTTTTTATGGATTCTTTGGTTTAGAGCGCCCTATGGGCTGTTAGATATTAGACCGCCTGCGGCTGTTAGACCGCGCTAAAAGCGCTGTTAGATTCCGAGAGTCTAACTTCTAACAATGAGTAAAGCGAATGGTCTAACTTCTAACAACGAAGTGGTCCAACAGTGAGTAAAACGAACGATTAAAAAACATAACTAACAATAAAAATCAATTAACATCATGCAAAAAATCCAACTGAAACGTGGTTTGGACATCCCATTTGATGGAGCGGCAGCCCTCACACTCGGTAGTGTGAATCGTCCTGCGGTCTTCCACATCGTCCCAGACCATTTCGCTGGCGTGACCCCCAAACTCTTGGTCCGCGAAGGCGACAGCGTGAAAGCGGGTACTCCTCTCTTCCACGACAAGGCATTTGCTGAGATGCTCTTCACATCGCCTGTTAGCGGTAAGGTGGTAGCCATTGTACGTGGCGAACGCCGCAAGGTGATGTCCATCGACATCGAAGCCGATGCTACGATTGAGTATGAGACCTTCGACCTCCAGCAAGACGCTAAAACCCTCTTGCTGCAATCGGGTCTTTGGGCACTCATTAAGCAACGTCCTTACGATTGCATCGCTCTCCCAAGCAAGCAACCTAAGGCCATCTTCATCTCTACCTTCGACACCGCTCCTGTAGCACCAAACTACGAGTGGGTGCTGGGTGGACAAGGTGCAGTGCTGCAGGCAGCAGTCAACGCCCTGGCTACTATCGCACCTGTGTACGTAGGTATCAAATGTTGCGCAAGCGCACCTATTTTCCGTGGCTTGACCAACTGCGAGAAATACGAGGTGAACGGTCCTCACCCAGCAGGCAACGTAGGTGTACAAATCAACCACGTGGCTCCTATCGCTAAGGGCGAGACCGTTTGGACCATCAACATCCAAGACCTCGCGCTCATCGGTCGCCTCTTTACCAAAGGTATCGTGGACATGCAAAAGAAAGTGGCGCTCACAGGCCCTCTCGCCAGCGGTGCACAATACTACAATGTATTGCCAGGCATGCCACTCAGCGCCATCTTCACCAGCAACATCTACAAGGGCTGCCACGCTCGCCTCGTAGCAGGTAACGTGCTCTCTGGCCACCAAGTATGCGCTGATGAGATGGTTAGCATCTACGACAACCAATACACCGTACTTGCTGAAGGTGACGAGACCCACGAGTTCATGGGATGGATCATGCCTCGCTTCAATAGCTTCAACGCAGGCAAGACCGACCCTGCTAAGATGCTGAACAACTGCGTGACCGAGTGGCTCTTCGGCAAGAAGAAATACAACTGGGACGCTCGCCTCAAAGGTGGTCGCCGTGCGATCATCGTCAGTGGTGAGTATGATAAGGTGTTCCCAATGGATATCTATCCTGAGTATTTGATTAAGGCAATGATTGCTGGCAACCTCGACAGCATGGAGCAACTCGGTGCATACGAAGTAGCACCAGAGGACTTTGCGCTCTGCGAGTACGTATGTACAAGTAAGATGCCATTGCAAGCCATCGTTCGTGCCGCATTGGATAACTTAAAAAAGGAGATTGAGTGATGCTAAAGAAATTACATAACATAGTAGAGAAACTTCGCCCTACCTTCTCAGAGGGTGGCAAGTTGTCCGCGCTGCACTCGTTGTTTGACGGTTTCGAGACTTTCCTCTTCACCCCTAACACCACCGCTAAGCGCGTAGGTTCGCAGATCCACGATGGTTCGGATAGCAAGCGAACAATGATTCTTGTGGTAATGGCACTCGTTCCAGCACTGCTCTTTGGTATGTTCAACGTAGGTTACCAACACTTCCTCGCTACTGGCGAGTTGGTGCGTGGCGCTATGACCTGCGCAATGTTCTGGAAGGCGTTCGCATTTGGTGCGTTGGCTGTGTTGCCATATATCATCGTTAGCTATGGTGTAGGTCTCGGTATCGAGTTCACCGTAGCACAATGGAAGAAAGAAGAAATCCAAGAAGGATTCCTCGTATCAGGTATGATTATTCCTCTTATCGTGCCAATCAACACGCCTCTCTGGATGGTGGCTGTGGCTACTGCTTTTGCGGTCATCTTTGCAAAAGAGGTATTCGGCGGTACAGGTTACAACATCTTCAACGTAGCCCTTATCGCGCGCGCGTTCCTCTTCTTTGCTTATCCTACCCACATGACTGGTGACAAGTGCTTCGTTCGTACCGAAGGTACTTGGGGCTGGGACAACGGACAAACCCTCGTGGATGGTTTCTCTGGTGCTACCCCATTGACCCAACTCGCTACTTCTACCGAAGCTAACCTCCTGCCAGTGGACTTCTGGACTGCCTTCAACGGTTTGATTCCTGGTTCTATTGGTGAGACTTGCGGTTGGGCTATCTTGCTCGGTGCTGCATTGCTCATCGTGACTGGCGTAGCAAGTTGGAAGACCATGCTCAGCATTTTCGCTGGTGGTGCACTCACCGCATGGCTCTTCAATGAGTTTGGTGCGGAGACTGCTGTGGCTAACTACCCATGGTACATGCACCTCGTTACAGGTGGTTTCATGTTCGGTGCTGTCTTCATGGCTACTGACCCTGTTACCTCTGCTCGTACGGAGTGCGGTAAGTGGATTTATGGTGCATTGATCGGTTTCATGGCTGTAGTGATTCGCGTACTCAACCCTGGTTATCCAGAGGGTATGATGCTCGCCATCCTCCTCATGAACGCTTTTGCTCCACTCATCGACTGGTGCGTAGTGCAAGTGAATATTAAGAAACGTATGAAACGCGCTAAAATTTAATGAATATGGCACAGAAGAAATTTGTATGTTCCGTTTGTGGCTATGTTCACAACGGCGATAAGGCACCTGAGGTTTGCCCAATATGCAAGCAATCTGGCGTCTTTGTAGAAGAGAAGAAAAATGGTCTGGATACCAACAGCAACGTATACACCATTATCTATGCTACTATCATCGTAGTTATCGTGGCTGTATTGCTCGCTTTGGTAAGCCAAGTGCTCAGCCCTCGCCAAGAGGCTAACCGCTTGCTCGACCAACAAAAGCAAATCCTCGTAGCCCTCAACCAAAACTACGACAACACCGACCCTGCTGCACTCTACCGCTCTTTGGTTAACGATACCATCGACGTGAATGGTGCTCCTGTCTTCGTAGCTAACATCGAGGGTAATACCAAGTACGTACTCAAGCTCCACGGTGCGGGTCTTTGGGGCGGTATCGGTGGTTATTTGGCTTTGGATGCGGATAAGAACACGATCTATGGCATCAACTTCAACCATGAAAGTGAGACTCCAGGTTTAGGTGCTGAGATCGTAACCGATAAGTTCCGCAGTCAGTTCCCTGGCAAGCATATCCGCAATGCGGCTGGCGAAGTAGTTTCAGTAGCTGTCCTCAAGGCAGGCAAAGTGGCTGATGGTCAAGAGCAAGTAGATGCCCTCTCTGGTGCAACTATCACATCCGATGGCGTTAGCACTATGATTGCTACCAACCTCGCTGAGTATGCAGAATTCTTGAATAACATAGATAACATCAACAACGCGAGCGACAGCGAGCCTACAACGTGCGCAGCACCAACTAGCGTGAGCGAAGCGAACTTAATTACGGAGGAATAAGTTATGGCATTATCTCAAAAAACAAAAGAGGTGCTCTTTGGCCCTCTGAACATTAACAACCCAGTGGTTGTTCAAGTGTTGGGTATCTGTTCTGCATTGGCTGTGACCGTGCAACTGAAGCCAGCGTTGGTAATGGGTATTGCCGTTACTATCATCGTGGCTATGGCAAACGTAATTGTATCACTCATTCGCAACACTATCCCAATGCGAATCCGTATTATCATCCAATTGGTAGTAGTAGCAGCGTTGGTAACGCTCGTAAGTGAGGTGCTGAAGGCCTTTGCTTATGATGTGGCGATGCAGCTGAGTGTATATATTGGTTTGATTATTACAAACTGTATTCTCATGGGACGTCTTGAGGCGTTTGCTATGACCAACAAAGTGTGGGATTCTTTCCTCGATGGTCTTGGCAACGGTTTTGGTTATGCGATCATCCTTGTGATTGTAGCATTCTTCCGTGAGTTGCTGGGAGCTGGCACTTTGCTTGGTTTCCGTGTCATACCAGAGAGTTGGTATGTAGCTAATGGAGGATTCTATGAAAACTGCGGTATGATGATGATGCCAGCGATGGCGCTGATTCTCGTAGCATGTATAATCTGGGCTCATCGTGGCTATAATAAAGAGTTGAAGTAATATGGAACACGCTATTAGTTTATTTGTTCGCAGTATTTTTGCTGACAACATGATTTTCGCATACTTTTTGGGTATGTGTTCATACTTGGCTGTGTCCAAGAATGTAAAAACCAGTGCTGGCTTGGGCGTAGCAGTCATCTTCGTGTTGACGATCACCTTGCCTGTAAACTACTTGTTGCAAGTGCATGTGCTTAACCCACTTGGTTTGGGTTACTTGTCCTTCATCCTCTTTATTGCGGTGATTGCAGCGATGGTGCAACTTGTGGAGATGGTGGTGGAGAAGTTCTCTCCTTCGCTCTATGCTTCATTGGGTATTTTCTTGCCTCTGATTGCTGTAAACTGCGCCATCATGGGTGGTTCGCTCTTTATGCAACAACGTATCTTGCTCGAGCCAGAGAACGTGAAAGCAATTGCTAACCTCGGTGATGCGTTTGCTTACGCATTAGGTTCTGGTATCGGATGGTTGCTCGCTATCGTCTGCCTTGCAGGTATCCGCGAGAAAATGGAGTACAACGACGTGCCACGTCCATTGCAAGGATTGGGCATCACCTTCATCGTAGTTGGTCTGATGGCTATGGCATTTATGTGTTTTAGTGGTTTGAACATTTAATAGGAGGACAAATCTATGAATATTACAGCTATTCTCTACGCAGTAGGCGTATTTTTGGCAGTGATTCTGCTGCTGGTCGTTGTCCTCTTGGTGGCTAAGAAATACCTCGTTCCTTCGGGCGATGTGAAAGTGGTTGTCAACGGTGATAAGGAATATCATATACCTGCAGGTGGCACATTGCTCGGCGCTATGGGCGAAGCAGGCGTACACTTGCCATCTGCTTGTGGTGGTAAAGGTTCTTGCGGTCAATGTAAGTGCCAAGTGCTCGAAGGTGGTGGCGAGATCCTCCCTACTGAGACGGTTCACTTCACCCGCAAACAACAAAAAGACCACTGGCGTCTTGGTTGCCAAGTGAAAGTGAAAAGCGATATGCAACTCAAGATAGACGAGTCTGTGCTCGGCGTTAAGGAATGGGAGTGCACCGTTATCAGCAACCGCAACGTGGCTACCTTCATCAAGGAGTTCAAGGTGCAATTGCCTCCAGGCGAGCACATGGACTTCTTGCCTGGTTCGTATGCACAAATCCTCATCCCTGAGTACGATATTGATTACAACAATTTCGACCGCGAGTTGATTGGTGACTTGTATGTACCAGCATGGGAGAAGTTCGGACTCTTTGGCTTGAAGCAAAAGAACACCGAGGCTACCGTGCGTGCATACTCTATGGCCAACTACCCAGACGAGGGTGATATCATCACTTTGACTGTGCGTATCGCTACTCCTCCATTCAAACCAAAAGAGCAAGGTCCTGGCTTCATGGATGTACCATGTGGTATCGCTTCTACGTATATCTTCAACCTCAAACCAGGTGATAAGGTGACGATGTCAGGTCCTTATGGTGACTTCCACCCAATCTTCGATAGCAAGCGCGAGATGATTTGGGTCGGTGGTGGTGCTGGTATGGCTCCATTGCGTGCACAGATCATGCACATGTTGAAGACCTTGCACACTCGTGATCGTGAGATGCACTATTTCTATGGTGCACGTGCTATTGATGAGGTATTCTTCATGGAGGACTTCTTGGCATTGGAGAAGGAGTATCCTAACTTCCATTTCCACTTGGCGTTGGACCGTCCAGATCCTAAGGCAGACGCTTTGGGTGTTAAATATACCGCTGGCTTCATTGCTCCAGTCTTGGGCGACACCTACCTCAAGCAACACGACGCTCCAGAGGACATCGAGTACTACCTCTGCGGTCCTCCAATGATGGCTAAGACAGTGCTTGACCTCTTACACTCGCTGGGTGTAGAAGATGATATGATCATGTTCGATAACTTCGGAGGTTAATCAAATGGACCACCTTGAGTCCTCTTTAATCAACTGATTTTTCGAGGAATATTAGGATAACACGCGCATGTACATGCGCGTGTTATTATTTAGGGTGTTTTTTGTGATTCCTGTGTATAGTTTTTTCAAGGGCCGCTTACGCGTTGGGGGAGAAAATCCTTTGTTCGCTCACTCCGTTTGCGTGTTTAAGTATGTTTCGTCTGCCCAAACCATACTGCGCTCTTCGTTCGCAACATCTGCTTTCACAGATGATTCTGTGTCTATTATTCCCGAATTGTATTCGGGTACTTTTCCAATAAAAGTACTTTTTAACAGAATACCTAACTTCATATCATTGGCGGTCGTGCCTATCCTGTACGGCACTACCCTTTAGCCATACGGCTGCGTGACCGCAATCTCACACCCCACCAATTCACGAAATTGGTTGGGGACCCCGTGGGTCGCGCCCTTCTATGTATTGCGCTTATTCCTCACAATGGGGACTTTTCGGGCGCAATACTCGGAGTGCGTTCTGTCGCACTCCTTCAACTTGGTTTGTCTTAGGTTTGTCCTTGGTCTTTGACACGAGAGCAATAGGAAAGGTATAAGGGAAGGCAATCTTAAGAAAAGTGCTTTTTTTACGAAAGCTTCCGAATGAGATTAGGAATTAATTGACAAAGAATGTGAGACCCAAAAGAATGATTTAATAATTTTTTAATATTTTCTTAATACCTATATAATGATATAGCAGTACTTTTGCACCAGATTTGAGATAAGATATTCGAATCACCTTTAAAACTCTTAAAACTTTTAAAACTTTTCAACATATAAAGTTATGGGAATTTTACAAATCTTTACGCTCCTTGGAGCACTCGGAATGTTCCTCTACGGAATGAACCTAATGTCATCGGGCTTGCAAAAAACTGCAGGTGATAAACTACGCGGATTCTTGTCTGCCATGACATCTAATCCGTTCAAAGGTGTACTTACAGGACTAGGCATCACCTCCATCATCCAATCTTCTTCTGCCACAACGGTGATGGTGGTGAGCTTTGTCAATGCAGGACTACTGACCCTCACGCAAGCAATAGGCGTGATTATGGGTGCGAACATCGGTACGACCATTACCGCATGGATGGTGGCCTTCTTGGGCTTCAAAGCCGACATCTCAATTCTGGCTATTCCATTGATGCTGTTCGGATTCTTGTTCTCTAACTCGAAGAAGAACAAACATCAAAACATTGGCGAACTCATCGTGGGCTTCTCGCTGTTGTTCCTCGGTTTGTCGTTCATGAAAGAGTCGGTGCCAGATTTGCGCGAGACACCACAAGTGCTGGAGTTCGTGCGCAACTGGTCAAGTTATGGCTTTGGTTCAGTACTGTTATTCTTAGCGTTTGGTACAATATTGACATTGGTGCTACAATCTTCTTCTGCCACTATGGCAATCACACTCATCATGCTGAGCATGGGTTGGATACCTTTCCACATGGCTTGTGCGATGGTGTTGGGTGAGAATATCGGTACAACCATCACCGCGAATATCGCAGCAGCAGTGGGTAATACGCAAGCTAAGCGTGCCGCGATGTCGCACACGATTTTCAATGTGTTTGGTGTGATTTGGGCATTGGTACTGTTTAAGCCATTTACAACGTTGGTGGGTAAGGTCATCGAGCTCTTTGGTTTGCCTAACCCTGCGGCAGAGGGCTTTGCAGTAGTGGAAGGCGATATGGGTAGTAGTACGGCAGCATTGTACGGATTGAGTATGTTGCACACGATGTTCAATACCCTTAACACCTTGATTCTCGTATGGTTTATCAAGTACATAGAGAAAGCGGTGGTGTGGATTATCAAGCCAAAGAACCAAGAAGCAGAGCCATTCCGCCTCAAATATATCTCTGCGGGACCATTGGCTACGCCAGAACTCGCTGCTGCGCAAGCGTTTGACGAGATTGTACACTTTGCAGAAATCTCTCGCAATGGTTTGGGTTATGCCAAGCAAGCGATTGCAGCCGATGCGAAGCATTTTGATGAGCTGCGCGAGAAATTGGTGAAGTACGAGGAGATTTCTGACCGTATCGAATATGAGATTGCTGCTTTCCTTAACGGTGTGTCCGCAGGCGATATAAGTGAGGCAACGAGTGTGAAAATCAAGGCAATGTATAAGATTATCGGCGAATTGGAGTCGTTGGGCGATTCGGGCGAGGCGATTAGTCGTATGCTTAGCCGCAGGAATGAGCACAAGAAGAGTTTTGATACTGCGACTATTGAGAAGATTAACTTGATGATAGCGAAGGTGGATAGCGCGTATGAGGTGATGATTGCCAATCTGACTGCTGCGCATGAGGGTACGCTGACCAGCATCGCGAATGCGTATGATGCTGAGGAACAAATCAATGTGCTGCGCAACGAGCTGCGCGAGGCAGAGATTGAGGCGTTGGATAACAACGACAAGAACTACCAAACGAGCGTGTATTACATCGACATTATCAACGAGCTTGAGCGCATGGGTGACTTCATGATTAACATCTCGCAGAGTTTGGAGAAAGCGTTTGTGGGGAAATAAATCAAGTGCAACATAAAACGAACAAGCGATGGAGTCACTCCATCGCTTGTAGTTTATCCTCCATCATTAGCAGTTCATCCCGCAAGTGTGCTGCTACATCAAAGTTCAACTCTTTAGCTGCCGCCAACATAGCTTTGCGCTGGTTATCAATAGCTTTACGCAATGTCTTGGCATCATATTGTTGCCAAGGAGCCATTTTCCACCCATCTTTAATCTTCTTTTCTATCACTTGTTGTTCTTCTTGCTCCTTGCGCATGAGGGCAATCAACGGGCTAGCTTCAATCTTCTTGTTAAGGGCTGTAGGTATGATATTATTTGCTTCATTATATGCCATCTGCTTGCTACGTCTACGATTAGTTTCGTCTATCGTGCGTTGCATCGAGGCCGTAATGCGGTCAGCATACATGATTACATGCCCATTCACATGGCGTGCTGCACGCCCTGCTGTTTGCGTAAGTGAGCGATGGTCACGCAAAAATCCCTCTTTATCGGCATCTAATATGGCAACAAGGCTAACTTCAGGTAGGTCGAGTCCTTCACGCAAGAGATTGACACCTACAAGTACGTCATATAGTCCTTTGCGGAGATCTTCCATGATTTGTATGCGCTCGAGGGTGTCAATATCCGAGTGGATATAAGCGGAACGTACTCCATACTTGCGGAGGTATTCATCCATCTCTTCTGCCATACGTTTGGTGAGTGTGGTAATAAGTACTCGTTGTTCTTTCTGTACGCGCAAACGAATTTCCTCCATGAGGTCATCGACCTGATTTTCTGAGGGTCGCACTTCGATTTCGGGATCTAATAGTCCAGTAGGTCGAATGAGCTGATCTACAAAAATACCATTTGAACGATTAAGTTCGTAGTCAGCAGGAGTAGCTGAGACATAGATAGTTTGCCCCGTTTTAGTTTCAAACTCATCGAAAGTGAGTGGACGATTATCGCGTGCTGCTGGTAGGCGGAAACCGTATTGAATGAGGTTGTTTTTTCGTGCACGGTCGCCACCATACATGGCGTGAATCTGCGGTACAGTGACATGGCTTTCGTCAATGACAAGAAGCATGTCTTTGGGAAAATAGTCGAGCAGACAGTAGGGTGGTGTACCTGCTTCGCGTCCATCGAAATAGCGGCTATAGTTTTCAATCCCCGAGCAGTATCCAAGTTCTTGAATCATCTCGATATCGTATTTCACGCGCTCTTCAATACGCTTGGCATATAGCGGTTCGTTGATGTCTTGGAAATACTGTATTTGGTTAGCGAGGTCGAGGCGTATTTGTGCAATCGCATCGGCTTGTTTATCAGGATTTGTGCAAAAGATAGTGGCAGGGTAGATGTTGTAGTTATCGAACTCCTCAATGACTTGGTTGGTGGCAAGGTCAAGGGTCATGATAGCATCAATCTCGTTGCCAAAGAACTCTATGCGCAGAATATAATCGGCATAAGCAAGGGCAATATCAACCGTATCACCCTTGACACGAAAGCGTCCACGATTGAGTTCGTTGTCATTGCGAATGTATTGAGAATCAATCAGTTGGTTGAGCAAATTGCTCATGTTGCGCATCTCACCCCGTGTGATGGAGATACATGATTGACTGAAGTCTTGTGGGTTTCCGATGCCGTAAAGGCAACTGACGGATGATACGACAATGACATCTTTTCTACCGCTGAGTAGGGCAGAAATAGCACTGAGGCGTAGGCGGTCAATCTCTTCGTTGATGGATAGGTCCTTCTCAATATAGGTGTCGGTGGAAGGGATATACGCCTCTGGTTGGTAGTAATCGTAGTATGATACGAAATACTCTACCGCATTATTGGGGAAGAACTGTCGCATCTCGGAGTAGAGTTGTGCGGCGAGTGTTTTGTTGTGACTGAGTATGAGGGTAGGGCGATTGATTTGGGAGATGACATTGGCAATGGTGAATGTCTTGCCAGATCCTGTAACACCGAGTAATGTTTGCGCTTCTGCTCCCGCACAAACGCCATCCACCAATTGGCGGATGGCTTCGGGTTGGTCGCCTGTTGGACGATATGGGGAATGAAGTTGGAACATTGATTATTGCTTTACAACAAACTTGCCCGATGCGATTTTGCGTTTCTCGTTTTCAAAGAAGACATAGAAATAGCATTGGTTGGCAGCAGGTAATGTATAGGTTACCAACGGTGTACGTACATCTATCAGCGATTCAATACCTTCTGGATTGACAAAGATGGTAGCATCGTTTTGATCAGACTCTGGTACTGGTGCGTAGAAGAGACGATGACCTTGGTGGTCGTATACACCTACGCTAACGCCCTTGCGCAATGTGGCAAACATTATGTCTAACGATCCTCCGATATGTCTAAATAACACATCATTGACAGTAGGAGTGGCTGCTGAATTGATGGTGGTTTCAAAGAAGGTGATGGCGTAGATGCACTCAGTGCCATCAGCAGCAGTCACATAAATGTTGTATGGTTCTCCGAGCGTGAATATACCATATTCGATGGTTGCGGCAGCATCATTAGCGATAGCAGTAATCTCTGGCTGTGTGCTGTTGATGTAGTAAGTGTATTCCAGTACATCAGGCATGAAGCCGAATAATGGGATGTTATCCAAAAGAATCATTTCCAGAGATGCGTCACTGCTTTGTAGGATGGACTGCTGGACATGATAAATGCTGATGGTTTTGCCATCTTGCGCTGTCACTTGGATGATAAAGTCTACACCTTCTTCTGTGACAGTGACAACAGCATTGGTGTCTTCTGCAAAAGCTTTAATGTCAGATAGTTGAGCCAATTCAGTACTATCGGTACCAATTGGATACACAATATCGTAATTGAGCGAGTCGCTATGGAAATTAGCGACAGTATCTCCCTTGATTGTTAGCATGCGAAGGCGACTATTGTCGTTTTGAGCAATCATCAATCGAATATCATACTCAGATGAGAATACAGGATCTGGAGCAGTAACAGAGAAACGAATTGTAGTCTGAGTGCGTCCGTTGATTTCTGCAGTCAATGTGTTGATGTCCACTGTTTGTTTCTCATGTCCGAGGTCATATGTGAAGACGGGCAGTTCAATCGTTCCGAATGGCAGTTCAATGTCATATTCAAAAGAATCAACACGGAAACCATCCATCAGTTCGTCATTCATGTAAATAGCATCAAGATATGAGTATGACGATTGTTGACGTTGGAAAATAATCAAATAGGTAGATTGATAATTGGTATCTTCTGCTGTGACAACAATGCGTGTGGTGTCTCCAAGTATGATTTGCACTTGTTGTTGGTATTCAGCTTTTTCTACTAACACAGATGGAGTCGCTGCATTTTCAGGTAATTTTACGAGGTAATTGAATTGTTCTGGGTTGAATCCCGCAAGGCTTTCTCCATTCACGTAGATGTTAGTGAGTTGGCTGTTGGTAGAAAGTATCTTTGCATATGTGAAATACAATGTATAAGTGCGATTATTGCCATTCTCTGCGGTGATGCTACATGTATATTTCCAACCAACCTGTTGCTCGTATAGCATATACTCAGTGATTGTGTCTTGAATTTGCTGATAGATGTCACCTGCACTATATGCCATAATAGGCGCAAGTGAGTCATGCTGAGGAAGGGTTAGATGGTATTCTAATTGTTGAGCGTTGAAGCCTGGCAGCGAGTCTCCTTTGATATAAATCATTTGCAGGGTATCTACATCGGACTTAGCCACTTGGTAGTTGATTGTGTACGTATTTTTTCTGCCCGACATAGCGAGTACGTTGATTTGCGTTGTTCGCTCGTATGGATTATCTATCAGTACATTAGCTGTTACTGTTTGCCATTGGTCTGCTTGATCCCATGTGAGTTCTGGCAAATAGCGTGTGCCAACAGGAAGAGTATATGAATAGTAGAAAGAATCAGGTCGGAAACCTTCAATCATAACACCATTCTCGTAGATAGCAGTAAGGGTGTCAGCGTTGGATTGTGTGATGGAGAACGCTAACATATATTGGCACTCGGTACCATCTTCGGCAGTCACTATAATGGTGTGTTGTAATCCAGATATCGAATCGCGCAATGTTTGGGTGCTTTCCTGAGTGATTGCCAAAACGTTAGGTAATTGGTTTTGGCCAATAGGTAGCGAGATGAAATAGTTGTAATTCTCAGGGACAAAATTAGCCAAACTATCACCATTGATATAAATCATTTGTAGATGTGCATTGTTGGATTTTGGTGCTTCAAATGAAAGTACATAGGTATTGGTGCTTACGCCGTCAGGAGCGGTAACTGTGATATTGGCACGCCAGTCTTGAATTTCAATATTAATCTGTTGCCCGTTTTCGCTAAGTTTAGCCGCAATTTCTGGTAAGAACTCTGTACCTGATGGCAAGTTGATGGTATAACGTTGTTGCATTGGTGAGAATTCCAAATTAGGGTTGAGTTTTTCCTCAAATTGGTTCAAAGATTTGCCATTTAGCAAGATATCATTGAGCGTTGTATTCTCTGATAAAGTTTCATGATAGATATCAATGTGATAGTCACTCGTAGTACCATCTTGTGCAACGACGTGAATGGTGTACGTATCGTTTGTATTGGAGAGAGTGATATCTTGGAAGTTATCGTTGGAAGACCATGTGAGTGTTACGTTTTGCTCTTTGATCTGAACAGAATAATAATGACGTTGTGGTTCAAATTGTTCAATAGGAGTTCCATTTACTGCAATGCCAGTTAACTCGGCATTATGACTAAGTTCTGCCGTAATGAGCAATTGGTAGATGGCTGTTCGCGTTCCATCTTCTGAAGTAACGATAATGTTCGTACTTTCATTTAATAGACCGCTTTCAATCATCACTTGTTGACGTGGTGCTGCTGTAGTGTATTGAATACTTGGTAGGGTTGGTTCTATAGTCTTATATGCATCGGTTGGTAAAACGATGGTGTAGTTTAACTGATCTGATTGGAAATCATCTAAAGACACCCCATTCAAACGAATATCTTGCAAATAAGGATTGTTGTTGATATTAGGTTGAATTTGTATAGTATATGATTGTGTTGCACTGCCATTCTCTGCTGTAATGGTGTAGTTATAATACATCGTATCATTCTCTAATCGATGCGTAACAGACATTGTAGCTGTTGCGGGTGTTTCTATCAACAAGTGCGTTGCGCTATCTGCAAGATAGGTGTACTCAGTGATGTGAGAATTAAAGCCTTCGATAGGGGTGTTATTAACAAAGATAGATTGTATAGTGGCATCGTTTGATAAGTCCGTTGGGAAAGTGATGCGATAAGTATGCTGTTCTGTACCAAACACTTGCCATTCCCAATAGAGATTATTCTGAACAAATACTACAGAGTCGCTGTCGTTCATACGTGTGAATTTCGTATGATTAGGACGTGGAAGGGTGTATTCGTATTGTGTTGGGCTAAACGACTGCATTGGCATATCGTTGATTTCCAGTTCTGCCAATTGACCAGTAGTAGTTTTATCTTGTTGTGCAAGTCGAATGACGTATTGTGCTTGTGCACCATTTTCTGCTGTGACAGTTAGTGTACCATTATTTAGATCAACGGTTTGGCCATCCATATTTTTAACAAATCTAATTGCAGGTAACTTGTCTGCCGTAATGATATATTCCAGTTGTTCAGGGTCATAATCGGTTATACCGCCTGCAACAATAGAATTGAGTTTTGTGTCGTTAGAAAGGTCTTTTATGATGCGTACAGTATATCTTCTTATTTGTCCTTTTTCAGGTTTTATGCTAATGGTATATGTGGAGTCCGCATATGCAAGAACCAACTTTTGCAAATGGCTGGCTAATACTGGTTGGATGTCTGGCAAATGATTTCTGTTTGCAGGTATGTGATATTCATATGTGTTGGTAAGTTCATCAAATCCTTGTATTGTTTTACCATCAATTTGTAAATCCTGCAACCAGTTGCATGATTCCAGATGTCGTCTTACAGTCAATGTGTATTCAGTGGTTGTGCCATCTTCGGCGTAGTTGGTAATATTTGCGGTGCGTTCCGCATAGAGTGAGTTAACTATCTCATTGTTCCATGTCACCTTTTGTGCTTGGTCACTCACTTCACCAATGAATTCCAATGTAGGCAACAACGTGTTGTTTGCTTCCTCTAGTGTGTAGGTAAAATGATTGCCATCTCTTGTCGCTTCTTTACCATTGACTTTGATAGAGGTGAGGCTGCTATTATATGTAAAACGAACATAATCTACATACAAATTTGCATTACTGCTTGCAGAAGGATATTTTCCTGTTGCATCAATAATGACGTCTAATCCAGATATCGCCTTCCCGTTGGTGTTCAATGGTACTTGTACTTCCGTATAGTTAGCATTGGTATTTTTTTGGCGATAATCTACATCGTGAGATTCTCCATTCATATCAAAGAACTTGAATCTAAATAATGCACCATCACCAGCATCATTGGTATATTTATAATTAATCAAAGCCTTGTCTGGAGTATTGTGGAATCCAATAAAGCCATGTGGAATAACACGTGTTGCTCCCGCTACTGCAAATCCACTAGACATGTCACCGATGTTAATCACTGCTGGTACAGGACCTGCCAATGCTGCCCAATTGGTGGTTTGCAAATGTACGGCAGAGTTACCATCCTTGCTCACAGTAGGACCAGCTTCTGCTGTTCCCAAATATACATCTAACATATCACCAGGTGCATTCCAACCTGTAGGTTTGTCTGTATTGGATGAGTTGGTTTTGCTCCATTGTGTAAATTCATTATTAGGTATGATTTCATTGACATAGTGAAAATAAATGCGGTATGTATTTTGGAAACCATCTTTAGTCACTTTTCCTTGCCAATGCCATGTATCACATATTGTTTCTACTTCTACTCCATTCGCTTTCTTGATAGCTACTTGTGGCGTTGTAGTCGTAGTACGATTTTGAATATATGAGAATCTATTTTTGTCATAGTCGCTCACGAGTACACCATCGACGAAAATGCTATCCAACACAGCAGGATTTTGTGTGTCAACAATAGGGGTAATGGTGTATTCCATATCTTTTTCGCCTGGGCGATTAGATTTCACCGTGATGATAGTGGCTTGACTGATACCGCCAGTTTTCACCCATACTGTTTGCTCTGCAAAAGCTTTGGCATATGCTACATTCATTTGTTTACTGCCGTAGGGTAGCGCAACGCTATGTTCTTTTATACTTGGATCAAGTGACTGACCAGTCTCTGCGATAGTGATTGTTTTCAACAGGTTCTCTTCATCCGATAGCGTAGGCAAGAATGTCAAGTTATATGTACGCTCACTACCATCTTCTGCGGTCACCATCAGTTGGCTGGTTTGTCCTAACGGACGTGAAATAAAACGTATTTCTTGTTCCTCTTCTGCTGCTCCATACAGTATCAATGGAACGTTGGTCTCTTGATACGGCAGATAAATGGTGTAATCGGTTGTATCTGGATGATATTTCAGTTCTACTCTGCTATCGTCCAATTCAATATACTCCAATGCTACGTTGCTTGACTTACGCACAGGGAAATGGATAGTATATTCATTGCTTGTCGCTCCATCTGCGGATAATACATGGATACGAGTAATACCATTGATAGCGCTATGATAGGTTGTAATAGTTTGATTTTCACTTCCTATTGGTTGCACGCATGGCACCACGCGTGTACGCCATTCCAAGCTATCGACATACTCAAATACATCACTCTTGAAACCTTCAAGCGAAACTCCATTCAACAAAATATCTTTTAGATAAGCATCTGTCGAAATGGTGCGGGTATAGGTTATTTTGTAGGTGTTCGTGTTTCCATTTTCAGCAACAACCAATACATTTTGTTCGTTTTTACTCACATTATGTATGGAGGTATATTGTCCATCTCGTGCTACGATCTGCAGTGTTGGTAATGCTTCTCCTTCTGCCAGATTAAGTGTGTATTCAAGCGTATTTGGTTCAAAATCAATCGAATGTCCTTCTACGCTCAAATCTAATAATGTCGCATCGCTATATTTTGCTTTGTCAAAATGCAATGTATAGGCTGTTGAGTCGCCATTGGCAGCAAATACCGACATCGTATAGGTTGTTTCATTGGTCATACCTGCATGTACTGTCTGTTGGTCTGAGTGCTTGCGGTATTGCACTGTAGGCACTACGCCTCCTGCTGCAACAGGTATGGTGTAATGTTTCACAGTTGGCACGTAATCTGCCCATTCTACGCCATCAATCAAAATCGCTTCCAACGAACAATCATCTGAGAGTTGCGTGCTAAATGTGAGGTGATATTGTGCTTTGTTGCCACCTTTTATCACGTAGATTGTCAGTGTATTACCATTGCGGAAGGTGGTAATCTTTTGTCCTTCCAACGTGTCGCAAGTCACTGTTGGGAATGTCCCTTGATAGTTCAGTGCATATTCAAATTTGTTAGGTTCAAATCCTTCTAAGGCCGCACCGTCAATGTATATTTGTTGCAGCAATGCTTGGTTTTCGGTAAGCGCATTTTCAAAATCAATAGTATATACGTTACCCGCGGCACCATATGGCTTCACACTGATTTGTGCTTGACCTGCCGCATATGGGGTAGCAATAGTCACTTGCTGACCTTCCTCTTTGTCCACCGTTATCACAGGGCATGTGGCTTTAGTGAGGGTATAGGAATATGCAAATGTTTGTGGATCAAAGCCTTCTAAACTGTCGCCGTCCAGGTAAATCATCTTCAAAACGGCGCTTTGTGAGCGTTGAATCACAAATGTGATGCTATATGTTTGACTTCTTCCGCTCTCTGCGGTCACAGTAATGGTCTGTACATTGTTGCTGAGCAGTGCCAAAATCTTCTGTGACTCATCACCCTTGTCCCATGTCACTGTAGGAAGAGTACTTACCCCCATTGGTAGGGTGTCCACATATTCCAATTGGTCAGGTGCAAAGTCTTCTAATTCTTTTCCATCCAAGTAAATCATCTTCAGGTTGATGTTGTCTGAAGTTGCTACCGAGAAGTGCAGTACATACGTCTTACTTGCTCCTGATGGTGGACGAACTGTGATTTTATAGTCGCCATTGATACCGCCAGAACGAACTGTAACGGTCTGATAGTCATCGCCTTGCTCGTATGTGATGATTGGCAATTCGGTCGTACCTTGTGGCAGTGGACAGTTGTATTCCAATATGTCAGGATCAAATCCTTCCAATGGCTTCCCGTCCAGATAAATCATCTTCAACGAAGCATTCGTTGCTTGTGCCACGCTGAAGTTGATTTGATAGATAGTACTCTGGCCATTTTGTGCTGTCACAGTGATACGTGTTGTACCGTTTAATCCACCTTTGATGATGCTAACTGTCTGGTACTCATCTCCTTTATCTACGGTTATCTCTGGCAATTCTGTTGTGCCGATAGGCAATGGGTAGTCGTAACTTGTCACATTTGGCTCAAACCCTTCTAATGCTTCACCGCCTATATAGATCATGTTGAGTGTAGAAATTTCCGATAGTGCAGTCGCCACGTTTATCTTATACTCTGTGGTATTGATGCCATTGCCTGCGGTCACTTTCACGCGAGTGATGCCGTTCAGTCCGCCCTCCGTTACTTCCACAGTTTGTGTGGATTCACCTTTCACATAGGTCACTTCGGGCAAGTCTGTCATACCCACAGGCAGATTGACGTAATATGTCAAATGCTCTGGGTTGAAATTAGTTATCCAGTTCTCTCCCATCTGCAAATCTTTGAGCAGCGAGTAGGACGATGCCTCCAATTTGAAGGTCATCTTATATGTCTTTGGTGTTGGATTACCTGGCGAAGACACATTGATTTGATATACACCACCATCAATCACGCTTGGTGCATTGTGTGTAATTGTCTGTTCACCAGCTGGATATGCTGATATTGCCTCCACAGTTGGCATGGTGGTGGTAGATGTTGGCAACGATACGCGATAGGTGGTTTGGTTGGGGGTAAAGCCTGCCAAACTCTCGCCGTTAATCTTAATATCTTTCAGTGTGTTGTCCGCGAGCAGTGCCACGCTGAAGTGCACGGTATAGGTTTGTTTTGTTTTGCCATCGGCTGCGGTCACGCGAATGGTTGAGCTACCTGTTGTGCTGGTTGGCTGAGTGATTTCTACTACTTGCTCATCTTCTTGTTTATCCACGCTCACTATTGGTGCGTCGGTTGTACCGTATGGCAACGCTACGTTATAGGATGTCAATGTGGGTTGGAAGTTGCTGATACCCTGGCCATTAACCAAGATATTCGCCAATTTTGCATTGGTGCTGGCTTGACGCACAAACTTAATCTTATAGGTCATTGTGCTCTTGCCGTCTTCTGCTTTTACAGTGATAGTGGTTGGATTGCCATCAATCGTACCATTGCTAATGCTAATCTCGCTGCCAGTCAATTCGCGACCAGAGAAGGTGGCTGTTTCGCCTTTTGCATTGCTTATCTGACCTGCGCCACGATATGCTTTTATCTCTGGTATGCTGCTGGCGTTTTTTCCCAACGAATACACTTGCTCTTCCGTCGTGTTAGGGTTAAAGCCTTTCCACTCTTTGCCACCAACGTATAGCTTCTGAATCTTGGATGAATAAATCAGTTCCACATCATCCACATACAATGAGTTACCCTTATACAACCCATCATGTGCACGGTAGTTAGGGTAGTTACTTGCCGAGAAGATGATGTTCATCATGGTAGGAACATCATTATTGAAATAGTAGATTGGTACTTTGATATTGGTCCAGTTGCCATATTCTTTTTTCTCGCGCCACATACCTTCGGCAATCTGGTTCGCTTTTTGGTCTGTACCACATTCGTTGGCGTCCAACGCCAAACGGATATCGCTCTCTTCATTGGTTTGGCTTACGCTTGTACAACTACCACTCTTGCCCTTGTATTTACTTGACTTCGCTGTACCGGACCATGCATAGTAGAGTAGGTAGAAGTCTTCTGCATGGGTGGCAGGTCCTGTACGTTTAATCCATACCGACATGGTATCAGGACGATATTTAAAGTTCCAACCTCCAGAAGTTCCTGCTGTGGCACCGCTTACTTCCAATCCATCCAAATAGGTCCATGGTCTTCCTAATGAGAAATAACCAGGTGACACTTCGGTAAGACCCATTGCACCTACTTCGGTATCTTGCACCATCATGGAGTAACTGCCTGTATGACCTGCCTCACGGTGTGCCAGATTAAAATGAAAACCCACTTGAGTCACATGGCTGGCATACCAATCTTTGGGTTGAATTTGTCCGTCATATTTTTCGCCGCTCCAATCCTCAAAACTTGGGTTGGGGACTTGTTGAGCGAATAGAGATGAAACGCCAAATAATAAAACTAAACAACTTAAGAATAATTGTTTTAAGTAAACTTTGGTCATAATTATGTTGTTTTTTAATATTTCGTTATTGAATATTCATATTTTTAAGATTTTTATAAGTATTTTGCCGCATAAAAATCCAAAAACGGCTGCAAAATTAATATAAACAAATCAATTGTGCAAATTTTCCTCGCGCGTGCGTGCATTTTATTAAATTTCGATACCTTTTTCCCAATATCCGTTGCTATCTTTCTATCTTCCTCCTTTTCCCTTGCTCTCTTCCAAATCAGAGGTTATATTTCTTTTTTTCCCTTGTTAATCCCTTTTTAATCCCTTGTATATACCGACAGTCACCCGACGGTGAGCCGACGGTCAGCCGATAGTCACGTATAGGATGACCGAAGGATTACCATAGGAATCGCGTCCCATTTCCAATAGGCGGAACGCCTTCCCATGATCCTCATGGGTGTCTATTTTCTTGCATACGTGCAAATTTTATTGTACCTTTGCAGAGTAATTTCAGATTAATGGGAAATATTAACTATTAATTATTAACTATTAACTGATTTTGCACACAAATTGCATTTGCTGTTGGACAGTACAGCGTATTGAAATTGCGCCAAATGCACGATTTGTTGCAAAAATATTTGCATATATCAAAGATTTTCAGTACCTTCGCAGCAAATTATCGAACAACCGCTTTATGAGTGCAACTGATTACCTAAATAATGCACAAGCTTGGTTAGCACAGCAATCTCAACGAACAATCGATTACCAATGGGAGATTCAGCATCACAACCAGATGCACAAGACTTACGAAAAGTCCTTGTAGGTTTATCTTGTTTTGAGCAGTTTTCAGAAGACGGTTTAGCCATTTTGTTATTGATGCAGATGTTCAATTGAACTAGCATTTTTCTTTCTAAAAGTGCATTCTGAGGACTTCTACGGACACGAAGGATGAGGGGAGAAAATTTTCTCAAGATGTCCGTGGGAGTAAGGTGATAAGGTTATTGGGCAATAAGGCAAATCCGCATAATTGATTGAAAAAGTATCGGTTATGCGGATTTAATATTTAACGGGTATATAAAAACAAAGAGAGCGTATTTAGGGGATTTAGGGTAAATGAAAAATGCCCCAAATACCCTAAATACCCTAAATACCCACGATATGTTTTCAAAGGAAGAGAAGTGAATGCCAGTTAATATCGGTTAATGGCGATAAAGGTCAATTAGTACAAGTGATCACTAGCCAACAGAAGGTATATAGATGTGCTCTGAATCACATAGTAATCACATAGTTACCACATAGTAATATCATAATAGAGATAGGCAATTAGTAGGCAAAGCACACTTATCCTGCAATCAAATACCAAGTATAAAGCACAAAGCAGAGAAACATCACGGTATCACCTACCCTGACAATTTTGTTAAGAAATCATTAAATTGCGCAAATACAATTGGAGATATGCATAATTTTTACTAACTTTGCAGCCGAAACTATATCATCAATATGGCAAAACAACGCATACTCATAGTAGATGATGAAGAGGATATCTGCATGATTCTCTCCTACACATTGCAAAAAGCAGGCTACGAAACACTTGTTGCGCACTCCGCAGAAGAAGCCTTGGCTAATTATGAATTGAGAATTAAGAATTATGAGGTGGATTTGATTCTGCTGGATATCATGATGGGCGAGATGTCGGGGTTGGAGATGGCGGAAAAGCTGCGCTCGGATATAGGACGCTCGCACAGCGAGCTATCGGACGCTTCGCTATTGGGTAATGAGATCCCGCCAATCATATTCTTAACAGCATTGAGCGACGAAGATACTGTGCTTCAAGGATTTCAATTAGGCGCAGATGACTATATCAGCAAGCCCTTCCGCATTGCCGAAGTACTGGCACGAGTAGCAGCGGTGCTTCGCAGGACAGAGGCGAGAAGGCGACAAGGCGATGAGGCTATAAGGCAAGAAGGCGAGAATTGCATCGTTTTCGAGGGGATTGTGGTGAACAAAGCCAATATGTCGCTCATAGTGGATGGCGAACATGTGAAAACTACACGCAAAGAGATTGAATTACTCTGCTACCTGCTCACCCATCGCGGACAAATCCTATCACGCGATCACTTGCTTAACAATGTGTGGGACAGCAACGGCTATGTACTCGAACGTACTGTAGATGTGCATATCACCCACCTCCGCCGCAAACTCGGGCAGTACGGCAAACGCATTATCACCAAATCTGGGTATGGGTATATGTTTAGTGTTTAGTGGACGCCGCCAAAGCGGCTACTGTTTAGAGATTCGATGCGAAAGGTTAAAGGTTAAAGGCGAGAGGCAATGAATATTTGGATTATTATAGGAATAGGACTTATTGCGATTGTAGGTGTGTGTTATGCTATCTACAAGCGTAAAATTAATAAGGCTCGTGAGCAGCAACGATTGACACTCACGCAGAACATCAGTCACGAACTCAAAACACCTGTAGCGAGTATTCGCGGAGCATTGGAAACTATCCTCATGCACCCCGACATGACCGAAGAACAACGCCGACAATTCATCGAGCGTGCCTATCAGCAATCGGGTCGCCTTGCCAACCTTGTGGAAGATATATCCACTATCAACAAACTTGACACCCAAACCGACTTCTACACTCGCCTACAATTAGACCTTTACACCGTGGTGGAGAATGTGGTACAAGACCTATCTTTGCGCGCTTCGCAAGCAGGTGCTACCATTACGCATAACATCCCTAAGCACTTGATTATCTCAGGAAACTATACGCTACTCTATTCCATTTTCCACAATATCGTGGATAATGCTATCAACTATGTAGAGAAAGCAGAGATTAGTATTCAACTCACGAGCCAAGACCCATCGAATCTATATTTCAGTATTACCGACAATGGTCAGGGAGTTCCAAATGAAGCATTGGCACATATCTTTGAGCGCTTCTATCGTGTGGACAAAGGTCGCAGTCGCAAAGCAGGCGG
>CAMEKM010000026.1 GCA_945921355.1 uncultured Bacteroidales bacterium
TTCAGAATTTTGAATTTTGAATTACACGTATTTCAGTTTCCCAATTGAGCAATTGCTTGCTCTCTTGTACTACATTATTGCTTCAATCTCTCAAAGATCACTGTGATTTTACGCCTCATTTTTCGTTTAGCGCGAAATCGGCTGCAAAGGTACTGCTTTTTTTCGGACTGACCAAATTTTTAAGCAACTTTTTTCAACTTTCTTTGCACTTTCTTTGTAAGTGGCTGATTTTCAGCATTACATTTTTTTAGTACTTTTCGCCTCTTATCAACATTCACTTGCGTTTAGCGCGAAAACGGCTGCAAAGGTACTGCTTTTTTATGAACTGACCAAATATTTTAGCATAAAAAATATCGAAAAACATCATTTTCCTCATAAACCACTGATTATCAATAATCGCTAAAAATCTATGATCTTAGGCGTAATTATTATAGAACAAAAAGTACTATATTCGTGTGTGCACACTATAATATTTACAGTATTGTACGTATGCGCACGTACGCGCACGTCCCTTACATTGTAAAAATAGCTATATACTAACTCTACCTACTATCCCTTTGTAAATGCTTTTAGTTTTCTATTAAAGCGAATATGGAAACAGATGGCAGCGATTGCCAAAGCGACAATAAATCCAATCCAAATCCCTGCTGCACCCAACTTCAATGGAAATGCACAAAGCAGACCTACAGACAAACCTATCAAGATATATGACACAAATGCTATCACCATTGGAACTTTCACATCCGTAACACCACGTAGCATGGCTGCGCCAACTGCCTGCAAACCATCGGCATATTGGAATAAACCCGCTAATACTATCAGTTGCGCAGCAATAGCTATCACCTCTTTATCTTCAGTGAAAAGCATTGGGATATAATTGCGCAAACCAATCATCAGAGATGCACCAATGGTATTCATTACCAATACCAAATGAATACTAGCATTGCTGGCCATACGCACCGCAGGAATATCACCCGCTCCCAATTGATGCGATACGCGAATCGTGGTAGCTGCACCGATACCAAGAGCAATCATAAAAGTCATATCAGCAATCTGATTAGCCACTTGATGAGCAGCCAGTGCCTCCTTACTAATCCAACCGATTATCACAAACGATACCGCAAAAGTAAAAGTTTCCAAGAAAGTTTGTGCGCCTATGGGAAAACCTACCTTTATTTGCTGCTTGATTGCGTGCCAACTGAAGTTACGCCACGAGAAGGTTTGGATATAATACTTCCAATCGCGATGAAACCATATAGCTGCAAAAAAGCAGAGTGCCATACCTACGCGAGAAATCAGTGAGCCTATACCTGCTCCCGTAGCCCCCATTGCCTCCACACCCCAATGACCATAAATAAATATCCAATTGAGGAAAATATTTAATGCGTTCATTGATAGTGTGATAATCATGGCAACCAGCGTATTGCCAAGGCCCTCTAGAAATTGCTTAAAGAAAGTAAAAATCAAGAATGGTACCAACGAGATAACTATCAACACGTAATAAGGTCGTGCGACCTCAATTACGGCTGGATCCTGACCAAAATACTCCAAAAACGGAAGACAACCGCCCAACAGCAACAACATGAATACCGATTGCAGCAGGGTAAAGACAATACCATTCTGAAATAGTACAGCTATCTTATGGCGTATATTTATTTTTCCTTCTGGACATGCATTCATCTCGCCTACTCGAACACCCACCAGTGGTGTGATAGCCATCAGTGCCCCCATAGCAAACACCATCGCCATAAAGAACAATGCATTAGCAAAACTTACGGCAGCGAGATCTACAGTAGCATAATGTCCGACCATGATAGAATCAAACAACCCTACCAGCGATGCACCCAATTGAGTCAGCATCACAGGCAATGCCACACGGAGATTGCGTTTGTAGTATGGTAGGTACTTTTTGAAAAAAGAAAACATATGATAGGTATAGTATATTTACAAAACTACAGATAAAAAAATAGAGGTTCATCGCCTCTATTTTCCTTTTTTTTGCGGAGAGAGAGGGATTCGAACCCCCGGAACCTCTCAGTTCAACGGTTTTCAAGACCGCCGCAATCGACCACTCTGCCATCTCTCCTTCGCCGTAGCGAATACGCTCTCTTCCGAAAACGGGTGCAAAAGTACTGCTTTTTTTTGAAATATGCAAATTTTTTTTGCAAGTTTAAGAAAAAAGTTGTAATTTTGTGCCAAAATTTGATATTATCATGTATTTACATATACTAAAATCGAAAATCCATCGCGTAAAGGTGACCGAAGCCAATCTAGAATACATTGGTAGTATCACGATTGACGAGGACCTTATGGATGCAGCAAACATCTATGCAGGAGAGAAAGTACAAGTAGTGGATAACACCAATGGTGCACGTTTGGAAACTTATGTGATACCTGGCAAACGTGGAAGTGGCTGCATTTGCATCAATGGTGCTGCAGCACATCTGATTGGTGTTGGCGACACGGTAATCATTATGGCGTATGCCATAATGACTTCTGAAGAGCAAAAAGAATTTAAGCCTGCTATTGTTTTTCCCGAAAATAACCATCTGCGATAATGGCATTTTTTGACCTTATTCATACAGATAGTTGTTCCGCAGCTCGCGCAGGTGTGGTACATACTGACCATGGCGATATCATGACCCCTATCTTTATGCCCGTGGGCACAGTAGGTACCGTAAAAGGCGTACAACGTCGAGAATTGGAAGATGATATCAAAGCACAAATCATTTTAGGCAACACCTATCATCTTTTTTTACGTCCTGGCACAGAGATACTTCATCAGGCAGGTGGTTTACATCGTTTCGAAGGATGGAACAGACCTATTTTGACTGATAGCGGTGGCTTTCAGGTATTTTCGCTGACCGACATCCGCAAGATGACAGAGGAGGGAGTGCAATTCTCTTCGCATATTGATGGCAGAAAATTGATGTTTACACCAGAGAATGTGATGGATATTGAACGTGAGATTGGTGCAGACATCATGATGGCTTTTGACGAATGTTGCCCAGGTACAGCCGATCGCCAATACGCTACATCATCCATGCAACGCACACACAGATGGTTAGACAGATGTATCAAGCGTTTTGACGAAACGCCTGATCTGTACGGATATAAGCAACACCTCTTCCCTATTGTGCAGGGATGCGTGTATAAGGACTTACGCCAAGATGCTGCAAAGCATCTACGTGACTTAGATAGAGATGGTTATGCTATTGGTGGTTTGGCAGTAGGCGAACCTACCGAAAAGATGTATGAGATGATTGAGGTGGTGAATGATATTTTGCCTAAGAACAAACCTCGTTATTTGATGGGAGTGGGTACACCATGGAACTTGCTGGAGGGTATCGAGCGCGGAGTGGATATGTTTGATTGCGTGATGCCAACTCGAAATGGTCGTAATGGTATGATTTTCACCCAGAATGGTGTGATGAATATGCGCAACAAGAAGTGGGAGAACGACTTCACCGAACTTGACCCTTGCGGCACAAGCCATATAGATCATGAGTACACGCGCGCGTACGTACGTCATTTAATACACGCGCAAGAGATGTTAGGGCTGGAATTGCTGAGTATTCACAACTTGGCTTTCTATTTGTGGTTGGTCGGCGAAGCACGCAAACATATCTTGGAGGGCGACTTCAAAGCATGGAAAGATGATATTACTCCTCGATTGATGCAACGTATGTAGAAAATGATTAAACGCATTGATCGATATATTATCGGCAAGTTTCTCGGCACGTTTTTCTTTTCAATCGTGCTGATTATGAGTATTGCTGTGGTGTTTGACTTAACAGAAAAAATGGATGATTTCTTTGAAAATCAAGCACCCATTAAAGAAATCATATTCGACTACTACTTCAATTTCGTTCCTTACTTTATGAATATGTTCTCCCCTTTGTTCATATTCATATCTGTGATATTTTTTACAAGCAAGTTAGCTGGCAATAGCGAAATTATTGCGATACTTGCAAGTGGTGTGAGTTACCATCGCTTGATGTTGCCCTATTTGATTAGTGCCTCGCTGCTTTTCCTACTTTCATTTTGGATGACAGGCTATGTCATTCCCCCTGCTTCGGAGAAGATGCTGACTTTCCAAGACAAATATATTCAGCGGTTTTCACGCGAGAACGCACGTAATATCCAAATGGAGGTAGAGCCTGGTACGATATTGTATATTGAAAGTTTTCAGAAGCGCACCAATATGGGCTATCGTGCATCACTAGAACATTTTGATGGCAAGAAATTGGTTACGCGAATCACCGCGGACCGTATTCATTACGACTCAGCCTACAATTGGCACTTAGACAAATATGTACGTCGTGATTTCGATGGCATGTACGAGACACTCTCACGGGGTAGCCGCCTAGATACAATCATCCCTATCTTACCCAAAGAACTATTCTATACAGCCGAAAACGCCCAAATGATGAGTAACCCCGAACTCAAAGCCTATATTGAAACCCAGCGCAAACGAGGTGCGGGCAACATACAAGCATTCGAAACTGAATGGTGGAAACGTTGGGCAAGTCCTATTGGCGCGTTTATTATGACGCTATTGGGCGTGACGCTCAGTTCGAAGAAAGTGCGTGGCGGTATGGGCAAGAATCTGGGTGTGGGTATCACGCTTAGTGCGCTCTATATCTTATTCTCGACTGTCTCAACTACCTTCTCTGTGAATGGTGTGATGTCGCCTTTCATGAGTGTATGGATACCCAACTTCGTATTCTTAGCCATTGGCGCACTGCTGTATATTCGCGTAAGCCGTTAATTGAGTGACAACAACGCATCACTATCATAAATGACAACAAAAAAGCAACTCGACCGAGTTGCTTTTTTGATTGTATATGTTGGTGATGATTAAATCCAACGTACATAGCAGAAGTCCATACGGTGAGGCAGGAGTGCGTTCTTAGGATAGAGACGCAAACCGAACTTCATACCGCCTGCGTAGTCAAGACGATAGTCTGTCTCGAAGAAGAGATGACTGCCCTCGGTTTTCACCAATTCGAGTTGTTGTACTTCGTAGAGCTTATCGTTGTTGTGGGTAGAAGTGCGGATTGCTACCAACTCTACGCCCAAACCATTGTCGTTCAAGCCCTTGGTATCCAACTCTACTGCCACCTTACACTGGCCACCTACATTCACTGGAGCTTCGCCTGCATCGAAGGTAGAACTAACCACCTCTATCTCATCCCAGTGAGCTACGATGTTTTGCTTCCAAGCTACAATCTCCTTAGCCACCTTGTAGTTATCTGCAACGAGGAGGGCATGACGCTTAGCCAATTTGTTGTAGAACTTCTCGAAGTAGTCATCCATCATACGCTTGGTTGTGAAGCGTGGAGTGATTTTAGTGACACTATTCTTGATAGTTTGAATCCACTCTGGCGAGTAGCCCTTGCTGTTCTTAGCATAGTACATTGGGATAATCTCGTTCTCGAGCATTTGGTAGATAGTAGCTGCATCCAATTGGTCTTGGTGAGCTTGATTCTCGTAAGTGCGCTTGTCGGTCAATGCCCAACCTGCACCTTCTACATAACCTTCTTTCCACCAGCCGTCAAGCACAGAGAAGTTCAATACACCATTCATTTGTGCTTTCTCGCCAGAGGTACCACTGGCCTCCAATGGACGAGTAGGAGTGTTCAACCAAATATCCACACCTGAGATGAGGCGTTTAGCCAGACGCATATCGTAGTTCTCCAAGAAGATGATCTTACCGAGGAACTGTGGCATACGGCTAATCTCAATGATACGTTTGATGAGTCCTTGACCACCACCGTCTGCTGGGTGAGCCTTACCTGTAAACAAGAATTGTACTGGACGGTCTGGGTTGTTTACCAGTTTATCAAGACGCTCCAAGTCGGTAAAGAGCAAGTGAGCACGTTTGTAGGTAGCGAAACGACGACCGAAACCAATAATCAAGTTATTAGGATTCATCTCGTTGAGTGCGCGTACTATACGAGCAGGATCACCTTGGCTCTTCATCCAGTTGTCGCGGAATTGCTCTTTCAAGTAGTCAATCAGTTTGCACTTGAGGCTCATACGGGTAGCCCAAATCTTCTCCTCTGGCAACTCGTTGTATGGCGCCCACATAGCGAGGTTCGATTGGTCGTTAAACCACTCTTTTGGGAAGGTCTCTTTGTAGATTGCTTTCCATTCGCTAGCAGCCCATGTTGGCATGTGCACACCGTTGGTCACATAATCCACATGCAACTCCTCCTCGAAGTAGCCTGGCCATACTGGAGCAAACATTTTCTTGCTCACCTCTCCGTGCAACCAGCTCACGCCGTTAGCCTCTTGGCAAGTGTTCAGCGCAAATACAGACATAGAGAATTTCTCGGTATTGTTCTCTGGGTTTTGGCGACCCATACCGATGAGGTCATGCCACTCGATACCCAAGCGTGCTGGGAAAGAGCTCATATACTTGTAGAAGAGTCCCTCCTCGAAGTAGTCGTGACCAGCAGGTACTGGAGTATGGCAAGTGTAAAGACCGCTTGCGCGAACCACCTCCAATGCTTGTTGGAAGTTCAATCCCTCTTTCTCTACGAGGTCGAGCATACGTTGCAAGCCCATGAAAGCTGCGTGACCCTCGTTGCAGTGATATACGTCTTTCTTGATGCCGAGTTTATTAAGAGCGAGCACACCACCCATACCGAGCATAATCTCTTGCTTGATACGGTTCTCCCAATCGCCACCATAGAGTTGGTGAGTGATTTGGCGGTCAAACTCAGAGTTCATCTCATTGTCGGTATCGAGCAAATAGAGGTTAATACGACCTACAGCCACTTTCCAAAGGTATGCGTGCACATAGCGATCTGGATAAGGCACATCAATAATCATTGGTGTACCATCTGCATTCTTCACCTGTGTGATAGGCAGGTTAGAGAAGTTTTGTGCCTCGTATTTGGCTATTTGTTGTCCTTCTGGAGAAAGGGTTTGTGTGAAATATCCATAACGATAGAGGAAACCGATAGCGGTCATGTCCACGTTGCAGTCTGATGCCTCTTTCAGGTAGTCACCTGCGAGTACGCCCAAACCACCAGAGTAGATTTTGAGCACATGGGTCAAGCCGTATTCCATAGAGAAATATGCTATGCTTGGTTTCTTAGGATCTTTTGGCTCATCCATGTATGCGCGGAACTCGGCATATGTTTTGTCCAATTGAGCCATGAACTGTTTGTCCTTGCTGAGCTCGAGCATTCGATCGTAGCTGATGGTGTTCAGCAATACGATAGGGTTGGATTGTGCTTGATGCCAAGCATCCAAGTCAATGTGACGGAAGATATTCTTCGCATCTGAGTTCCATACCCACCAGAGGTTGGTAGCGATTTCTTGAAGTTTGTTCAGATTCTTTGGCAGATTTGCATGTACATTCAAATCTGTCCAATTTGGTTGATTGGTGTTACTTACTTTAATTACCATAATTGTTTATTCTTTTTCGTACTTATTGTTTCAAGTATAACGTTGCGCGTATGCGCACGAAAAGCGCTGCAAAGGTACAACATTTTTTTGATATATGCAACACTCTTGCGATTTTTCAGCCCAATCCAGCCATATAAATCACTGCAATCGGTTGCATTACTCTCTTGCCTACCACTTTTTTAGTCCATTTTTCCTCTCCCTAATGTATTTATATATGTATTTTGCATCTCCCCTGTTATCCCTATTGCTCCCCTTGTCTTTTCCTTATCAATTACATATGATATACGTTAGATATACGTAACATATACGTAGGATATACGTAGGATAATCGGGTTGTTAACCTGAGAATACCCTATCTTCTTCCTATCTTCCTCTTACCTTCATCCTGCCTTCTATATGCTTCTTTCCCGCTATCTTTCTCGAAACCACCTCGTTACTATTCCGATACCACTCTGTTACCACAGTATCACCATCCAATACTTTCCCCGTACCTTGCCACCTGTCAAGTGCTCGGCGTTAATTCGCCGAGTAATATTCTTCTATTGCCTCGACTTGTAGTCGAGTATTCTATGCAATCTTTGTCCATTAACCCCGAATCATATTCGGGTATTCACACCTCTAAACCCTAAACAGTAGGCGCCTTGCGCCTACTGTTTAGAGAGCAAGTGCGGGCAGAAATGTCCGCACTTGTTTTTCTTCCTTCGGCAAGGGGAATAGCAAACGGAAAGGTAAAAACGGAAAACTAAAAGCCACAAATAGGATACAGTTAGCCCACAGATGTGCAACAATGGTCGCGAAATGGTCACGTAGCCCGAAGGGAACTTGAAGAAAATCCAGATAAAATGCCGTGAATGCGATTCATCAACTATAAATCACATACCCTGCCACACCCGCTAAAACTATCAATAGAATCGGGTGGGAGAGCAGATTGATGAACTTCTTAAACACTTCAGCACTTTTTTTAGAAACGCCTGCCGTGTTCTTCAAAAACATCGGCAAGAGAGTAAACAAACATACAACCCCAAAAATCACCCAACTCTTCCAATCAATAAAACTGACAGAAGGCTGACCAACAGGCTTCATCAGCAGCAATGCAGCCGCAGCAATCATTCCCAATACCGAAAGACGCAACATCTGCATGGTGCGAGTGAAATAAACATTATGCTGAAAACGCGTACTAATAACAAAATACACCTTACAAAGCGACAGCATAATAATCAAACTGGGAATAACAATCGCTACAGTAGCCAGCAGACTACCCCACACATTGCCTGTGGCTGTATAGCCCACATAAGTAGCGCAGTTGATGCCTATCGGACCAGGAGTCACTTGGCTGACAGCAAAAATATCAACCAACTCCTCTTGGGTCATCCAGCCATGCACCTCTATCTCATGTTGGATAAGTGAGAAGATTGCCAATCCTCCTCCAAAACCAAAAAATCCGATTTTCAAAAAACTCAAGAAAAGTTGCAAATAAATCATGCCTTCCTCCTTTCTTTGAGCCATGTATAAAGCAATGCGACCACTACTGTCACAAGAATAATCCATACAGGCGACAACCCACCTAACCATATCAGCAACGCACCCGCAATAGGGATTACAGCCGTTGCCCAAGTAATCTTGGCGCTGTGCGCCATCTTGCATAGCGGAGCTGCAATCAATGCCACCACCGCAGGGCGAATGCCTTTAAACACTGCCTCAACAGCAGGCAAATCCTTGTAATCTTGAAACACCATCGCTATCGCCAAGATGATTAAGAACGAAGGTAATACCGCTCCCAACACCGTGGCTATCACACCACGCCAACCGCCAATACGCCAACCGATAAATATGGCCGAATTCACCGCAATTAACCCAGGCGCAGCCTGTGCCAAAGCAATCATATTCAGAAACTCCTCACGGTCAATCCACCCCTTGCGCTCCACCACTTCATGCTCTATCATAGACAACATCACATACCCTCCACCTATCGTGAAGGTACCAATCTTGAGGTATGTCCAAAAGAGCTGGAGATAGCGCATTATTTCTTCTCCTTGAGTTCTTGCTTGATGAATTTCACCAGCATATTGATGGCGGCATTGTTGTGTCCACCTTGAGGGATGATAACATCTGCATAGCGTTTACACGTCTCAATAAACTGCTCATGCATAGGTTTCAGCACACGCTGATAACGCTCCATCACTGCCTCTACAGTACGTCCACGCTCCACAATATCACGTTGCACCACACGAATCAGACGGTCATCTGCATCTGCATCCACAAAAATCTTCAAATCCATCTGCTGGCGAAGATGATAATCACGCAACGCCATAATGCCCTCGACGATAATGATCTCGCGAGGCTCAACATGGATAGTCTCCTTCTGACGCGAAGAAGTGATATAGTCATAGATTGGTTGCTCTACAGCATGACCTTGCTTCAGTTGCTCAATATGCTTTGCAAGCAATGGCCACTCAAACGCATCAGGGTGATCGAAATTGATGTTTTGGCGCTCCTCCATAGGCACATCACTACTATCTTTGTAATAGGAATCCTGAGGAATGACTACGACTTCGCCCTTTGGAAGGCGCTCTATCAGTTTCTTTACAACTGTTGTTTTACCCGAGCCAGTACCGCCCGCTATGCCAATGATAAACATAGACAATAATAGATTTTGGAGAATGAATCAAATTTATCGCTGCAAAGTTACTGCTTTTTTTGCAAATATGCAAATATTTTCGTACCTTTGCGGTCTAAAATACAATTAAAAGCATGAATAACCATTTTATTGTTATTGCCGAAGCAGGCGATTTTATTGGTGAACAAAAACTCATTGCGCAACATCTGCAAGGAGAAATGCGCGATGGACAATGGTATATGTCGGACGGAACAGTTTGGGACATCCTCGTTACAGGAGTGGGAGCAATCAACGTAATGCACACACTACGCGACTTGCCACGCCACGCGAAAATAATCAACATCGGCTATGCAGGAAGCGCAAACTATGCCATCGGAAGTGCTGTTTGCGTAACGGAAGTGCGCCTGAATCACCCTTGTGTCACCTACCCCGAACCAGAGCTGCACCTGCGCCCTATTCCCGATGAGTATTTGAAACAACCACAAGATTGTTTGAGGTCAGTATGTTATAGCAACACCGATTTTGTATTGCAATCGGATTACCATGATTGCGTATTCGACATGGAGTTGGCATACATTGCTGCTTTAGGATTCGAGCACCTCTCTTCGCTGAAAATTGTAAGCGACAACCTTAGTCTGCATGCTTACCGAGAAGTGGCAGCAGGAGTGGAATAATCCCCACCCTATAGAGGTTTTCGCAGAAAATACGACCGTTTTTCAGTAAAAAAAACGAAAAAAGTACAAAATTATTTGGTCATTCCAAAAAAAAGCAGTATCTTTGCAGCCGATTTCGAAAGAAATATACATCGCGGAGTAGAGCAGTGGTAGCTCGTCAGGCTCATAACCTGAAGGTCGGTGGTTCGATCCCGCCCTCCGCAACAAAAGGAAAGCCATCCATTAGGGTGGCTTTTTTGTATAAAAAATGTTGTTACAGTTGCGTATGTGAGAAAATTACATTACCTTTGCAACGGAATGCGAAAAATGGCGATGCTCATAATGGTGTTGGTTGCTATTGCAGCGCGGGGAGAAAGTCTGCCCGACTTCGTGATGCCTTCACATGAGATGGATTATGTGGATTCGGTGCAATTGCAAGTGCGCGACAACGATACCTTTTACCTCGCGCACATGCACGATATTTGGGTGTATCCCAAGATGGTCTTCAAAAACAAACAACAGGAACGTTTTTATTGGAAAACTGTCCGCGATGTCAAGAAAACCCTACCCTTTGCCAAACTCCTAACCAAAGAAATGGAATATGCTGACCAGCAATTGGCAAAAATACCCGATAAGAAACTGCGAAAGAAATGGTGGAAACAACACGAGAAATATCTCTTTAAGAAATACGAACAACATTTCCGCAAGATGACTGCCTCACAAGGCCAGATGCTGATGAAACTCATGGATCGAGAAAGCGACCGTACAAGCTACGATATCATCAAGCACTATCGCGGAAAAGCAAGCGCCAATTTCTGGCAGTTCATCGCCAAACTATTCAAGAACGACCTCAAGGAAGAATACGATGCCTTGGACAAAGACAGAATCGTAGAACGAGTAATAAACCTCGTAGAAGCAGGTCAGTTGTAGCGGTTTTAGTATATTTTTCATGCTTTTCTTGCAAAAAATGCAAATTGTACACCGTAAATTTTGTAAATTGTAAATATTTTTGTACCTTTGCAAGCTCATTGGGCGCTTGTACCTCGAGAACAAGCGCACAACGCTTAAAACATTTAGAACCTTTAAAACTTTTAAAACAATAAATTATGTACGTACTATTAACTATTTTGATTGTTATCGCAGCAATATTGCTGATCCTTTTGGTGTTGGTACAAAACAGCAAAGGTGGTGGTTTAGCTGCAGGTTTCTCTAGCGGAAACCAAGTAATGGGTGCTCCTAAGACAGCTGACTTCTTGGAGAAAGCAAGTTGGACTTTGGCTGCAATCATCATCGTATTGAGCGTTCTTGCAGTTGGTTTCAACAAGAGCCAAAGTGCTATTACAGAAGAAGGTAGTGCTATTACCGAGCAAGTGCAAGAGGCTTACGAGGCAGAGCAAGCTGCTCAAGCAGTACCTGAGTTTGAGACAGAGGAAGTAGCAGAGTAATTCATATTATTTCCTTACAACTAACAAAAGAGAAGCAGACGTGCTTCTCTTTGTTGTATTAGATATTGACAACTACCATAAAAGTAAAAGAGAGCGCGATATCACATCGAACTCTCTCGCATATTATGAAAAACACTATTTACCAAAACACGACTTCTTCTCAAGATCGTGTTTTTCTTTTAATTAATTATTCATGATAACTAATTTATATCCTTTGCCATGTACACTCATAATTCGTACTGGTGTTGCTTCGCCTAAATATTTGCGCAAATGATTGATATACACACTTAAAGAACGTGCATTAAAATAGGTATCTGCTCCCCAAATAGTCATCAATATACGATTACGATCTACTAATTCATTCATATTTTGGCAAAGTATTTTGAGCAAATCATTTTCACGTGAACTCAAATGACGCTCTCCTAATAACTGTCGCATAGAGTCAAATACCAAATCCCCCAATTGCCATTCCGTTTGTTCCGCTTCTAATGTGTGGCGATATCTACGCATCACAGCCTCTATCCTACATATTAAAATGTCCATTGAGAATGGTTTTGTCACGTAATCATCACATCCCAACTCATATGCATATATAATATCATCACGATCGGTCTTCGCTGTTAGTATAATAACTGGCATATTCGGCAGAGACACACGGATTTGTTTCAGCAAATCATAGCCATTCATACGAGGCATCATAACGTCGCTGATAACCAAATCATAATGTTTAATCAGCACCAATTCCCACGCTTCCTTGCCATTGATAGCCGTTTCTACGACATAACCCTTACTGCTCAAATAATCTGCAAGTACAGCACTCAAGTTAGCATCATCCTCTACTAATAATATGTTGATTGGCATTTTGTTCATCACAAATATTTTACTAACGCTAACGTTACTGCAAATACTGTGCCAAACTTAACTATTTATACTATTTTTTATCAAAATTAAGATATGGAGCTATTTTCTCAAGTGTTTCTGTAGATAAACACTCTAGTTCGTTCAATTGTTGGATAGAATCCAAATGAATCTTCCGTCTTCTCAATTCGTAAATGGCTTTTGCCTGTTCAAAGCGTATATACGGATGACGTGCCAATCGTTGTACACCCACTTGATTGATAGGAATCTGCTCTACAATCACACTATCCATATAAAGATGTTGCAAGAGCGTGTCAGCATTTACACCGTCCATACCCTTTGCCTCTATGACTTGCTCCACCCGTACAAACCCACCCAACTGCTCACGATAACGAACAATCTGCCGTGCACGATAGGAACCAATACCATAAAGCATTTTCAATTCCGTAGTATCTGCTGTACGTAAATTAATAATAGTATCTTTGTTTTCCTTCTGCCATTGGGGCAACGAATCCATTCGCACAGAATCTACCAAACTATCTATCTCCTCGCGCGCGATGTGTATATAAGGAGTCAATGCTTGATACATACTATCCGTCATACCGTACAACCTTTTTAGGTCTTCTGGCTTACGATATTTGCCTCCTTTGGCGCGGTATTTCAACATATTCTTTGCCTGCCATGGCTTGAAGCCTAAATGCACCAACGTACTGCTATCAGCCGTATTGGGGTCAAACGCTTGCATACGAATCTCAACAGTATCACGGGGATATCGTTTTTCCCATTCAGTCTTACGTATGCTATCTTGTTGGGCTTGATAAGCAGCAAATTCCGTTCGTGTACTATCGTTTACCCAAATAGTTTCCACCTCTTTCTGTGGTTGAAAATGCTTTACTGCCATCAGTGTGCCCACTACCAGAATCACCAACACTGCCACACCCAACCACTGCTCTGCGGTCAATAGAAAATATATCTTTCTTTGTTTCTTCATTTCACTACCGATTCTACTACACCATCTTGGAGGTGAGTCTCGATGATGTCTCCAGCCTTGATATCTTCTTGATTACGAACAACTTTGCCATTGACAGTAGTCAAACTATAGCCCATCTTAAATATCCGTTCTGGGGAATGTAACTCGATAGTTTTCTGCCATATAGCGAGTTTGCTCCTTTCCTGTGATAGTAGTCGTTGGGTAGCACTGTGCATACGCTGCTGAAAGAGCAACAGACGATTCTTTTCTTTCATCACAGCCGCTTGAGTAGCACGTTGCAATCGTAGCAGCAATCCATTCACTCTTTCCACTTGCTCAGCCACGCGCTCAATCAACCATTCGGCTGCTGCAGTGGGTGTCTTCACACTCGTATGTACTACCATATCCACCACACTCACATCTCTCGTATGACCAATTCCTGCCACAATAGGCAACGGGAACTGTGCACAATGACTAGCCAATACATAGTCATCAAAGCACTGCAAATCGGTGGTTGCACCTCCTCCTCGAATAATCACCACCATATCCCATTCTTCCTCTTGCGCTGCAATGGCTCCGAGGGCTTGAACGATGCTCCTGGCTGCTGTATCTCCTTGCATGACAGCAGGATACAAATGAGTATGGAACTTAAAGCCAAAGCGATTGTGCTGCAATTGATCGCAGAAATCGCCATAACCAGCCGCATCTGCAGACGACACTACTGCCACTCTGCGCACCAAACTGGGCAACTCCAACGCACGTTGCAACTCCATCACTCCATCTTCGGTCAGTTGTAGGATAGTGGCTTGGCGTTGTTTGGCCAAGTCACCCATGGTGTAGGTGGGATCCACATTCCAGATATTCAGACTCAATCCATATACGGCATGAAACTCCACACTTACCTCTAACAAGACCTGCAGACCCGTGTGTAAGGTTTGCCCTGTTTCTTGCTGAAAATATGCGGATAATAAACCATAGACATTGCTCCAACAAGTGGCTCTCACTTTGGCCGCCAGAGTGCCATTCTCGGCTTTCTCCACCAACTCCAGATAGCAATGCCCGCGCACACTCATCGAAGCGATTTCTGCACGCACCCAATAGCGGTCAGGCAAGTCAGTTTCTACCACATCTTGAATCCAGCTACACAACTCTGATAAACTATATTGCTTCATCCCAAATGTTATTTATTATTCCCAATTCCTTGTTCCTTTAGCAAAGCAGTCCTAATTCACAAATCAAAATTACCACCAAACTGGTAACCACTCCGATTAACCACCACCAATGTACTTTACCACCGCGTAACATGAGCAAGCCGCAAATAATTGCACAGTAAAGTCCTGCTACACTTTCGCTGGATAAACTTATCTGCGTCGTTGAAAAAGGCAATCTCTCTATCCATTCTACTGCTTCACGCAGTACCCATGTACACCATTTGGCCGCCACTCCTATCCACTCACCTACTACGCACCATGACATGGCTAACATACTGAACCCCAGCCACAAAAGCACACCTGCCATCGGAATAACAATCAGATTGGTCAGTGCAAAGTAATTGCTCGTTTGCCCAAAATAATGCAATGTGAGTGGCATGGTGCCTACTTGTGCGGCAATCGAAACGATTAGCAAGCCTCTTATATATTGCCCCATCTTTCCTCGCAAAACCACCTTCTGTTGCAACTTGCTCCCTACCAACATAATGCTCAGTACAGCTGCAAAACTCAACTGAAAACTCACGCTCCACAATGATAAGGGGTTAATTATCAATATTATCAATGCTGCGGCTAAAATAGCATTCCAGCGAGAGGTCTGTTGCTTGAATAGCAAACTACATTCTACAAATGTCAGCATCAATGCACTTCGCATCACCGATGGGCTTAGTCCTGTGATAAAGGCGTATCCCCACAATATCGTGATAATCAAGGTACTCAGTAGCCATCGTTTCCATCGTTCTTCGTAGAGTGGCTTGCGCCAGCCGCCCAAGGTCAACACCCAAATCACTATACCCCAGACTATGCCTGTATGCAATCCACTGACTGCCAATACGTGCATGGCACCAGAAACAGAAAACGCCCGTTGTACGTCTTTATCTAGTTCTTCGCGATAGCCCAAAGTCAGGGCAGATAATATGCCCAATTCCTTGCCATCTATCCCCATCTTTCTGTATTGCTTGTGTAAACGATATTGGCATCTCCGTGCATATCCTCTAATGCTTCTATCTTCCTCATGCCCAATCACTTGCCAGTTTCGTCTGTATGCCCAGCAACTGCCTACAATCCCGTGCCTTTGCAAATACAAACCATAATCGAAATCCCCTAATCTTCCACCACGTTCTACTTTGGTCTTTACCATCAAGATATCTTCCATCTGTGGCATAGCCAAACTATCTTTTTGCAAGTAGAGCAACACTTTGCTCCCATCTTCTATCTCTGCATCATAGCGTATGGTTTTAGCCCTTTCTTGCCCATCACTTTGTAGGCGCATAGCTAAAACCGTATCTTTACCTATATAATCTACCGCGGTGTCTTTCAACAAGTTAAGCGGCTTACCGACATAGCCGCTTATTAGAATTATTACGACCAACGGCACCAACGCTATCAACCACGTATGTGCCGCCAACCATCTCATAGATCTCTATCTTCTAAACTCTAAACTCTAAACTGGAGCTCGTAGAGCGTCCTCTAAACAGCAATGGTTAACCTTCTTTCAAGCGGTTGACCATTGCTATCGGATCAGGGGCTTTGAACACCGCACTACCCGCCACCAAGATATCTGCTCCAGCTTTCCATAATTCGGGTGCCCACTTGGCATTCACACCACCGTCCACTTCGATTAAGGTCTTCAAACCTCGTTCATCTATCGCCTTGCGAAGATAGCGTAATCGATCCAATGATTCTGGAATAAATCCTTGTCCTCCATAGCCCGCTTGCACCGACATCAATAGCACCATATCCACTTCGCCTAAGTATGGATCCAAACTGTGAATATCTGTTTTGGGATTGATAGTCAGGCACGTACGCACACCCTTCTTGCGAATCAGCTCTATTGCAGGCATAGGGTCATCTACTGCCTCTATATGAAATCCAACGCTCCATGCACCTGCGTCGCAGAACCGTTCTACATAGTTTTCAGGGTGGGTAATCATCAAGTGCACATCCAATGGTTTCGTACAATGCTTTCTGCATGCCTCCATTACTGGAAAACCAAACGATATATTGGGTACAAACACACCATCCATCACATCAATATGCAAGTATTCCGCACTACTTACGTTGATCATTTCGCACTCGCGTTGCAGATTCCCGAAGTCTGCTGCCAAAAGAGAAGGAGATATTGCTCGCATAATTTTGTTTATTTTCGTTGCAAAGGTACAAAAAAAAATGTATATGTGCAAAAAAAGCAAGTTTTTTTTGCCATAGGCTATATTTTTTACTGTAACTTCGAGGATTAAGGTGCCCTCGAAATTACCTTTTTTTGACATAAGCAAATGTCGGGTAAACAAATGCACTATTCGGATTACCGGCTCTTGAAGTTACGAATCATTTACCTTCTATATAATATAGTGGTGCTGAAGACTCAGCGTTTTGGTGCTTTTGTGCTGGAAAATCGCTTGCGATTAATCGTTTGAGCCCATTGGGCGAGATAAGACGATTGTTCCGAAAGTTTAGCTTAATTATAATAGATTTATTCTATCTAAAAGGAAATCCTCGATATTGATGTATTGTACTCCGTTGTTGTCAGTCCATGGGAGAATATCGTCGCGCACGACAACAATTTTAGTATATGAATCATCAATACGAGTGAGCGAATTGATTTCTTGTTGTCGTTTTTCTTCATCTGCAATTGTTAATGCCGATTGAATATAATATCGCATATTGGTTTTATTCACAACGAAATCAACTTCCAGTTGTGAGCGCAATTTCTTTCCTTCTGCATTAGTATGGTTATATTCTACGACTCCCACATCTACGCTAAATCCTCTGGAGATTAGTTCGTTGTAGAGGATATTTTCCATAATGTGGTTTTCCTCTTGCTGACGGAAATTAAGCAGGGCATTTCTCAATCCATTATCTGCAAAATAATACTTGAGAGGAGTATCTATATACGAGCGTCCTTTGATGTTATAGCGATGTGATTTTCTCAAGATGTATGCATCAATAAAGTAGTCAAGATAGGATGAGATAGTTTCGTTTTTAATGTTTACGCCCTTTACTGATTGAAAGGTATTGGCTATTCTTGTAGGATTAGTAAGTGATCCCACTGATGAAGACACCACATTTAGGAGTTCGTCTAAGACTTCTGTTTTTGTGCGTAGGTTATTACGGTCTATCACATCTTTGATATATGTGAGACGGAATAGATCTTGCAAATATTTTGCTTTTTCTTCGTGTGAGTTTTTATGTAGCACGAAAGGCATGCCTCCATAGGTCATAAACTCGCGCCACGCATATCGTTTTTCATTGGGGTATGCCTCGTAAAACTCCTCGTAAGTAAGTGGTGTGATATGTATCTCTTCGCCTCTGTCACGGAAAGTGGTAGCGACCTCCGATGAGAGCATTTTGGAGTTGCTTCCAGTGACATATACATCTACATTGGGAAGAGTTTTTAGTCCGAGTAGTACATCAACGAAAGAGATTTTAGCACCAGTCTCTTTGGGTAAATATGGATTGTCAATGGTTTCTACCATTTGTATCTCATCAAGCATGATGTAATATTCGGTGTTGACATCCTGTACCGCTTGTCTGAGGTGAGCACTCAGTTCGAGTGGATTGCGCAAACGAATAGCAGCATCGTTGTCAAGTTCGATAGCGATAATTTGCTCAGGTTTGATTCCCTCTTGCAGAAGGTATTCTCGGTATAGGACATTAAGCAGGTAAGACTTACCGCAGCGTCTTATTCCAGTGATAATTTTTATCTGTCCGTTTTTTCGACTATTGATGAGTCTTTGTAGGTGTCTTTTCCGCTCGATTTTCATACTTTGTGGGGTATTTTTGCGGTTATCCGCATTTTTACCCTGCAAAGGTAATACTTTTATTTGAAATGCGCAAGAAAATAGTAAATAAAATTACTACTTTTATAATAAAAATGATAAATACAATTATCTTATAAGATGCTTGTAGTATATACAACACGCGGGAAAAGTAGTATTTACTATGCTTCCCGCGTGAGTGTATTTTTTGGGGACAAGTATACGGATGGGCGCTTTGTTAAGTTGAAGTAGGCGGAAAGTTGTTTACAAGTTTCGGGACCTGAAGGAGTGCGACGGAACGCACTCCGAGCGCAGCGCCCGAAAAGTCCCCACTTTGAGGAATCAGCGCAAGCATAGAACAGATAACAAGGAGATCTATAGCACATCTATGGGCTTTTTGTGGCTTTCTATAAACGTGTCTCTATAATAATGCTGCAAATATCTTCGGCACGGAAGGGGTTTTGTGCCGAAGATTTGAGAATTTAGAGAATAAAATGATATATACAACACGCGGGAAGTGTAGTGTTTACTAGACTTCCCGCGTGAGTGTATTTTTTTGAAAAAAGTTTTCGAGTGCCGAAGGTTGTGCCGAAGATTGAAAAAATTGGAAGGTAATATACTAATAAGGCCATGCAATACCTTGATTTACTATTTCTGACGGGAACAAATCGACTCGACCTTCAGTTGTCATTCCAAAGTATTTACTACCAGCATAAAGCATTACGGGCAGCAAACTATTCAGTGTGGTTTTATTGTATTCCAATTTATCGTTGATAGTCGTTTTCCATATTTGTTTCCGTGTCTGCTTGTCAACAGCAATGATATGAACTGCTATGGGAGAATAATCATTACTATATGCAATATATCCCGTATGAGGTGTTGCAATGGTAGTGGTTGACATCTGGGGATAAGATCCATATGGAGTGGAGACCCAGTTCGTTGATGTGACTGACGAATAACTATTATATGTGTATGGTATTGCAACATCCTCGGTTGCCATATTTCCGATTTGCCAATCAAAATATATAATAATTCCTGCTTGCTCCTCTGGCACATCTTTATAACCAACTCTATTTAATGTAGTTGTTAGGATATTTGCATATTGTTCAAATTCCAAATCTCCAACTAGGTTCGGATTATTTGGTAATATGTAATATAATTGATTTTTAGGAGGACTGCCGATTGAGGAAACATAGCAGTAATATCCGCAACTATTCAATAGTAATCCTAACAAGATGGTTAAAAGTACTTTTTTTATAACCTTATAGAAATTATTAATATTCATTCCAACTCAAATTTACACTGGTTCAGACTAGCAAGATTTCATCCATTGTTGTACTTGTTCAATACACCATGGTAATTGGTCTCGAACTTGTTGCACCCAGAAGCGCATAACATTCCACCCTTCACGCATAAGTGCTTGATTGCGCAACTGATCATTGTAGCTGAGTTCTCCTGTCCATGCTTGATGATACATTTCTCCATCTACCTCTATGTCAAGTTTCTTTCCATTATAGAAGAGAGCTAAATCAAGATAATACTTATCAACATGATATTGTGCCGTAACAGGAATACCTGCATCCGAAAGTGCTTTTTGCAAGATATGTTCCCATTCTGAAGCTTCAACAGGGGCTTCATTTCCGCTACTATATTCAGCAAAGTGTTCCAAATAACTGACTCCACATTGCTTACAATACTGTTTATCTCCTACAGTTACAAGCAAAGACCTTGCACGCGTTATAGCCACATTGAATAGATTACCCGTCGATTTGAGGAACATAAGACTTTGCGACTTCGTTCCTTCAGAGACAACTGGTGAGAATATGATGACATCCCTCTCGTCTCCTTGAAATTTGTGAACTGTATCTATCAAAATTTGGTTATGCAATTCCAAATGATTACGCAGTTCTGAGTCTCGCTCTAAGGCTTTGGTAATCATATCTGATTGCAAATGGAAGGGCGTTGTAACACCTATACTTCCTTCAAATCCCAGTTCGACTGATAAGCGTCGAAGAATTCGTATCACACCTTCCGCTTCTTTCAGATTGTATGCCCCACCTGTTTCTGGTCGAATAGTTTTTCCTTTTGTATCCATCCAACGCATACCTAAAATAGGCTTAGCATTATTAGAATCATTTGGAGATTGTAGACGGCTATAATCAGTAGCTATACGAAGTGTGTTATCATAAAACTCTTGATTTGAGAACTGAATAATATCCAGAAAACTACGATGATGGTCACGGAGTTGTATGATATTTTCAGCCTCCGCCATACTCTCTGCTAAATCATACATTGAACTGCTACGATATGACCATCTTGCTTCAATATTATTGTTCAATATAAGGCTCATGTCCGTTTGTTTACTCAGTAAACAGATATGATTAAGTTGTTGTTTGTCACCAATCACAGCTACGCGCTTAGCACGCATAAGTAATGGAATCATTGAGGCAATATCACATTGGCTTGCTTCATCAATTATCAGCAAATCATAAATTGCCTCCTTAAAAGGTAGTCTTCTCCGTGCGCTAAGAGATGTAATAGCACTTATCGGCAACATTGACTTTAGTGCAGATGTATATGAATCTACATGGTCATGTTCAAGTAAACTTAAGTAATTATGCAGTTCTCCACGATTTTTAGCGTTGAAAATGCTAATATGTTCATCTAGCCAAGCTTTCCAAGCGACTTTTGCTTTTGCCTGCAACTCAGCATGCTCGCCTATCATTGCAGCGTCAAGTTGCTCAAGAGAAGCAGATTCGCATATCTCTTTTAACAGACTATTATAAGTTGCAATTAGACTAAAATCATCCATGAGCGCCTTGAAACGATTGTCAAAATGCACCCACTCACGATCTGACATATCCAAAGCGAGTGCAAGACCGAGATTGTATTTCTCCATGAAGGAGTTGATTTGTGTTATCTCCTTGTGACCTTTTTCTGTTAATCTATTCTGCCAGTTTTTTCTAAATAATTTATCAAGCAACTGTTGAGGTCCTTCTATTAACGTTGTTCTTAGCGTAACAAACTCATCATATGCATTCTTAATAATATCAACCTCATTCTCTGTTAAAGCACCTATGAGATGTTGGTACTTTTCTCGAATTACACAAACCATTTGCTCTACTTCATCAAGTCTATTTCTAGTTTCTACGGTTTGCTCTTTTTGTTTCTGTTTTGCTTTATAGCTTGAACTAACTCTATTGTATGCGCTCATTGCATTAGAGAAAGAAAAATCTTTCCGTCTTGCTTTCTCCCATTGTTGTGCATAATCAGATATACATTGTTTTGCACTCTTTTCGTATCGGAGTACTATCGGCAGGTCTTTGTTTAGTGCATTTACTCGTTTGACGACAACATCAACTGCATTATTGTTTTTACTTGTAAATAACACACTCTGTCCCGCTATCGCCGCATTCATAATAAGATTGGCTACGACCTGAGTTTTTCCTGTTCCTGGAGGCCCCGCAATCAGGGTAATATCAGCACTTAATGCCGATTTTACAGCCTTTTCTTGCTCTTCGTTTAGAGGTAGAATCTCCAATATATCATTTTTATATGGGGGATTCTTATCAAACTGACTATGTATAAATTTCCATAATATAGAATGCCGTATATCTAAATCACCATATTCACCTAGGCGTGCTAATTCGTTGCTAAGTCCTACGGTATAAGGAGTCGGTTCTTTGGCAAATAGAATGGCCCTATTCAAAATACCATCACTATCTGAAATGCGCATAGGACCTTTCTCAAGGTTGTCAACATTTAAATCATCTAACCAATCCCAATCAGGACGAATAGTCTTAAGTAATGTAACTTTTTCCGATAAGTCAGAGAAGTCTGCATGTCCTTCTGTAAATCCTAATTCAGATTCTAATTCACGCAATTCATAGATATTCTCTGTCTTCTCGTTGGTAGAGTATTTATCAATGATATCCTTGTTGATAATGAGTTCCTTGTCAATTGAGAAACCTTCTGGTTTACCATGTGTACCATCAGAATATGTGACTGGAATAATAAATAATGGTCTATAGGTCATTTTTTAGGCTGTTTTTAAGTATGTACTCGTCAATAGGTCAA
>CAMEKM010000027.1 GCA_945921355.1 uncultured Bacteroidales bacterium
ATAATGTTGACTTTTTTATGTTACTAAATGTGTCAACTTTTTTCAGGATAAGACAAAATATGTTAATATACTGTTGTCTTTTCCTAAAATAGTTGACACTTTCCTGAAAAAGGTTTCTGTGTGATAAATGTTGTGGCTCTATATAACTTTATATGCCTTATGATATATTTGAATGATGTTTTTTTGTAGGATGTTGCATATTTCAAAAAAAAGTTGTAACTTTGCGGGCAAATTGAGTAATTGTGTGAAAATGAAACGAAAAATAGCTATTATTGCAGGAGGAGATAGTTCGGAGTATGGAGTATCTTTACGTAGTGCAGCAGGTATATATTCTTTTCTGGACAAAGATAAATACGATATCACAATCGTGAAACTGCGTGGTACAGCATGGCAAGCGTTGGCGCAAACGGTATCTGTACTTGCGGAGAATAATGGCATCGTGCCTGAAGATACCGAGCAATGGGTGGCGATGGACAAGAATGACTTTTCGTTTACCTACAATGGCGAAAAGACAAATTTTGACTTTGCCTATATCACTATCCATGGTACACCAGGCGAGAATGGGGTGTTGCAAGGATATTTGGATATGGTAGGCGTGCCCTATTCGTGTTGTGGTGTATTGGCTGCAGCTATGACATTCAACAAGTTTACGTGCAACCACTATCTCAAGGGCTTTGGCATACGCGTGGCAGAGAGTGTGTTGCTACGGAAATCGGATGGTGGATATAGTGCGTCAGATATTGTGAAGAAAGTAGGCTTGCCATGTTTCATAAAGACCAATGTAGGTGGTTCTTCGTTTGGCGTGACTAAAGTTAAGACCATAGAAGAAGTGGCACCTGCTATAGAGAAAGCATTTGCAGAAGGTAGTGAGGTGATTTGTGAAGCGTTCATGAAAGGTGTGGAGATCACTTGTGGTGTGTATAAGACCAAAGATAAGGCGGTAGCGTTCCCAATCACTGAGGTGGTGACCAGCAATGAGTTCTTTGACTACGATGCGAAATATAATGGGCAAGTGGATGAGATTACTCCTGCTCGTATCCCTGATGAGGTGCGCGATGCTGTACAGGCAATGACGTTGAAGATATATGACATCTTAGGTTGCAAGGGTATTATTCGTGTGGACTATATCTTGACTGATGGATGGACAATCAATCTGCTGGAAGTGAATACCACGCCAGGCATGACTGCTACATCGTTTATTCCGCAACAAGTGCGTGCCGCAGGATTGAATATTGGCGAGGTGCTGAGTGAAATCATTGAAGATAATTTCTCTAAACAGTAGCGAAGCGTCCACTAAATACGAAACTACATATGATGGATATAAATCACGAAATAGCAAAACTAAACTGGGAACGTGAGCCCAAAGGCTTATATGCTCCTATTGCTTATACCATGGCAGCAGGCGGCAAGCGTGTGCGCCCGCAATTGGCCATGATAGCATGCGGTATCTTTGGTGGCAAAGAAGAAGAGGTGGCTCCAGCAGCTATGGCACTGGAGGTATTTCATAATTTCACATTGCTGCATGATGACGTAATGGACAAAGCTGAAGTGCGCAGAGGAAGACCAACAGTACATATTCAATGGAACGAAAATACCGCCATCCTCTCAGGCGACCAGATGATGATAGAGGCGTACAAGTTACTTTCTGAGGTGCCAGCAGAGAAACTACCTAAAGTGTTGCGACTATTTAACAAAATGGCTACAGAGATTTGCGAAGGACAGCAATACGATGTGGATTTTGAGAGCCAAGAGCATGTAACCATCGAAGAATACTTAAAGATGATTCGGCTGAAGACCTCGGTACTATTGGCTACAGCCCTGCAAATCGGATCGTACTTAGCGGGTGCGAATGAAGCACAACAAGAGGCATTGTATCAGTTTGGTATCAATGTGGGATTGGCGTTCCAAATACAAGATGATATCTTAGACGTCTGGGGTGATCCTAAAACGTTCGGAAAAGCAGTAGGTGGAGACATCTCGTGTAACAAAAAGACGTATGTCTATCTTACGGCGCAGAAGCTGGCAGATGAAGAACTTGCAGAAGAATTGCATCAATGGTATGGAAGCGTATTAGATGATAATACGGAAAAAATTGCAGCAGTCAAAGGCATCTTTGAGCAGCTGAATGTGCGTGCGGCATGTGAAGCCGTGGTAGAAGACTATACTCAAAAAGCCATACTGATATTGAGCAGTCTGCCTCAAAATGCGGCTACGGAACAACTACGCCAACTGGCCAACAAACTCAATACCCGAAAAGATTAATCCTTTGAAACCCTTAAAACATTGAAAATCTGAAACTTTTTTAACCTTCATAAATATATGCCTTATCGTCGATTACCAAAAACAGACCAAGCACGTCTGCGTGCCTTGCAACGAGCTGTGCAACAAGCAGGTAATGCTGCGTACAATGATCAAGCCATCAATTATCGTACTATCACGGAAGCGCAACGATTTTTGATGCAGTTTGAGAATCAAGTGGCACAATACCATGCTAATTTTGATAGCAAGGTGACAGCAAACAAGCAATATCGCCACCGCGTACGCAATGCGCGCATGTATATATCTCATTTTATACAAGTATTGAACTTGGCAGTGATTCGTGGTGAGATTAAACGTAGCCAAAAAGAGTTGTATAAACTTGACCCAAAAAGCGATTCATTACCAGACTTGACTTCAGAAGAGGGCTTGATGGAATGGGGACAAAATATTATTGATGGCGAAAACCAACGTACTGCTGCTGGTGGATTTGCTATCTATAATCCAACCATCAACAAGGTGAAAGTGCATTACGAGATGTTCAAAGAGGATTATACGAGCCATCAATTGCATAAACGCACCCACAGCCGTGTATTTGAGGATACAGAGACCCTGCGCAAGCAAGCGGATGAGATCATTCTGGATATGTGGGATCAAATAGAGGCATTTTACAAGGATGAGTTGCCTTATGCCAAGTTGCAAAAATGTCAGGCATATGGAATGATATATTACTATCGTACAGGTGAAGCAAAACTCACTCCACAAACCGACCAACAGATTATAGCACAACGTGCACAGCAAACCGAGCTGGAGTGGTGACAAATAACAAACGGGATTGAAACTCAATCCCGTTTTATTTTGATAATACCTTTGGTAGGAGAAATGACATAATTCATGTGCTTGTCGAAGAGGTTAGTAGGCACTTTATCCACTATTTGAAAATCGTATCCTACTCCCACCAGCAGCGATTGGGATTTGGTGGCAGAAATAAATCGGTCGTAATATCCTCCACCACGCCCAAGACGATTGCCCTTGGTATCGAAAGCTAATCCAGGCACAATCGTTAGGTCAATCTTACCTTCGTAAGGCGCTGTAGTAGGTTCGGGTATGTTGAATTTGCCACGATGCATTTTGTCATTGCCCTCATAAGGACATGCAGCCATGCCACGACGATGAACGACTGGAAAAAGAAATGTTTTAGTACTCTTGTATTTTTTTATCAGCGAAAGTACATCTATTTCGTTGCGCGTAGGATAGTAAATCAACACCGTTTTGGCAGTTTGAAAAGCAGGCAATTGCTCTACGAGAGCTACTACCTTATCAGAATTTTCACGCACCATTTCTTGTGTTAGTATGCGACGCTTTTGCGACAGCAACTCACGCATTTTTCTTTTCGCCTGTTGTCTGCGACGACTGGGAAGAAGCTTTAAAAAGTCTAAAATATTCGATTCGAAAAGCATAATTCTACAAAAAATCATACAAAAGTACAACTTTTTTTGCACGTGTGCAAAAAAAGCAGTATCTTTGTGCAAAATTTTGTGATTATGCGGTATTTTATCCCAATATTAGTTCTATTGTCCGTGGTTTTAGTGGGTTGTAAAGAAGAGGAGACCACTACCACCTCTTCTGAAGCGCGCGTGAACACGTTCACATTCCATAAAGATACTATTAATCCAGGATTGATAGAAGCTACTTATAAGATTGAACATAGTGGTGATACTGGTCTAATCTATAATAAAGATTCTTTGCGCTTTGGTACGCGCTTAGATAGTGTGGTGCCATATGTAACCTATAAAGCCACACCTGGTAAAGCAGAATTTATTCTCCCAGATACAACAGTAATTAGCACGGGGAGCGATACCATGAATTTTGCACAAGATCCAATCTATCTACATGTTACGTCATCTAACTTGGAAAATGAACAATGGTATCGTATTAGTTTGACGGTACACCAAGTAGATCCAGACCTATATGTTTGGTCACAACTAACAGAACAAATCTTTGCCCCACAAAACTGTGAAACCAAAGCAGTGTGGTTGAATGGTCAGCTGGTATTGTTCGTAAATAATGGTTTCTCTACCGCCATTTATCGCTCTTTGGATGGAATAAAATGGACTATAGAAGACGCTCCTATAGGATTGCCAACTCCATGCTACGTGCGTGAAATCATGGAGCACGATGATGTGTTGTACTATATTGCAGATGACAAACTATATCAGTCGCGAGACCAGATCAATTGGACTTCTACTGATTATACTGCGGCAGAATTCTCACCTATCACGATGCTGATGCCCTTTAACAATCAAGCATGGTGCATTGTGAAAGATCGTGAGCAACACGCTATGCATTTGGCCACGGTGACCGATACATTGATAGAAGTTGTAACCGAAGTAGAAGGATTGGTTAATGGAGCATTACCAGAGCACTTCCCTATTAGCGATTTTGCTGCGCTGACCTTTGACAGCAGTAGCGAGCGTCCACGTGCAATGGTGGTGGGAGGTCGTGCTGAGAACGGCAATGCAGTTAATACACGTTGGAATTTTGAGTATGCGACTAACGGTGGTTACCGCATGAAAGATTTCTCAATTGAACAACCTCAATTCAATTCACTAACAGGTATTTCTGTCATACAATATGACGGACATTTGATGATGTTCGGAGGCATTGACAATGATCAGATATGGCGTAGTAATATGCTGCTATCTGATGATGAGGGTATGAATTGGTACGTGCCTGATACAGCACATAACAAATTGCCAGATAGTTATCATACGCGTCAGAAACAGAGTGTAGTGGTGGATGATAAGAATCGTATCTTCATCATTGGTGGTCAAAGTCAAACGCAGACTTTCAGCGATGTCTATCGTGGATACTTAAACTCTATCAACTGGTAATGGATATTAGATGAGAGAGTTACGACAATCCATACAATCAGAATTTGTACAGTTTGAGCAAGCATTTGCTGCTTCTCTGAAAACGGACTATGCTGTGCTTAATCATGTGTTGGATTATATCCACACACGTAGGGGCAAGCAATTACGTCCTATATTAGTATTGCTTTCAGCGGCAATATGTAAGGGTGTAACCGACAAGACCATACAATCGGCTGTCGCATTGGAGTTGCTACACACAGCGTCGCTCGTGCATGATGATGTGGTGGATAATTCGCCTATGCGACGTGGCACCAAGTCAATTCATGAGCAATGGAGCAATAAGGTGGCAGTGCTGACAGGCGATTTTATCTTAGCCAAAGTGATTGGTTTGCTTTCCGACATTCGCAATACCTCTATTTTGAGCATCGTATCCCAAGTGGGTGCGGCATTGTCGTCTGGCGAATTGATACAATTGCATGATGGCGAGTCAATGTGGATTAGCGAAGAACAATATCTACGAGTTATTCAACACAAGACTGCGTGTCTGTTTGCAGCATGTAGCGAAGTTGGTGCTGTGAGTTCGGGCGCTACGGCTCGCCAAGCACATGCACTGAAGCAATATGGAATGTATTTGGGAATGTGTTTTCAATTGAAAGATGATGTGTTTGATTTTTCGGATATTGAGGATTTAGGCAAACCAACGATGAATGATATTCGTGATGGTAAAGCCACATTGCCTATTATCAAATCACTACAACGTGCTACCAAGGAAGAAGCAAATCAAATAAAAGAATTAGCCGAGGCATTGGCCAATAAGTCTCCACATATTGATGTGTTTGAGGCGGAGCAGGAGATTCGCTCCTTTGTGCTTCGTTATGATGGTATTCGCTATGCGCACCAGTTGATGGAAAAATATCGCAAGAAAGCCACGGATGCGCTCCGTGTTTTTCCAGACAATAAATATAAGGAATGTTTGTTGTCGCTGCTGAACTATGCAATCAACCGAATGCACTAATCCTCAAACCATTTCTCCTTTTAAAGAGGTAGTAGGGATAGTTTATTTTCTTCCAAAATCAGCGGGTATCTCGCCCCATTTTTCGGTTTCCCACTTATAAATAGGTGTACTCCACGTATTCTCGTGCAGCCACTTCTCCGCAGCACGTACAGCTAATAATAAATCTTGATTCTTGGTATTCCACTCAATTTTGGTTTTGCATTGTTTTTGGCGTACCCACGCAATAGCTGTCTTGCTATCGGAGTAGAGTGCCCAATCCAGTTTTTCTCTTTTTAAGTATGCCAGTCCCAAAACAATAGCCAGAAACTCACCTATATTATTCGTACCGCTTACATATGGTCCACGATGAAAGACTTGTGTGCCCGTATCTGCTACCACACCACGCAACTCCATCAGTCCAGGGTTGCCAGAACACGCGGCATCTACTGCGAGAGAAGGAAATTTAGGAGATAGATCGCTTTGCTGTAGATCGGCACAGAGTGCCTGTAGATTGCTCGCGCTGCTCGCTGTAGATTGTTTCGCTGTTAGATTTCGGGTGATGTAATCTTCAGGATTGGCGGCGAAGGCTTGCTCGGCTTCAGCGCGAGTGGCAAAACCTTTGTATTTGGCAGCGACTCCCTTTACTTGGGCTTCGCAGGCAGCCCACGAGTCGTAGATTCCCGCCTCGCGTCCTTGCCAAACTACATAAAATTTCGCTTTTTGTTTTGCCATAAAGAGTGTGGTATTGAGTAGTATAGTATGGTGTCGAATTGTTTTGTAGTCTCATCGGGAATCGAACCCGAATCTAAGTCTTAGGAGGACCTTATTCTATCCATTGAACTATGAGACCTCGTCGGAATGCGCGATTATGAAATGTGCTTGCGAGAAAGAAACGCGGTGCAAAGGTAGTGAAAAAATTGCAAGTGTGCAAATTTTTGTGTACCTTTGCAGCGAAAATTGTAAAAGAACATGAAAGAGATACTGAATTTTTTAGCAGAATTATCGTGCAATAACAACCGTGAGTGGTTTAATGAACACAAAGATTGGTACCGTGATTGCCAGCAACGTTTTGAGCTGTTTACTGCAGAATGGTTGGAGCGATTGAAGGAGATGGACCCCGATTTAGCACCTTTACAACCGAAGGATTGTATATGGCGCATTTATCGCGATGTGCGTTTCTCACCCGACAAACGTCCTTTCAAAGAGTGGTTTGGCGTATTCCCAGCAGTAAAAGGTGGCAAGAAAAGCGATAGAGGTGGGTATTATATTCATATTCAACCCAACCGTTGTATGTTTGGTGGCGGCATGTGGTGCCCCAACAAAGATTTGCTTCATGCCGTCCGTCGAGAGATATTAGCGAACTACGATGAGGTGGAAGATATATTTGCCAATCCGATGACCAACAAGTACTTCCAAGATTTTGATACGGAATATATGCTGAAGAAAGTGCCGCAGGGATTTCCTGCTGACTTTGTGCATGCCGATTGGTTGAAGCGTAAGTGCTACACTTTTTCTACACCTTTGACGAATGAGCAAGTCTGCGCACCCGATTTCGTGGATGTAGCAACTGCGATTGCTTATGCCGCTAAACCCATCAATGACTTCTTGAACTATACGTTTGAGGAGTATGGAGAGTTTCCCGATAGGAGATAAGAAAAAATACGGTGTATATAGGCATAGGTTAGATTCGATGTTCCTTGCTTTTTAACAGCGTTATCCTACGTATATGGTACGTATATCCTACGTATATCTTACGTATATGGTACGTAATTGACAAGGGAAAAGAAAGGGAGTTAGCCGATATATTCGTTGATCTTTTCTACGATGTCTTCTTGCATTTGCTCGTTGGGCAAAGTGCGCAACACGTCCTCAAAGAAAGCACAAAGTAGCAGTTTGCGTGCCGTTTCGCGGCTAATACAGCGTTGCTGCATGTAGAAGAGAGCCGAATCATCGAGTTGACCAGTCGTGGCACCATGGCTTGCTTTGACATCATCAGCATAGATTTCGAGTTGCGGCTCGGTGGTCATCTCCGCCTGGCGCGAGAGCAAGATATTGCGGTTGGTTTGATATGCCTCTACTTGTTGCGCATCTGGCATGATCTTCAACTCGCCTTTGAACGAAGCCTTTGACTCGTCATCCAAGACAAACTTGAATAGCTGCGATGAATAGCCACCGCCTACATTATGAAGCACGCGTGTGGTAAGATGATGTTGCTGCTGTGAGTGCAGAAGAGCAAGACCATACATCTCAGTCTTACAGCCTGTTGCTTTATGTTCTACCGTGATGGCGGTATGCCATTGTACTTCATCGTTGGGATGAGGCAATGCGATTACATATAGCAGAAGGGTGGAGTTGGCCTCTTGAATGATATGCCAATTGGTATCAGGCTCGTTGAGCAAGATAATCTCACGATGTTCGCCAGGATGTAGAATGATTTCGTTCAACATTGTTCAAGATGGTTCAAGGTTTTTCATTAAGAAAGGCATAGCCTTTGTCTTCGAGTTCGAGTGCAAGTTCTTTGCCACCTGTACGAACAATCTTGCCGTCCGCTAAGACATGTACGAAATCAGGTACGATATAATCCAGCAAGCGTTGGTAGTGGGTAATAACGATGGAAGCCGTATGAGGGGTTTTGAGTGCATTGACACCTTCTGCTACAATACGCAGCGCATCAATATCCAATCCAGAATCCGTCTCATCAAGAATGGATAGGCAAGGTTCGAGCATGGCCATCTGAAATATCTCGTTGCGTTTCTTCTCACCTCCCGAAAATCCCTCATTGACAGAGCGTTTAGTAAGGCGATTATCCATACCAACAAGGGCTTTTTTCTCGCGCATGAGTTTGAGGAAATCTGTGGCAGAGAGAGCAGGCTTGCCCTCGTGTTTGCGCTTCTCGTTGACAGCAGTACGCATGAAATTGACCATTGATACACCTGGTATCTCCACAGGATATTGGAAAGATAGGAACATACCCTCGCGCGCACGCTCCTCTGGTGACATGGTTAGGAGGTTCTTACCACGGAAGAAAACTTCGCCTGCTGTGACTGTATATGCAGGATGACCAGTCAGCACATTAGACAAGGTAGATTTACCTGCACCGTTAGGCCCCATGATGGCGTGCACCTCGCCCTCGTGAACAGTAAGGTTGAGTCCCTTGAGTATTTCTTTGCCTGCAATGGAGGCATGTAGATTTTTTATTTCGAGCATATCGTTGTGATGACAGTTTCTCCAACTGCCTGTAAGGTTTGTTTGTTTATATTCTGCATATCATCTTGACGTGTATGCCACCACTCGGCAAATCCCGTCTCTGTATTCGGCTTGTAATCAATGATATCCACGCACGGGATAGCCGCAATGGTACTGACATAGTAATGGTCGTCAGTAATGGGGTAATAGGTGGGCTGCTGCACGAAATAGCGTGCATATCCCAACTGGGCAGCAGTGCGCCATATCTTTTCGACATACCCACTTGCATACATCGTAGAGAAATACTCCCGAGGGAAAGTGGCAGATGGATCCCCGACCATATCAAGGAGAATGCCGTATTGAATTGTGAATTTTGAATTTTGAATTTTGAGTTCTTGAGCCCAGTATTGGCTGCCAAGGCACCATGTATGTTCACGTTGCTTGCCCGTATAGTGGGTAGGGGTACCCATATCCTCGCAATCGAAGAAAACAATCTGCAAATTAGGTACATATTCACCTTTGTCTTTGAGTATTGCACATTGGCGTAAGACCTCTAAAATGACTCCCACTCCACTCGCACCATCATTGGCACCAAGCACAGGGGTAAAACGATCATCATAGTGCTCTTCCTCATCGCTCCAAGGGCGCGAATCCCAATGTGCACAGAGAAGAATGGTATGAGATGCCGTTCCTTCGAAATAACTCACGATATTACGAATAGGCTGTTGTTCGCCTGCATAGTTAGGCATTGTACCATATTGATTATGGACTTGTGCACCGAAGTACGTTAGTTTGCGAACAAGCCAATCACCGCAAGCAGCATGCTCATCAGAGCCAGGCACACGTGCTCCAAAAGCCACTTGTTGAGCGATATACGTATATGCAGAATCCGCTGAAAAAGTATAGCGGACATCTGTAGAAGTCTTGGTTTTAGTCTGGCAAGAGAGCAAAACCAACGATATGGCAATATATAATAAATGTCTATAAATCAAAATCAGTGTATATTCAATTCGCTAACAGAACGATGGTTCTGGATAGCCAAGATAGTTTGTGCGATAGGCTTTGCCATAGAAGCGATACTGACCTTTGGACAACGGTCTTGATCGAATGGGATAGAATCGGTAAAGACAAGTTCCTCAAGCGCCGAGTTCATCACACGCTCGCATGCAGGACCAGACATCAAACCATGGCTCACCAACGCACGAACAGACTTGGCACCTGCTTCCCTCATCACCTCTGCTGCCTTGCACAGCGTACCTGCGGTATCAGCTATATCGTCAATAATCACCACATTTTTGTCCTTCACATCACCCAACACACGCATCTCGCCAATCTGGTTAGCATTAGGGCGGTGCTTGTAGCAGATGACCATTGGCACATCCTGTTTGGTAAGCGCTGTAAGCTTCTTAGCGAATACTGAAGCACGTTTGGTACCACCTACGTCAGGAGATGCTACGATAAGATTGTCAAGATTGAGTGCTTGTACGTAGTCAGCCAACACATTTGCACCATAGAGGTGATCAACAGGGATATCAAAGAACCCTTGAATTTGGTCAGCATGGAGATCCACTGTTATCACGCGGTCAACGCCCACGCCTTGCAACAAATTAGCACATACCTTTGCGCCAATCGAAACACGTGGTTTATCCTTACGATCTTGGCGAGCCCAACCAAAATAAGGAATAACGGCAATCACCTTGTAGGCACTCGCACGTTTTGCAGCATCAATTGCCAAGAGAAGCTCCATAATATTGTCGCTACTTGGGCAAGTAGATTGCACAATATATACCGACTGACCACGCACAGATTCCTCAAAACTTACTGCAAACTCACCGTCAGAAAAACGAGCAATTTGGATATTACCCAAAGAACATCCTAAATACTCACATACACGCTTTGCGAGCTCACCTCCTTGAGAAAGAGCAAAGACCTTGTAAGGACTTGTTTCCACAATCATGACAAACAGAATTTATAGATTATTTTGAATTGCAGTGCAAAAGTACTGCTTTTTTTTGAATTTTGCAAGTATTGTTTGTATATTTCAATAAAAAATCGTATCTTTGCACACAAATTGTATATTGGGAAATATGACCAACAAAGAACTATACCGTGAATTTTGCCAAACAAATGGCGATTTGCCGCTGTTCATGACCGATTGGTGGATGGATGCAGTGTGCGCTGGGAAACAATGGGATGTGTTGCTTAGTTTAGATGAAAATGGTAAAATCCAAGCAGTATTACCATATTTACTGCGCGAGCGCGCGTGGATGAAATACATTGTCATGCCACAGCAAACACAAATAGGAGGTATATGGTTTGCAGATGCGGCGATTTCGAAGGATGAGAATAAGGTAGCAGATATTTGTCGAGATTTTGCACAACAACTGGGGGACTTGAGGTTGAGTTATTATTATCAACATTACCCAATTGATAGCACTGCTGTGGAGCAAATGCGTGTGCTGGGATTTAAAACTAAAGAGCGCGTTACTTATCGCATTGAGGATTTATCGAATTTAGACCAAGTAATCGCTGCGTTTTCTAAGAACAAAAAGCGTCAACTACAAAAGGCATTGTCGCTGCATGCAGATATGAATATGAACGTGGAAGATTTCTATCGCTACCACGTACAATGCTTGCACAACCAAGGTAAGCAAATCAGTTATTCACGTGAATTTCTACTTGTATTGGAGCGTAAGGCACGCCGATTGAAGCAGTGTCAGATACTCTCAATTTGCAATGCAGATAATGAGGTGCTTGCCGCAGCATTTTTGGTGTGGGACAAGCACAGCATGTACTATCTCATTCCTTGCTATGATCCCCAACACAAGGACTCTGGAGCAAGTGCACTGCTTGTGTTAGAGGCTATTAAACTGGCACGCCAACAGGGGGTGGCATTCGACTTTGAGGGTAGTATGATTAAGGGGGTGGCAAACCATTACAAACAATTCGGCAGCACCCGCACCTTATATTATAGTGTGGAAAAATACTACAAGTGGTATTTCTGGTTTGCCAATGCGTACAATTGGTTGAGAGAAAGGAGCATGAGATGAAAGTATTATTTCTTAGCGCATGGTATCCCACCGAACGTGATGCAATGGCAGGACTATTTGTTCAAAAACACGCAGAAGCAGTGACTGAACAAGGATGCGATGTTCGCGTGTTATATTCCGAACAAACAGGATTCGAGTGGGCAAAGGACATGTACAAGAAATGGCAACAACTACACGAGGAATGGGGCATGCCCGATATTGTGCAAATGAATGTGCTGGACAAGAATGGTCTATTAGCACTATGGTTAAAAAAACGCTACCATATCCCCTATATAGTAGTAGAACATTGGTCCGGGTATCTACCTGCTAATTTCGCCTTTCGTGGCGGATGGCACGGATGGTTGATGAAGAAGATTGCCAAACATGCCTCGTGTATTCTGCCTGTAAGCCAGATGCTGGAAGATGCTATGAAAAGATGTGGCATTAAAAACGAATGCTGGCAACGAATCCACAATGTCGTAGATGATTTTTTCTATCAACCTATTTCGCCTATCACCATTTCCCCTAAAGGAGAGAAATTCCGTTTCCTGCACGTAAGTTGTTTCGACGAGAAAGCAAAGAACATTCAAGGTATGTTGCGAGCTGTACGAGAAGTGGCGAAAGAAAGACAAGATTTTGAATTGGTATTAGTGGGAACAGGAGTGGATTTCGAACAAGATATTGCATACGCACAGACATTAGACTTTCCCAAAGACATGCTCACTTTCACAGGCGAACAAACACCTTATGAAGTGGCGCAGTGGATGCAGCAAAGCGATTGCTTCTTACTTTTTTCGCGCTATGAAACATTTGCAGTAGTTTTGGCAGAAGCGATGAGTATAGGCATACCAATAATAAGTACTTCTACAGCTGGTATCGCGGCAGAATTGACTACGAAATGTGGTATATTAGTGCCAACTCAAGATGAACTAGCCCTTGCGCATGCAATGGTGCAGATGCTTGAGAATAGAAATATGTATCATACAGATAGTATACGAGCAGAAGGTAATAAATACTCCTATCAAAACGTTGGAAAACAATTATTGGATATCTACCAACGAGCGATTATAGCGTCGCACTAATGAAGCCAACCAAATCAATTGTGCCAATACAGCAATTGCAGTACCGATTGAATAAGCTGCAATAGCAACCAAGAAGTCATTTGCAAAAATTCCTACTATCAATCCTCCTATACGGCATATAGCCAGCAGGACTTCGAAAAACAACCCCACATGTTGTTGCATAAACACATCCGACAAATAGCAAGTACTACCTGTCAATAGCGACACATATAACCATGGGAGCATCCATCGAATATACTCTCCTACCACACGCCACTCTTCTCCTAACAACCACGCAGTTAGGTTTGGCAATACAAAATACAATATCCCAAATATCGGAATAATTACTACAGAAGTATATCCTATGAAACGCCTAAACATAGATTTTATAGGCAGTGATTGATGAACATACTCCGTAGTATGTTGGTATAAAACCTGGTAAATAGCACGCGAGATGGTACCTATTGGAGTGTAAGCTAGCAAAACAGCCATACTCAACAATCCCACATATTTCGCGCCAAAAAACGGTGTAAGCAGTAACACGGGCAACTGCCCAGCCAGAACGTTAATAAAACTACGAGGTAAGACAAAGCACGGAAAATTACGATACACACGGGCTTGAGTAAGTACATCTATTTTAGAAAAAAATAACAACGGGCGAAGAGTCTTGCGAAAACTCAGCAATAGACTCGATAGCAATGCAATGAACGGAGCTATAACTGTCGCATAAATCATCCCCCCTTGTAGTACACCTGCATACCCCAAGCCTAATTTTCCCCCAGCTGACAAAATACTTTGAGACATTTGATAGCCACTTATTCTTCCAAATGATTTTTTACGTATATACCAGTAATTCAGCACATTCCACATACCCATAATCAACACGTACAAAGGCATCAACCAATAATATTTGGCCAAATTAGGCGATTTGAAAATCATACTAATTGGAGTTGAGAACAAGACACTCAATGCTACCAAGATTGTAGTTGTCAACAGAAATAATAAGGATATATGTGTCAATGCCACTGCATCTTTTTCATTCTTAGGTAATACGATTGCATAGTAATAATCTGCTATTGAGAGTACAACCAACACATTGCCTATACTTAAAAACAAATTCAACAACCCAAAATCCTCGGGCGCGTACATACGCGTCAAAATAGGATATACCACAAGACCTATGACCTGCGCCACGACATTAGCAGAAAGCAATTTGGAAAAATTGCGTACACCAGAAGATTTCAACAAAGTTCTTAAATCCATTTCGACTGCAAAAGTACAACTTTTATCCCAAAATTACAACTATTTTATGAAATTTTTGTAAAAAACATAAGAGATATTTGCTCATTTCAAAAAAAAGCAGTAAATTTGCACGCTGAAAGGATAATGTGTCTTTTCCATAAAAACGCGACTGAATTTTAAATTTAATAGTATATGCAACTGAAAAAATCACCCAAAGCCAGTTTGGAAGACAAGAAATTGACCTATGTTCTTATGGGTCTGGTACTTGTCTTGAGTATCTGCTATGTTGCTTTCGAATGGACTGAGAAGGAAGTGACAAAGTATGAAGTAACGGACACCGATTTCTTCTTTGAAGAAGAGATTGACATTCAGCAAACCACTCAAGAAACTCCTCCTCCACCTCCACCACCAGCAGTACAAGAAGTAGAGGTGCTGAACGTAGTTGAAGATGACGTAGAGGTTGAGACCATTGAGATCAACACTGAGGATGACAAGGATGTAGAAGTGGTAATTGCTCCTCCTGTAGAGGCTCCTGTAGAAGAAGAGGAGGAAGAGGTAATCTTCATGGTTGTAGAGTCTATGCCAGAGTTCCCTGGTGGTCAACAAGCGCTCTTCAAGTACCTTGCTGAGAATGTGAAGTACCCAGTTATCGCACAAGAAAACGGTATCCAAGGTCGCGTAATCTGCCAGTTTGTGGTAAACAAAGATGGTAGTATCGTGGATGTGGAAGCTGTTCGTTCATCTGGTGAGCCATCATTGGATAAAGAGGCTATCCGCGTGATTAAGTCAATGCCTAAGTGGAAACCAGGTAAGCAACGCGGTAAACCTGTACGCGTGAAATATACCGTACCTGTAAACTTCCGTTTGCAATAATCTCGCCTATTGTCTAACAGCCCTAATGGGCGGTCTAATAGCCGAAGGCGGTCCGACTTCTAACAGCGAAGCGGTCTAATATGGATTTATCCATCCAAAATATAGAATTCTGTAAGGGTGTCGGCGCTAAACGTGCCGACATTCTTCGTAAAGAGCTCGGAGTAAAGTCCGCGCTCGATATGCTATACCAGTTCCCATACAAGTATATCGATCGTAGCCGATTCTATTTCATCCACGAGATTGATGACGAGGACACCTATGTGCAAATCATTGGTCACATCACCGAGTGGCACACCATTGGTACGGGCGCTGGAGCACGCCTCTCAGCCACTTTCACCGACGGACGACATACCATCGAACTGGTATGGTTCAAAGGCATCAAGTACCTCAAATTAGAGCGCAATACCCAGTATTTGCTTTTCGGTAAACCCTCACGTTTCAACCATCAGTACAATTTCGTACACCCCGAACTCACCCCTATGGCGAAGGTCAAGCCAGAGATGACCAAAGGACTTGAGCCTTACTACAACACCACCGATGGCATGAAGCGTGCAGGGCTCAACTCCAAAGCCATGCGCAACATCACCGCCGAACTTATGCCATTATTGCGCGAAGGTGGTGTGCGCGAGACGTTAGGCATTGACCTCATTGAGCAGCAACACCTCATGTCGCTTACCGAAGCGTTGGCGAACATCCACTTCCCGAAAGACCAAATCGCCATGCAGAAGGCGCGCGAGCGAATGAAGTTTGAGGAACTCTTCTATATTCAGCTGCAGATTCTGCGCCAGATGAAGCGCCGCGAACAGAACGAGGGTTTTCGCATGCCCATCGTAGGTAAGGCTTTCCATGCCCAATACAATGCCCTACCCTATGCGCTCACCAACGCACAGAAGCGAGTGTTGCGTGAGATACAGAGTGATCTCAAGTCGGGCAAACAGATGAATCGCCTGCTGCAAGGCGATGTAGGCAGCGGCAAAACGATTGTAGCATTGCTGACAGCATTGCTGGCGGTCGATAATGGCTATCAGGCATGTATCATGGCGCCCACCGAAATCCTCGCCAACCAGCACTATGAGACCATCAGCAAACTTATCGGAGGCGACGAATTCAAAATTCAAAATTCAAAATTCAAAATTGCCCTCCTTACGGGTTCCACCACCGCCAAACAACGTATACCTCTGCACGAGCAACTGCGCAACGGAGAAATAGATATACTCATTGGCACACACGCACTGATTGAGAAAGAGGTACAGTTTGCCAACCTCGGACTCTGCATCATTGATGAGCAACACCGCTTTGGTGTGGCACAGCGTGCCAAACTTTGGGAGAAGAACATCCGTCCGCCCCATGTACTTGTGATGACCGCCACCCCTATTCCTCGCACTTTGGCGATGACTGTTTACGGGGATTTGCACGTGAGTATCATTGATGAATTGCCCCCTGGACGCAAGCCTGTGCACACACTGCATTATAATATTGAGCGCCGCACGACTATCAATCAGTTCATCACGCAGCAGATTGATATGGGCAGACAAGTATATGTAGTGTTCCCTCTTATCAAAGAGAACGAAAAACTCGACTTGCAAGACCTTCAAAACGGCTATAACACCCTCTGCCAAACTTTCCCACAATATAAAATCTCCATGGTGCATGGGCAGATGCGCGCCAAGGACAAAGATGAGCAAATGCAGCGTTTTGCGAGTGGCGAAACGCAGATACTCGTAGCCACTACTGTCATTGAAGTGGGCGTCAATGTACCCAATGCCAGCGTGATGATTATTGAGAACGCCGAACGTTTTGGACTGAGCCAACTCCACCAACTGCGCGGTCGCGTAGGACGTGGAGCTGACCAGAGTTACTGCCTGCTGCTCACCAAACTCGAACTGAGCAAGGACACCCGCAAACGTATGGATATTATGGTAGCCACTAATGATGGCTTCCGCATCGCGGAAGCCGATTTGCAATTGCGTGGACCTGGCGACCTTGAAGGTACGCAGCAGTCGGGCTTGCCATTTGATCTGCGTATCGCGAGTCTTACCCACGATGGACAAATCTTGGATGTTGCTCGCCAAGCAGCAATGGCTATTCTCGATGCCGACCCGCTCCTCGATGAGATGCACAATCGTATCTACAAACAACGGCTTGACCATCTGCGTCAAACCGTCGTTAATTGGGGCGAAATCTCCTGATATTGTTTAGCATTTCCGCTCCCTTCAAGTTCCCTTCGGGCTACGTGACCACTTCGCGACCACTGTAGCACATCTGTTGCCTAAATGTGCCCTATCTATGGCTTTCCCATTTTCACTTTTCCGTTTTCCTTACACCTCTATATCTTATAGGGGTGCTGAATAATCAGGTGTCTAATATTGGCGGAATTGGAGGGTAAAATGGTATATACAACACGCGGGAAGTCTGTAAACACTGCACTTCCCGCGTGAGTGTATTTTTATGAAAATAGTTTTTGGGTGCTGAGTATAATGCTGAAGATTGTACCGAAAGTTGTAATGGAGATAGTGAAATCACTTGCAGTTCCTTTTGAATCATTCCATATGTTATATGGCTTTGTCGTTGATAGTAAAATAGGCTTGCATAAACTCCTCCGGATAATGCGCTTTTAAGTATGCCATCTTATACGCAAGCCATGTATAGCAAACTGCATGAGATTTGTTGAAGAAATAATTACCACATCTCATCCAATCTCTCCAAATTTTCTCAAGAGACATTTTTGATTGTAATCTTGCGCATAATCGTATAAATTTTGAAATTTGCTGCAAAATTACAATACGAGAGTGCCATCTTGTGGCACCCTCGCAAAGAAAATGAGATTTTTTTACAAGAAAACCTACTTTTTCCAATAACGGGTTTGAAGATAAGTGATTAACTCTTTATATTCATCAAACTTTTTAAGAGGAGCAAGCATAGTCTCTGGATCAATCTCTATCAATTTAGACTCATCTACGATAGTCTTTCGAAATGCTGCTATATCTTCTATTATTTCTGCATTTTCATTAGGACGAACAACGACATGGATAAAATCATTAGCCTCCAATGCCTTCTTTTTGTACCCAAACCCGCACAATGGTTTCTTTGCGATTATCCTTTCCATCAGCAGTTCTTGACGAGCAAACTCATACAACGGATTCCACTCATAGTCTAATATCCATTCTTTCAAATTAGAAGACTTCAGGTTCGCCAAATCCACATACCTTTTAACGCTCTCTTGGTGTGCACGTTCCTTGGGAGTCTTTTCATAAGATTCAGTATATTTCCACTCGATCGGAATCAAAACATTTCCCTTGTTCTTATCCTTGGCGTACACCAAAGCGTCAACAGACGTACACTTCTTGCCTCGTTTATCTCCACTCTCATGTAGTAAGTTTCGATTGTCACAAGTAAACTCAAAAGTAATGTATGAATTAAAACGATGTAGCTTACCATCCTTTATTTCAACATTACTATCAATGGGCGAAGGATATATGTCCGTTATGGTAGGGCATATAGCTTTAATCATTGCCATTACCGCTTTTTTATCACGCTGGATAGCCATTAAATGGTTCAAACAATGATTTTGCGAGGACAATAAGTTGCCTGTTGGGAAATACCGGTCTGTATCTTGTTGCCACCATGCGATATCGTGACGTTCAAAATAGTCCAATGCCATTTGACGAACAGGAGCATAAAGATTACAAATACTATTCTCATGTTTGAGTATATGAGGATAGTGATCCCATTTCTGTTCGTCACGGTTCCACCAGCAACCTCCACCTTCGGCATTCTCAAATAATTCCTCGTGCTTCTGCGGATCTGCCAATAATGCTAAATGATGCTTTCTTTCTTGTTCTGAAAATGCTGTATTCATAGAACTTTACTTTTTACTAACTAATTTGTGATTCTTATCAAGATAAATAGCACTTGCCTTGTATGCTTCTGGAAGACGATCAAGGAACTTACCAAACTCATCTTTACCATCTTCATCAGAAAAGGCGAAAATAAATTTAGGTCTTTCTTTCGTAATCTTCAATTTGGAATCCAATAGACCGAATTCTTGCTTCTGTGCCAGCAATTCTCGCATCTCTTTAACGAACAAACCACCATTATCTCCACCTATGGTATGATCATAACAATCTATATGCGGTCCTATACCAGACACTCCTTCTGTAGCTCCAAGACCCTTCTTTAATTCGATTACGACGATTTGTCCATTGCCAATAGCAATAATGTCAAAACGAGGCACTACTTTTTTCTTATCGCCATTATATGCGAACGCGGAATTTCTACTTACCGCATATTCTAAGTCAAGCACGACATAGTCCGTTTCGCATCTATTGGCAAGAGCAATCTGTTGTTGCTCTTTCTTTTCTTCATACTCGGCAATATCACTTAATTTTTCAGCCCATTCATCCATTGCTGCCTTTGCCTGGCGGAAGTACTCTTGCGGATTGTTTGGTAATAACTTTATTAACTCATCACGCCTTGCGGACAACTGCTTATGGATAATGGCATCTTTTCTTGCATAGGTGCTCCTCATTACGGATGGATCATTATAGTACATCTCGTCAAACTCAAAACTCCTTGGCTTAATACGTAAAATGTTACCACCATGGTAATACACATTTACATAACCGTCTCGAATTTGCATATCCAATTCTTTGTCTTGAACAATACAATCTAAGAGATTTTTTAATTCTCCTGTTAAGGTTTTGACAAATCTGCTACTTAACTGTCTCATATCATTTCGAATTTAAAATTGTTATTACTCGTTCAGTATCTTTATTTGTGATGCCAGATTTTGGGTTAATTTGCACAAAATGTTCTTTGAGTTGGCGGAAAGTGGATTGATCGTCCAAGATAACATAACTTGTAACTTCTGGATGTTCTTCTAACCACAACGTAATCTCCATTTCTCTTGCCAATATCATTGCATCATATAAATCAAAGTCATTGGGGTTGTTCTCCATTTGCGATTGGATATAATCATCAGCCACATGCAACGAAGTAATATCATAAATCACACCTGGCAATTGGCGTGCTTTCCACATTGCGCGCATATTTGCTATACCAGAATATCTCCACGAAGATGATATAACAATCTTGGCATTTGTTGAATCAATAATGTGTGATAATTGCTCTACTGCTTTGGGGTCAAACAAAGTTCCGAAAATATCTTCGGTTGGTAGGTGCTCATGCTGAAGTCGGTCGTAGTAGTTAGCTGTATTTAACACACCATCTAAATCAAGAAATATGATTTTGCATTTCTCTTTAGGCAGTTCGTTGGCTTCTATTTTTTTCAAAGTTTGTTGAATATACTCATAGCTTTTTGTCATCTTGCTATTGTTTATAGTCTTCAATGCTTTTAGAGTATTTTTCGAAACCATGGGCTTTTGTGATTTTTCCTTTCGACTATTTAAAGATAGTAGTCTTTTAGTTTGTCGCTTGATTTGGGTGCTCAACTTCTGTATATCCTCTTCGCTTTCAGTAAACATCACAAATAAACATTCAGGTGGTAGTTTTCGAAAAATTTCTCTACTCTTTTTTGCAACAGGATTATTCACTAACATGTGATGAGTCACACTTGCTATTTCTCTGGCAGCCTCGTTGAGATAATACTCAATTGCACTATCAATCATATTGCATAGGCTGGCATGTAATTTTTGTTCGATTTGTTGATTCCCTGTTCGTTTGAGATATTCGCTCAATAATGGCATCTCATAAAAAATTTCAACTTTGCGTCTCATTGTTGTAGTAATTTTAAGTTAAACATCCGTGATATTGATTTTCGGCTGCAAAATTACTACTTCGAA
>CAMEKM010000028.1 GCA_945921355.1 uncultured Bacteroidales bacterium
TCCACCGCAGCGTAGTTCTTGTTGACTACATCCTCGCCCTTCTTGCCGTAGGACTTCACGATGAAGTGCTTCATCTCCTCGATAGCTTGCTCTACTGGAATAACGCCCGTGATACGGAAGAAAGCAGATTGGAGGATGGTGTTGGTACGGTTGCCAAGACCAATCTCGCGAGCGATCTTGGTAGCGTTGATGTAGTACACCTTGATATCGTTGTCAGCGAAGTATTTCTTCACTTTGTTTGGCAAGTTCTTTGCGAGTTCCTCGCCTTCCCAGATAGTATTGAGCAAGAAAGTACCACCCTTTTGGAGACCGCGGGTTACATCGTACATCTGCAAGTATGCTTGTACGTGGCAAGCCACGAAGTTAGGAGTGGTAACGAGGTAGGTAGAGTGGATTGGTTCGTCACCGAAACGGAGATGCGAGCAAGTGAAGCCACCCGACTTCTTACTATCGTAAGAGAAGTAAGCTTGGCAGTACTTGTCGGTTGTCTCGCCGATGATCTTCACAGAGTTCTTGTTAGCACCTACGGTACCGTCAGCACCCAGTCCGTAGAACTTAGCTTGGAACATGCCCTTGCCACCCATAGCCACCTCTGCGCCTACAGGGAGAGAAGTGAAGGTAACATCATCCTCAACGCCGATGGTGAAGTGGTTCTTAGGCATAGGCAAAGCGAGGTTCTCGTAAGCAGCGATGATTTGCGCTGGAGTGGTATCGTTGGAACCGAGACCGTAGCGACCACCCACTACGAGGACATCGCCAAGACCGAGCTCTTGGAGAGCGTCTTTCACGTCGAGGTACAATGGTTCGCCATTAGCACCTGGCTCTTTGGTGCGGTCAAGCACGCAGATACGTTTCACAGAAGCAGGCAATGCCTCTTTGAGGTACTTGAGTGAGAATGGGCGGTAGAGATGCACGTTGATCATACCGAGTTTGTTGCCCTTCTCTGCCTCGTAGTCGATCACCTCGCGGATAGCCTCGCATGCAGAACCCATACAGATGATGATGTTCTCAGCGTCAGGAGCACCGTAGTAGGTGAATGGGCGATAGGTGCGGCCGGTGATCTTAGAGATCTCGTCCATATAGTCGCTCACGATGTCAGCTACCTCGTTGTAGTATGGGTTGCTGCTCTCGCGGTGAGCGAAGAACACGTCTGGGTTCTCAGCCATACCACGCATGACAGGGCGCATTGGGCTGAGCGCACGCTCGCGGAACTCTTGGAGCGCCTTCATATCGAGGAGCGGACGCAAGTCTTCCATATCGACTACCTCTACCTTTTGGTACTCGTGAGAGGTGCGGAAACCGTCGAAGAAGTTGAGGAAAGGCACGCGGCTCTTGATAGTAGCGAGGTGAGCCACACCTGCGAGGTCCATGACCTCTTGTACGCTACCCTCAGCCAACATAGCGAAGCCCGTTTGGCGGCAAGACATCACGTCTTGGTGGTCGCCGAAGATACAGAGGGCGTGGCTTGCCAAGGTACGAGCAGACACGTGGAAAACAGATGGGATGAGCTCACCCGCGATCTTGTACATGTTAGGAATCATGAGGAGCAGACCTTGGCTGGCGGTGAAAGTGGTAGTGAGGGCACCTGCGTTGAGCGCGCCGTGCACAGCACCTGCGGCACCTGCCTCAGATTGCATCTCTTGTACCAACACTGTCTCGCCGAAGAGGTTCTTGCGACCTGCAGCAGCCCACTCGTCCACGTTCTCCGCCATAGGAGAAGATGGGGTGATAGGATAGATGGCAGCCACCTCGGTGAACATATACGCGATATGCGCCGCTGCAGCGTTACCATCAAGGGTTAAATACTTTTTTTGTTTCATTGTTGTAATTATTTTATAATTATGTTCGTTATACTCACGTTTTCTGTCGGCAGAGCCGACGTTGTGTGCGCCTTAGGCGCGTTGTATGCTTCGCGTTACATGTCGCTCAGCGACGTTGTAGGCTTTGCGTTGTCTGCTTCGCGTTGTCCTTGTTATTAACGCCCGAAGGGCATATAACATAATAACGTCAAAGACATATAACGTCCGTCAGGACAAATAACGTGCCAAAGGCACTAGTACAGGAAGCCGAAGAGCCAGAGCGGGATGTTCTTTTGGCTGCCGACTTCGAGGTCACCGATAGCGCAGTAGCGGATGCCTGTCTTGCTTGGTGTAGTTGCCAGCGCATCCATATAGTACTTGCCATCGATGATGAACATGGCACTACGGTCGGTGGCGTTGATCTTGTGGTTGCCATGCAAGGTAGCGTAGAAGAACGTCTCGGCTATGGCTTGCTTATCGGGCTCGCGTGTGCAAGTGGCGTAGCACAAGTTCGGGTTTTGCATATATACCTTAGTAGGCTTGAGTGGGAACTGCTTGCCCTCTGGGTAGAGCAGATTCAACAGGCGCGCATCCTTGAGGTATTTGATATAGTTCATCGTGGTCGAACGCGAGCAGTCTATGGCTTCAGCGAGGCTGCTGACATTGAGACTACATGGGGTTTGCTGTAGCATGAGGTAAAGCAGTTTGCGCAGCTTTGGCAAGGAACTTACCTCAATTTGCTTGATGAGCAGTACATCTACCTCGAGGATCATATTTATCATCTTCAATAGCGACTCGGAGAAGTCGTGCGGCTCCAAGAAAAGTGGATAGTAGCCGTGGTGGAGATAGTTGTTGAAATGCTGCAATGGTTTGACATACTGGCATATCTGCTGCGCAATCTCCACGTGGTGCTTGAGGATGTCCTCGAGCGAATACACTGGCAGTTTGAGACCGAGTGTGACATTGAGGTACTCACGGAAACTGAAGCCACGTAGGTTGTAGGAATGCACGATATTGCCGATGTCGTGATTATCTTCGATGAGTCGCATAACAGATGATGCTACGAAGATGATTTGCAAGGTAGGATAGCGGTAGAAGCATTGACCAATCTCCTTGGACCAGTTGGGATATTTGAATGCTTGGTCAATGACCAGTGTTCGCCCTCCAGCAGCCACGAACTTCCCTGCGAAATCAATCAGGGAATGCTCGGTGAAGTAGAAGTCATTGAAATTGACATATAGGGTACGTTTGCTCGTTTCGGGATTGATGCGGCGTTGCTCCCTGAGATAGTTGAGCAAGAAATCGGTCTTGCCTACTCCTCGTCCGCCTTTGATGGCTATCAATCGGTCGTTCCAATTGATTTCGTCCATCAGCACTCGTCGCGCGGGCACTTGCACGTGCTCTACGAGATAATCATGTGTCTTGTAAAATGCGTCTAACATACCTTACTATATTTGAACGTTGGTAACACACCATTCTTTCCACGCTGCAAAGGTACAACTTTTTTTCCAAATTTGCAAACACTATGTTACATTTTTATAAAAAATGTGTGTTTTTAGTGCCATACAAAAAATCCCCAAGCAACTGCTCGGGGATTTTATCATGCGTTAGCAAGCAATTTATCCTTTAGAAATTGCGCCACTTGGGCAAACATCAGCACAAGTGCCGCACTCTGTGCACAAGTCAGCGTCAATTGTGTAAATGTCACCTTCAGAAATTGCGCCCATTGGGCACTCATCGATACATGTACCACATGCGATACAATCTTCAGAAATTACGTAAGCCATAATCGTTTTAATTTATTGTTAAAAAAAGTTTCAAATGTTTCAAATGCGAGTGCAAAGGTACAACAAAAAAATCAAAATACCAAATATTCGGGATTATTTTTTGTAAAAAAAGATATTTACTTTTTCTTCTTGGCACCTTGCAATGCGGCGAGCAGTTGGGCGTTTGGTCCTGTTAATCCTTTGTCAACCAGTCCTTTTTGTTTGGCGAAGGTGGTCCAGTTCTTGGCACCTTTTTCGCGCAGAGGAATACCGAGTTGTAGGTAGTGGCAATAGGCGATACCGAGTGCATCGGTAGCATCAAGTTTCTTGGGCATGCGTTCTTCAGGAATATGCAGAAAACGCTGCAACATGCCTGCCACCTGGTGCTTGTCGGCATGTCCGTTGCCCGTGATAGCCATCTTGACTTTCATAGGCGAATATTCCACGACAGGTACATCCTTGGACAACGCCGCAGCGATAGCCACACCTTGCGCATGGACAATCTTAATCATGGTTTGTGGGTTCTTGTCCACAAACTGCGACTCAATAGCAAGTACAGTAGGATGGTACTGGTCGATGATCTCTTGCAAAAAGAAGAACTCCTTTTGCAGGCGTGCATATTGGTCGTCCAACTTGTGTACATCATACACGCCGAAGTCCAATATCTCTACTTTGCTGCCGATAGTATGCAACAAAGCATAGCCCATAAAGAGCGTACCTGGGTCAACACCGAGGATGATATGTTCTTTTACCAGTTTGTCAAGCATGATACGGTATTGGCTATCAACAGATCTTTGTGATTATGCAACGAGTCTTGTACCACCACATTTTTTGTCAGTTCAAAGAGATCTCCCTCCTTCACCGATTGAGTAACCGAGAAGCCAACCACCTCTTGCTTCTCCACCTTGATAGGACGTTGGTCCACCACGACGCCGTTTTTAGTCAGATGGTAGTTCATGGCGCAGCACACTTGCAGATTGCTAATGGGCAATTGCGCGCATTGCCAGCACAAGCTGTCGTCCACATGATTCATCAGTAAAAACCAGCGCTTGGCATCTTCTCCACCGCGCAACAAGGAGAGTATGGTCATTGGACCCTCGTAGTTGATGGATTGAATGCGATATACCAATTGCATCATCTCCTTCTTATCCGCCAGCAAACGACGCACAGTCGTTACATGCAAGGTATGACCATTAGGAGAGGTGGCAACGAACTCACGCTCCAGCACGGCTTCGTTCTTGTGCAAACAGCGCGAGAACTGCTCGACCTTCCATTCGTTCAGGTCCAAGCGTTCGTCGTGCAAACGCACTGAAATAGCGGAGATATTCAGGATGGGTGTTTCTACACCTTTAATATATGTACAGATTCGTCGTTCTCCAGAGTAATGCTCTTCGAAGTGTGCTGTTTGGCAAAGATAGCCATTCGAAAAGGTGAGTTGCTGCTCTAACTCCGCCTCTTGCATGGGCAACCATTCGCCTTGCTCTATACTCCAATTATTATACTGCAACATGGTTTTCGTAAATTATCAATTACATCGTTGTTTCACGCACAATCAAATCAGTAGGTGTCATCTCCGTTTGTTGGATTCGGTCATCTCCTTCCAATCGCCTGAGCAAGCGTGCCATCGCACGTTTACCCATATCAACGCCATGCTGCTGCACTGTGGTCAGCATAGGCGATGTGGCACGGCAAATAGGTGCATCCGAGAAGCCGCAAACGGATAGCTGTTCGGGGATTTGAATACCCATAATCTTGGCCACATGCAAAACACCTGCTGCACAGTCATCATTGACGCAGAAGATGGCATCTGGACAGTTTTCGCTCTGCAAAATGGTCGGTAATACGGTGATTGCCTTGTCACGTGTATCGCACTCCACCATCATACTATCCAAGATAGGCATATGGTACTGCAACAAGGCATCGCGCCAGCCTTGATAACGACGTCGCGACACTTCCAACTGGATGGAAGAAGAGAGGTACATGATTCTTTTCCTGCCTGTCTGAATCAAATACTCCACCGCATTATACGCACCCGTATAGTCATCCGACACCACTTGGTCGCACTTGAGCGAAGGGCATGGACGATCATAGAGCACCAATGGTATGCCACTGTCTATGATATCTTGCAGGTGGTGCAAGCGAGTTGTCTGCTTGCTCACGCCCACCAGCATACCCGCTACACGGCTGCCGATGAGTGTTTGAACACTCTGCTTCTCTTTCTCCACATTCTCACCTGTTTGGCAAATCAATATGGTATAACCTGCATCATTAGCGGCTTGCTCAATGCCATCTAATACCGATGAAAAGAAATGGTGATTCAGTTCAGGAATCACCACACCAATCGTGGTATTCTTATTCGTGCGCAAGTTACTCGCCAACACATTGGGCTTGTAATTGAGTTTGCGTGCACATTCGCGCACGAGCACTTTGGTTTGCTCGCTGATGTCGGGATGGTTCTGCAAGGCACGGCTGACGGTGGATACTGATATACCCAACTCCCGTGCAATATCTTTAATCGTTATAGGCTTCATCTCTCTAAACACTAAACACTAAACACTAAACACTAAACTCTAAACACTACAAACCCCCACTCTTCTCACGCGAACGGATGGCTCCACGAAAGATGACCAACACCGCACCTGCCACCAGCACATAGTCCGAATAGGGTTGCAGCTTCATAATGCTCATCACAGCGCCTGCAATCAGCACCACCAGACCTACAATCAGTAGTATATTACTCCATTTCATAATTTATATTTTTTTCGATCGCTTCGCTGTTAGATATTAGACCGTTTCACTGTTAGATCGCTTCGCTGTTAGATGCTGAGGTCTAACTTCTAACAGCACCTTTGGTGCGATCTTTATTCTACCAGATAAACATCTTCTCCTTCTGCATGCATATGATATTCTTCGCGTGCAAATTTCTCGAGGCTATCTACATTATCTAAGTTTCTCAGCACTTGCTCTTGTTTGGCGGTTTGTTCTTTGACTTGTTCAATTTCTCGCTTCACTTCTCGAATCTCTATGCCTCGTTTGATTTGGTTGAACCAACTCTGTTCGCCCACAAACATAAGGATTACCGCAAACACATACAGCGTGATTGCATATTTGTTAATCAGCACCTTACGTACTTTTTTCCATTTTTCATTTTGTTCCATATCATTTAGGTTTATTGATTTGTTTCGCAATTTTTTGAAATCGTTTGCAAAGATAGTGCAAAAAATGCAAACTTGCAAGTTTTTTCACTGCAAATTTGCATTTTTCTCCGAAATACGTGTCTTTTCTACCCACCTTCTGCCTGCATCTTCCCGCTATCTTTCTCGAAACCACCTCGTTATCACTTCGATACTAGTTCATTACAATCCAATACTTTCCCCATCTCCACCCCATACACTCTACACTTTTTACCTTTCAGTTTTCACCTTTCACCTTTCAGTTTAAGAAAAAAAATCGCACAGCGCTTGCGCATGTGCGGACTGCGTCCTTACGTAGAGTGGCAAGGTTGTACCTTCGCGGGCACCGACATTGCTACGCTCGCCCACCTCGTCGTCAGAATACGCTTGTCGTATAGACTGCCGCTTACGGCATTGGACGACAGCGATTCTTCCTCTGCCCACAAAGCTTAGCTTTGCGGGAGCCCAATAAACTGCCACCCTACGCAACCCAAATACAAGAAAAATCGCGTTAAAAGTAAACTTTCCACGATTTTTCTTGTATTTGTGCATTTTTTTTTGTACCTTTGTCGCCAATTCATTATAATAGATAGTATGCGTAAATTCATTTTGATCATTATCACCCTCATCGGCATCAATGCAGCAAGCATTGCAGCAACCATTGTACACATAGCCGACCCTGCAACATGGACATACTCCGAACTCAAACAATACGTGGGACAAACCGTGCAATTTGACGTGCCATTCTACGTATGCAATAATTACAGTGGACTGACCATCTCACCACGACGAACCTACTCGCCTACAAACCAAGCATTGCCACTATCCGACAACTACTATTCGATACTCTCGCTTAATTCCACAGCCAACATCACACTCAATAACGTGAGTGGTTATCATCGTTTAGGCGAACGCTTGCACAACCTGACCGTGAAGGTCAATAGCCAAACAAGTGTGAGTTTGGTATCCTGCGACTGGAGGGGCAACACGCGCGCAGACATGGAGAAAGGTATAGATCTAGAATCCATCAACATGCGAGGTGAGCACACCATACTGGTTTGTTGCATGAATTTGGAATACTATCTTGTAGAAAACCTTGGAACCGGATATGGTCCTGATAATCAATCAGATCACAACAAGCAACGCGCTAAAGTCAGCAAAGCACTCGCGAAAATCAATGCCGACTTGTACGGCTTTGTAGAGATAGAGCAAGGTCAAAGTGCATTGGCAGAGATAGCCAGCGACCTGAGCAAAAACACTGGTCGCAAATTTAGTTACATTGATGATGGCGGTTCCGCAAGTGGCAGTTACACCAAATCAGGATTTGTATATTGCAGCGATGTGCTTGAACCGTATGGCAAGTTACGCGAGAACAACACAGGGGTACAAAAGCGCAAAAAGACGCAGGCTTTCGTTGAGAAAACTACGGGTGAAAAATTCCTCTTTTCAGTCAATCACTTCAAAGCCAAAAGCGGTCAAGGTAGCGGCGACAATGCCGATCAAGGCGATGGTCAAGGTACATACAATGGTGACCGCGTACGCGAAGCAAAATCGGTCATCTCTAACTATGAGAGTGATCGTATCTACTATGGTGATGAAGACATTCTCATCATGGGGGACCTCAATGCCTATGCGATGGAAGATCCTATCACAGTCCTACGTGATAAAGGTATGATTGACCTACACCGTGCGTTTCATGCAGATAGTAGTTACTCATATGTGTTTCGTGGCTATGCAGGGTATTTGGACCATGCACTATGCAACAACACACTGCTGCCACAAGTGACAGGCATGGTAGCATACCATATCAACTCGGACGAAAGCGATAGTTACACCTACGACAAGTCCGACGACCAAACCATGTTCCGCAGTAGCGACCATGATCCAGTATTGGTAGGTTTGCGTTTGGATAGTACCGCGACAAATTTGGAAGTAGATATAACCGACAAAACAGACATACGCTATAACGATGGTGTACCATATATCTATGGTGCAGAAAGTGGACATTACATCCTATACCGCATAGACGGAAACATGGTCAGCCACAACACGATTACAGCACAGGAAGAGGCTATTACGGGGCTTACATCAGGTTTGTATATCTTGAACATATACACCCCAACGAACGAAGTGAAACAAGCTAAAATCATTATTCAATAAGCTGTATGCTTGATTTGTTTTCACAAATAGAAGATCCCGAACGGGACGAGATTCTTGCACTGCGCAAAGAACTGGAGCAGGCGAACTATCAATACTATGTATTGAACACTCCTACTATGTCGGACTATGACTTCGACCAAAAACTCCGCCGCTTGCAAGATTTAGAGCATCTTCATCCCGATATGTTCGATCCCAACTCCCCCACCCAACATGTCGGCTCTGACCTCAACAGCGAAGATAACGTCGCGGAGCGACATACCACCCAACAACGCGAAGCAGACAACGTGCAGAGCACCAACAACGCGAAGCCATCAACGCGCAGCCCAAAAGGCTTCGCCCAAGTGGCGCATAAATATCCTATGCTATCGCTATCAAACACGTACTCGCAAGAGGAAGTAGAAGAATGGTTGCAGAAATTACCAGAGGGCGTGGAGATTGTATGCGAACTAAAATTCGATGGACTAAGCATATCGCTATGGTATGAGAATGGCATACTCACCAAAGCCCTCACCCGAGGCGATGGCACCAAAGGTGACAACGTGATAGAGAATATCAAGACTATTGCTGCGATACCGCAGCACCTTTCACCTCTCACCTTTCACCTTTCACCTTTCCTCGAACTACGCGGCGAAGTGTTGCTTTCATGGGAAGCGTTTGAACGACTCAACAAAGAGCGCGAGGCTGCTGAGGAACCGCTCTTTGCCAACCCACGCAACGCAGCATCAGGTACACTCAAACTGCAAGACAGCAGCGAAGTAGCACGCCGCGGATTGACATGCTACCTCTATTATATGCTGGGCGAGAATCTGCCAGCCAACACGCATTACGACCGCTTGCAAATAGCCAAGCAGTGGGGATTCCCAATCAGCGATGCTATCAAGGTGTGCCACTCGCTGGAAGAAGTGATGGACTATATCCATTATTGGGATACCGAGCGCAAGAACTTGCCTGTTGCTACAGACGGTATCGTACTAAAAGTAAATGACTTATCCACCCAAGAGGAATTGGGGTACACCGCTAAATCCCCTCGCTGGGCAATAGCATATAAATTTCCTGCGGAGAAACAACTCACCCGCTTGAATGCGATCACGTATCAAGTAGGGCGCACAGGTGTAGTGACTCCTGTAGCCAATCTGGAGCCCATACAACTATCAGGTACAACCGTACAACGTGCTACCTTGCACAACGAGGATTTTATTCGCCAACTGGACATCCGCGAGGGTGATATGGTTTGGGTTGAGAAAGGCGGAGAGATTATTCCGAAAATCGTAGGGAAAGACCCCAACAACCAATCGCCAATCGCCAATAGCCCTTCAGGGCGTCCAATAGGCAGTGTGCCGTCCAATAGCGAAGCGTCCCTCTCATACCTCTTCCCTACAAACTGTCCCGAGTGCGGAACTCCATTAGTGCGTGTAGAAGGCGAAGCGGCATGGCGTTGCCCGAATGAGAGTGGATGTCCCCCACAAATCAAGGGTAAGATGGAGCATTTTGTTTCGCGCAAAGCGATGAATATCGACGGCTTGGGTAGCGAGACCATTGACTTGCTTTATTCGCAAGGACTACTCAAGAACATCGCGGATATATACGCACTTACACAAGACGACATCGCTCGCCAAGAACGCTTAGGCGAGAAGTCTGCACAAAACATGTTGGCAGGTATAGAAGCCAGCAAACAAGTGCCATGGGCACGCGTATTGTTTGCATTGGGCATTCGCATGGTGGGAGAAACAACCGCCAAAAAGATTACCCGTCGTTTCCCCAGTATTGACCAATTGCAATGGGCTACAGTCGAACAACTGACTGCTATCGAAGATGTGGGCGAACAAATTGCCAAGAACATCATTGCCTATTTCAACGATCTGGGCAATCTGGAGATTATCAACCGCTTACGCGAAGCAGGCGTGCAAATGGAGAGCCAAGAAGAGGAACAAGCGCCCCAATCCGATATCCTACAAGGCAAGAGCATCGTGGTTTCGGGCGTGTTTAGCCATCACTCACGCGACGAATACAAAGCAATGATAGAAGCCCACGGAGGTAAGAACGTAGGTTCGGTGAGCAAGAAGACAAGTTTCATTCTCGCGGGCGAGAATATGGGTCCGGAGAAGCGAAAGAAAGCGGAAAATTTAGGCGTAGAGATACTAACTGAGGAACAATTCCTGGAGTTAATTAAGAATTAAGAAGTTTGAATTAAGAATGATAGAGAAATTACGAGAACGGATATTTGCTTGGCTATTGAAGCGTCAAGCAAGCAGAAAAGTAACTATTCCACAATGGGATAAGGTGCGCAGTGTAGCCATACTCTATCCTAACGACAATATTCAGCACATCATCAAGCAGATTGAAAGCAACAATAAAGAGGTTGTTCTATTTACAATGCCTAATAAGAAAGCTATTTGTTGGCTCACAGAACGTCCAAAAGCAGAGGTACGCGAGGTCATTAGCGCACGCCAATATGATGTATTCATCGACCTGACACAACAACCATCACGTACACTGCAATATATGGCAATGTATGTAAGGGCAGACTTTAAAGTGGGACGTTTTATGCGCGAAGGTATCTATGACTTGACTATCGACACTCCACCACAAGCAGCACCTGATTATCTGTTTGAGCAAATTATACGATATATCAATATGTTTAGTCAAAAATGATTATGAAGGGTTTAGGTACAGCATTGATTACTCCGTTTACAGAAGATGGCAAAGTTGATTTCCAATCTCTAAGCAACTTAATCGAACATCAAGTCGCAGGCGGTACTGATTACTTGGTAATCTTAGGCACAACAAGCGAAGTCTCTACCCTCACCCACCAAGAGCAAAACGCCCTTATTGAATATGTGGTGAAGCAAGTGGCAGGTCGTATGCCATTGGTATTGGGAATCGGAGGCAATAGTACCGCAGCGGTAGTGGAACGAATTGGCGAACTGAAAGAACAGTTGATAGCACATTTCACAGCGATATTGTCGGTCACGCCCTATTACAACAGACCACAACAAGAAGGATTGTATCAGCATTTCTGCGCTGTGGCAGAGGCAAGTCCGTTGCCAGTAATCTTGTACAATGTACCCAAGCGCACTGGCGTAAATCTGCTTCCAGAAACCACACGTCGTATCTATGAAGCGCATCCTGATAAGATTATGGGTATCAAAGAAGCATGCAATAGTGTAGAGCAATTTACAGAAACCGTAAATATCGCCAATGGCGATTTTGCCGTAATCAGTGGCGACGATGATTTAGCATATGAGATGATGGAAGCAGGTGGGGATGGATTGATTAGCGTAGCAAGCAATGCCTGGCCTAAAGAGATGAAGCAGATTGTGCATGAGAAAGATGCCATGATGCAAAGCAAGATGGGACATCGCATCCACTTGCTGTTTGTAGAAGGTAACCCCAGTGGTATAAAGACCGTATTGACAGAGATGGGAATGATAAAGAACGTGCTGCGCTTGCCAATGGTACCCTGTACCGAGAATACACAGATGGTGATTCGTAGGGCGTTAGCACAAGGGGTGTAGAAAGAGGTGTAAAGTGCAGAGAATGTGTAAAGTCTAAAAACACGAGAGAAAAAAATAAGGTTGCGAACTTCGCAACCTTATTTTGTATAATGAGAGGTCTAATTATTGAATGTACTTTTTACCATTCAAGATAACAACACCTTTGTATTGCTCGTCAACGATTGTACCAATGAGGTTGTAACGCTTGTTGTCATTGATGATAGGAGTCTTAACATTTTCTACAGAAGTTGTAGAACCGTCAAATACAACAACTTCATCTTCACCGATAGCAATGAGAGGCAAAGTAAGTACCTTAGTTTCATAATTAGTATCAACGATACTATCTGCAATTTCTTCGTGATAGATGTGTTGCTTCAAATAAATATCCACAACGTGCTCATAAGCTACATAAGTGGTGCCCTCAATCACAGTATCCTTCTTATTGCCTGTAGCAGAAAGTCTAACATTACCATCATTGAAATACATTGCATTATCAGAGCCATATTGAATAGAAGTATAATCTGCAATAAGACTATCGCTAAGAATAGTATATTTGCCATCAATATTGTGTTTGTTAGCAGAGATAAAGTTAAGAGAATAAAGAACTGAATCAACATTATTCTCTCCTACTACTTTATAGCGCAAGCATTCGAGGAAGAACTCATGACCACCTTCGATATCAGCGCTCTCACCATAGTATTCCATAGTCACCTCTTCAACAACTGGAGCATGTTTTACGTCAACAAAACGTCCATTCATCAACTCAGCATATGATTCACCAGTAGCATTGGTGTACCACAAATACATACCAGAAAGTGTAATCTCATCACCAGCCTCAATAGCCAAAGAATCTACGACATTGCGGTTTTGTTCCCCATTAGCAAGACCATATACATATACCTCGTTTGTACCATCGGTAATCCAGAAGTTACCATAGTAATTATCAACCATTTTGGAAATGGTAGCAGTAACCTCGTAGCGAGTAGTTGGGTCAGCCTTAGCCACAAAATCAGCCAAAGAGATATGCTCAATAGGTTTCTCAGGCTCAACGATACGTGTACCATTACCCTTGACAAGCACGTTGTCAACCTCCCAAGTAGCAGCAGCAGAGCTGGTACTGGTGTAAACGAAAGCGATTTGAGTAGTAGCACTAATATATGATGTTATATCCACCTCACCTGCATCAATGAAATTCCAAGAAGAACCATCAGGCCAATTAGCAATCTCTAATTTAGTCCAATTGGTACCATCTTTGGTAATTTGTACTGACAAAAGACTATTATCACCAAATTTGCGAGCATGTTTGAAATCCAAAGACAATGTTGTATTGGAAGTCAAATCAAGTGGAGCAGAAACTAACCATGATTCTGTTTCATAGTTTTTACCTCCCACATAAGCAGTGGCTTTCATACCATACTGAGAGGTTTGTGACCAAACGAATGTTACACCCTCTGGTTTTACTTTATCCTCAATACTCCAAGAACCAATAGATTCTTGAAAATCAATAAAGTACACAGTGTCGTTCTGTGCAATAGCGTTTAACGACATGGCTACTACGAAAGAAGCCAATAAGAAAATTTTCTTCATAATGTTTGTGATTTGTAATTTATTATTATTTTAACTCTTTAACAACTAAGTTTTTGAACTCCCAAGTTGCAGAACCTTCAGATGAACTGGTATATTTAAAGCCAATGGTAATCTTTTGTCCAGCAAAAGCAGAGAGATCCAAGTTGCCCGTTGACATGAAATCCCAAGAAGAACCATCAGGTACGATATAATTGCCATTCTCATCTTGGTTGAATGGAATAGGTACCCAATCACACTCGGTAACATCACCTTCGTAATTAACAGACACCATTACAAAGCACTCTGCAAGGAAATCAACACCATACTTGCGAGCTTGGTCGAAGACGAGAACTGGTTTAGAAGCTTCCAATAGATCCACATAAGGAGAAACCACCCATGCCTCTGATGGGTTGTTAGCGCCACCTACGTAAGCCGATGCTTTCATTCCATAAAGAGCTGTTGGTTGCCATACGTATGAAAGTGGGCCTGTAAGCAACACGTTTTGGATAGTAAAGTCGCCTTGGCTTTGGTTAGCGAAACTTTCTGAAAGATATACAGCAGTTGAGACATCCCATGAAGTACCCGTATTGAGGAATGTAGAAATCTTTTGTTTGCTGTCTTTTATCACATTCCAATCCATTCCATCGAATGAATAGCGTCCAGCTTCGAGCTGTTTGCTTGCATTGCGATAAACTACGAGATAAGTAGTACCAAATGAAGCAAATGGGAATTTGTTCTTCAACAGTTTAGGAATAATGCGCTCTGGGCGATCCAATCCTTCTACACCAAGCAACTGATAATCAGCAGGAGTAAGCACCAACGGAGTTATACCATCTGCTGTAAAGAATTCGATTTGTCCATTAACGACAAGGAATAATTCTGCACGTGAGCCAACAGATGTGGTGTCGATTGAAGGAGTAATTACAGAGGTCTCTTCATCAGTGAAAGAACAAGCTGTGCACTTATATTCACCAACATACATAAAGGTAATGGATTCACGTGTAAGATTAGATTGGTCTTCACCCATCAAGAAAGATATGGTATATACTCCCATGCGTGGGTTAGCGAAATAGGTTGGCAGAACCGCTTGTGTGAATCCTTCTACCAAACGCGCTGCGTGCAATGCTTGCAACTCCTCGTCTGATAGTGAACTGTACAAGTTCTCAGGATCATATTTTTTACGCCATGTGGCATAATCTGAATTGATATAATTCTGCTTACTATTTGATCCTAAATAATAATCAACCTCATGCTTCTTATCTTTCTTCTCGAAATACTTAGAATCTTTGTGATCGCTCACATACTGTGCCAACGCCACATAATCCTCATGTGAGAGAGTAATCTTCTCATCCGCAGTAGCAAATGCAGGCTCAGCTGCAGAATAATCATACTGAATCGCATATACACCGTCTGCCAAAGTGCCCGTATAGGATTTTTGCACCATATCCAAGAGTTTTCCCTCGGTAGCAGGTGTAAGATAAGGCACATCTACATTATTACCCCATACATAGGTATATGCTTCGTCAGAAATATTGAAAGTCTCAATATGCTCCATCAAAGCCATATACTCAGGTGCTGGGTTGTACATCTGGAAAGCAATTTTGACATTGCTACCTGCATCCAAATAAGAGAACTTATTGGCAATAAAAGCAGGCAAGTAATATGCTGCCACTGAATCTGACTCAAAATACTTGAGTGAATCTACGAGCATGAGTTTCTTGTAAGCCACAGAGTCAGCCTCAAGAGAAAGGGCAAGACTCTGATTCTCTGCATTATTCACAATTGCAGTATAATCAGCAGAAGTAAGCGTATAACTGATAGTACGCACATCTTGAATGGTAGTTTCCTCTTTTCCGAAATGCTCTTCTAATTGATTCATAGACCAATCTTGGCAAGAAGCGAAAACCAATGATAGTGCAATCAATGTGTATTTAAATATTCTTTTCATTGTTGTTGATTTTTAATGGTTTATGAATTAGAAAGCCAATTTCAAACGCAAGTTGAATGTACGACCATATGAATAGAAGAAGTGAATATTATCCATATTTGCTTCTCCACCTGTAGAAGATATGGAAGATGGGTTCCAAGCTTTCTCTATATAATATTGGTCGAGCAAGTTATTGATATTACCTGAGATAGTAGCATTGCATTTACCAATTTCGAAATGATAACTTGCACGCAAATCAAGCGCTCCACCTACTGGCAAGATAAGAGGTTCAATTACTGACATTGATTTACCTACATTGAGGTTGCTACCATTGAAACTATAGTAGCTATAGTTGCGTGCTTGCAAAGTATATTCACCACCTATGCGGAATCCCTTGAATGGTTTGAACATAATTCCCACATTGGCTGTAGTTTGTGCCGAACCACCTACGTGAATGCCTTTCATGTTAACCATAGCCCAAGCATGGTCTTCTGCTCCAATAGCAGATGCAGGAGTACTCGTTACACCATTTTGCTTCTCATTGAAAGCCAAAGGAGTGCCTTTTTCATCAAACATATATCCTTTGACGCTATCACTATCCCATGTCCAATCACCCCAAGAGAACATCGCACTCAATTCTAACCATTTGGTTGGGCGTGCTTTCAATTCAACTTCAATACCCATGTGACGTGCATTTACGCCAGTCATATTCATGAAATAGTCTTCTTGCTGATCTGTTGTACCCGTCTTGGTCATGGCTTTATCCATCCATTCGGTGAAATAGCCATTCACCATCACATTGATGATTTCATTATGGAAACCATAACCAACTTCAGCACTCGCAACTTGCTCGTTTTTAGCATTCACATTTAGCACATTGCTTGTATTAGATGACATAAACGCACCATACGAAAATTTAGGAGCACGCGAGATATAACCAACGTTCACGAAGACGTTGTTCCAGTTGTTGATATTATAGTTGAAACCTGTCTTGATGGTACCACCTGCAAAACTAACCAACGCAGACTCGTTGTTAGTCTCATCATAGTAGAAGTGGTCAATACGCTTGTAGCTTGTACAGCTCAAAGATCCACTCAAAAAGGCAGCCCAATTACCTTTGTTGTATTCCGCTTGAGCAAAAACACCTTCTTGCATCACATGACCTTCATAATCACGATAAACAACATCGCCAATACCCAGTTTTTCGTTTCTCCAATTCACATCATTTGCGTGGTAGTTGTATTTGGGATCCACACTGGTGGTACGTGTAGCATCAATGAAATATTCGCCACCCATTAAATCTGAAATAACAGCTTGGTGAATACCATTATAATAACGAACATCTACACCAGCATAGAAATCAATGCAATCCTTGAAGTTTGTTGAATACGTGCTAACCAAGCCTACCCAGTTGTGGTAGTTTCGGTTTTCAGCGATAATCAACTGCGAACCAGTATAACTATCTGCATTGTATCGTGGATCATTTTTATCTGTTACTAAAGCATTTTCAGACATCACTTTTCCATAGTCAAAGGTACCATTTTCACGACGGAAAGTGGTGGTTAATGCGCCATTGTATGCACCACGAGTAAGATCAGTATATGCATAACTTGAGTTGACACCAGGTTCAGCAGTATTACCGAAACCACGACCAATACTAACATATGCAACAGAAGATAAACTGGACTTATGGTCAATTTGCCATACGTGGTTTAATGAAATTTGTGGTTTGTGATATTGGTTGTAATCAGAACCTGATTTCTGATTACCAAAATCATCATAACCATAAGTAGCGTTATAGCGTGAGAAGTGCATGCCGTTATTCATATACTTCTTTACCTCTTGCCAACCAGCCATGGTCAAGCTACCAGAGCGTTGCCAGTGCTTTTGTGGTGCACCAAACGCAGTAAAAGATAACTGATGATTCTCACCGATACGTTTTGAGATATTAGCGAAATAGTTATATCCCTCAAAGCCTGTACCTTGTATATAGCCATCGCCCCATGTGCGAGAACCTAAGAGCGTGATTGCCCAACCATTTGACATCAAACCTGTCGAAATAGAGAATGCTATTTTGTTGTATCCATCATTACCCATACCGTATGACATAAAGCCACCGCGCTTGGCATCAATACCTTTTGTCACGACATTGATCGTACCACCCACAGAAGGTGCACTCACTTTGCTTGCTCCCAATCCGCGCTGTGTTTGCATGATGCTGGTTACGTCACTCAGTCCTTGCCAGTTAGACCAATACACTGAACCATTCTCCATATCGTTCATTGGAATACCATTCACCATCACAGCTACGTTTTCAGAAGCAAAGCCACGCATATAAATCTCGGAGTCGCCCCAGCCACCACCTTGTTTGTTGGCATGCACACCAGGAGTATTCTTCAGCACTTCTGGGAACTCTTGTCCACCAAGGCGCTCTTCAATTTCGAGTGCAGCAACTTGACTCACAGCGACAGGTGTTTTACGTTGAATAGCCATCTGTCCAACCACAGTAACATCCTCCAGACCAACAACTTCAGCCACCAATTCAATCGTCCCCAAATTTGTCTTTTTGCCCACTTTAATCTCTTGTGTAGTATAACCTACATAAGATAATTGCAGTACTGCATTAGTTGATACAGAGAGAGAGAAGTTACCATCAAAATCGGTTACTACACCGTTGGAAGTACCTTTCTCTATGATAGAAACACCAATCAGCGGTTCGCTATTTTCAGCATCAATAACAGTACCGCTTACTGATGTTTGCGCAAAAGTAGCCAATGAGACTACCGCGCTCAAACAGAAGATAATGATTTTTTTCATATACATTCAATTAAACTATTTTTTCAATATCCTTTGATGAAATCCACGAAACGCTCCCAAAGCGATTTCTTGCGGACAATATTGTATGAAGGAGTGAGGTCATAATCCACATCGGTATCGTCCAACGCCTCTTTAATCTTGACCTCAAGCAAGTCTGCATACGCACGGAAACCATAATCCGTCAAATGCACACCATCTACCGTGCCTTCCATCTCTGGACCTACTTGTCCTTCGTAAGTCATATAATACAAGCCTTTAGGATTCTCTGCCAAGTGTTGCTCATAGCCGCGACGGAATGCTGCATTCTTCTTGGGCAAGTACTCTGCAAAGTAGCTATCATGACGAGTGTATGGATACATAATGCCCTCTACCATGATGATAGGTACTTCAGGGCGCAAGGTACGAAGTATGTTGATAAAATCGTAAGTGGCTGTATCACAACGGTCTTCGGTACAGTTTGGCACAGGGTCTATCACATAGCAGATGGCATCTTCGATGCTTGCCAATGCTTCTGCAATGTAGAAATCCATACGTGCATTGCCCGAAGTAGAGAGATTGACACACTCAAGGTTATATTCACGTTGGATCATCGCACTTGGCACCATACCTACGCGTGAAGCACAACCGCCTTGCTGAATACTAGTTCCGTAGATAACAATTTTACCCATCTTGCGAGGATTCTCTACGCGTGGCATGGTGAGCTCGGCAGTAGAATCCACACCAATTTGCAACCAGTTGATACCATCATAGAGTGGCAAGTAAATCATATATTCATGCATCTCTCCATCTAAATTCTCCACATAGAGTTTGGATTGGATTGAGTCTGCTTTAAAATTCTTCTCTTGTGGGCGAGCGGTATTAACATGCTCCCACACATTACGCTCCTCGTTGAGGTAATAGAGGTCGGTGCCTTTGATACCGGTCATCGCCATATGTTGCATATGGAAATTGTTTTTCAGGTTGTATTGTGCTGCTATACGTTTGCTATTGGTAGCGAAACGCACTGCAATACCAGAAGAGTGATTGTAAAGCCATTGTTGCTCCTCACGGCAGCTATCCATGAACTGCTGAGGAAGGCGTGTGTAAGGTTCGGTGGTATTATCCCAGCCTTTGTTGATGATTTGAAACTTAGTTGCATCTTCGTAACGGAAGCCTGGCAATTCGGCTGCCGACATAGAAATGGTGGAAAGTACAGCCACCAACAGAGTCATGGTCTTTTTCATAGATTTATTTTTTGATTATTCATCGTAGGTATACGCGCACGCGCGTTCGCATATATAAAAAGGAATAAGGTGCCTTGCTATTTAGCAGGAACACCTTATTTCGCTTTTTCTTCACATTAGAGAGAATGCTTCGCTTGTTCAACGATAGCTTTGAACGCTGCTGGTTGGTTCATCGCCAAGTCTGCAAGGACTTTGCGATTGATTTCGATACCAGCTTTCTTCAATGCACCCATCAATTGGCTGTAGCTCAAGCCCTCCAAACGAGCGGCTGCATTGATACGTTGAATCCACAACGCACGGAAAGTGCGTTTTTTGTTTTTACGATCGCGATAAGCGTACTGGAGACCTTTCTCCCATGTGTTTTTGGCAACTGTCCAAACGTTTGCACGGCCACCAAAATTGCCTCGTGTGAGGCTCAAAATCTTCTTACGACGGTTGCGCGAAGCAACGTGATTGACTGATCTTGGCATAGTTTTACTAATTTAAAAATTTGGTGGTTAATAATTAACGGAGAACCAACATTTCGCGAACGGAGCGCAAGTTTGTTGAATCTACCAATGCAACGTGAGTCAAGTTGCGTTTTTGTTTTTTAGTCTTCTTTGTCAGAATGTGACTCTTGTAAGCGTGTTTACGCTTGATTTTGCCCGTTCCGGTAAGAG
>CAMEKM010000029.1 GCA_945921355.1 uncultured Bacteroidales bacterium
GAAGCGAGAAAAATTCACAAAAAGCCCGTAAACACATCTCACTGGCGCGCATTTTGCCTTCTATAGAGTATCCTGCGATGTGAAAAGATGCCAAATTGACCTTTTCTAATAGGGCAGTGTTGATATTTGGTTCATCTTCCCAGCAGTCAATGACAGTTGACAGTTGACAGTTGACAGTTGACAGTTGAGCAATTAGGGCTTGTTCGTCGATGATACCGCCACGAGCAGCGTTGATAATGAGGGTACCCGGTTTGCAAAGGCGAAGAATATTCGCATCACAAAGGTGGTAGGTTGGGTATTCTCCTTCGCGGGTGAGTGGGGTGTGGAAAGTGAGTACATCGCATTGTGGAGCCAACTTCTCCAAGGACATGCCGATACCCAATGGTGGGTCGGAAAGCAACACCCGGTATCCCTTACGCTCAGCCATTTGTGCTACGAGTTTGCCAACATGACCATAACCGATAATGCCGAGTATAGGACGCTCGCAAGGCGAGCTATAGGACGGCGTTCCGCCTATAGGACGCCCACTTTGTGGGCTATCGGACGCTGCGCTATAGGTGGCGATGACCTCTTCTATATAGTCGCAGACAGCTTGGGCATTGCAGCCAGGGCACGAAACCCAATGTATGCCCGCCTCACGGCAATAGTCTTGGTCAATATGATCAAAACCAATGGTGGCAGTAGCGACAAAGCGCACTTTGCTCCCACGGAGTAACTCCTCATTTATTCGCGTACGCGTGCGAACAAAGAGTGCATCTGCCTCGCGTACAGTTTCGGCAGTAATCTCTTCGGGAGAAAGATAAATGGCGTTTATCTCAGGAGGGAAAACACCTTCGAGAAAAGGAATGCCTTTGTCTATTACGACTTGCTTAACCATTGTTGAATAACTAATGAATAACTAATGAATCACTAAAGAATCACTAAAGAATCACTAAAGATTTATAGGGGAAATATAGGTTCTTTGCGAGTGATCAATAGCGTATGTTGTCAATCAGTCGCACAGGACCGCAATAGACGGTTACACACCCAACAGCATTATCCCAGCAGTCTGTGGGTTGAAGGGTGTACTTATCTACAATCTCGTAATACTCCACCTCTAGGCCATCCACAGCATTGATGGTGTCAATGACACGTTGTTGAACTTCTGCGACAGATGCAGTTTTTGCCCAATTCATCGAAGCAAATAGCGTTTGGGAAATGTTCACAGCTATCTGTTTCTCTTCGTCAGAAAGGCGTTTGTTGCGACTACTGAGTGCTAATCCACTTTCCTCACGAACGATAGGACAGTCTATGATTTGAAGACCAGAGAAGCGTTCCTTCATTTCGGAGGATTCAACCATATGGTGAATAATTGCCAATTGTTGGAAATCTTTTTCTCCGAAATAGGCGCGGGTTGGTTGTACTAAATCAAATAGTCGACTTACAACTTGCACTACGCCATTGAAATGCCCTGGTCGCATCTTGCCTTCCATAACCTCATCCAGCCCGTTGAAATCGAATGAAAATGGCACATTCATTTCTTCGGGAGAATACATTTCCTCGGGCGAAGGAGCAAAGACAAAATGTACGCCAAGTTGGGTTAAGAGCGTTACATCTTGCTCCAAAGTGCGAGGGTATTTGAGCAAATCCTCTGGGTTGTTAAACTGTGTTGGGTTGACAAAAACACTGACAACACAAACGTCATTTTCAGCTACGGCATGTTGTACCAGAGATGCATGTCCAGCATGCAATGCTCCCATAGTGGGCACAAAGCCGATGGTTTTGTCTTGTCGAAGACAAGCTTCGATTTGACGGGTAAGTTCTTGTTTAGTGGTAATAACTTGCATAATAATTTCAAAAAAGTCTGCAAAGGTACAACAAATATAGGGAAAAAGAAAATTTTTTGCGAAAAAATTATGTAATATCATTTTTTTTTTGTACCTTTGTAGCGGGAAGTAGTATCCTTATTAAAAAAGTAGACAGTATGAAAGAGCAAAAACGCATTTTATTTATCTCACAAGAGATATACCCTTATTTGGATCAAGAGACACCTATTCGATTGCTCAATCGTCAGTTGCCAGAATTATTTCAATCTCATGGATATGAAACGCGCACGTTTATGCCTAAATTTGGCGATATTAATGAGCGTCGTAATCAATTACACGAGGTGATTCGATTGTCTGGCATGAACATTATCATTGCGGGCGCCGATCATCCGCTTCTAATCAAAGTGGCGAGCATTCAGTCTGCACGAATCCAAATCTATTTTATTGATAACGATGTGTACTTCCATCGTCGTAAGGGATTAGCAGATGCTGATGGTATAGAATACAAAGACAATGATGAACGTAGCATCTTCTTTACTCGAGGCACACTGGAAACAGTTAAGAAGTTGCGTTGGACACCTAATATCGTTTTTTGCTCTGGTTGGATGTCTGCATTGACTCCGTTGTTTGTAAAGAAAGCGTATGCAGACACTCCGTTCTTTGAAAAAACAAAAGTGATATTGTCTTTGGATAATGAAGAATACTCTACCCCATTTAGCACAAAATTAGCAGAGAAATTGCTTGTTAATGGTGTGACTAATAATAATCTTCGTGGTATAGCTGGGCTGCCTGTAGGTTATGAGGATTTGATGCGTTTGGCAATTGATTTCTCGGATGCGATTGTTTTATCATCACCCAATATAAATCAACGTCTGCTGAATTACGCTCAAAATAGTGGCAAACCTATTTTGCCTTATTCAGAAAATAACAACGAGGCATATTTAGAATTCTGCAACAATCTAATAGTAGATGATGAAACTGTATAAGCTGATAATTTGTTTGGTAATCCCTTTTGCTCTACTCGGATGTCAAGATGATGCAATGAATGCTGGCTCTTCTACATTGTTGGAGTCGGATGATATTCAGGTAAAGGCAGATACCTTTTCGTTGGCATCGGCATTGGATTCTTGCGTTGCTTTGACATTGACACCCGACTCTTTTCTGCTTGGTGAGTGTGATACACACTTTGGTACTATACACGCTGATATTTTAACACAGTTGGCATGTCCTGAAGGATTTGAATATCCGTATCCTGAAACCGCAGAAGTGGATTCAGTATACCTATATATACATTATAATAGCTGGTACGGCGATGGTAAAGCACCATTAGGCATTACCGTATATGAAATGGATCGCTCTTCGCTATCAGAAACAGGAATCTATCCTAGCAACTTGCGATTGGAAGATTATTGCAGTTTGGCAGACTCTACACATATCGCTACTGCATCGCGCATCATTATTCCGTCAGAACCTACGGATTCGGTATATCAATCGTCAAGCGACACTTATCAGCCATTTATTCGCATCAAATTGACCGACGAATTTGCTAAACGATTTTTTGCAAAACAAGATTTTTCTTCACAAGAGGCGTTTAATGAAGCATTTAAAGGATTGTATATAACCTCTGATTTTGGCGGGAGCAACGTGTTGTATGTCACCAATATTAGCATGTCAGTATATTATCATTTCAGCCGTCCGATATCGAATGGCAGAGATACGATATTGCATGACACAAAATCTTTTTATGCCAATAGCGAGGTACGCCAAGTCAATCGTTACATCTACCCTGAACGCCAAGAAGTATTGACACTTTACGCACAACACACAGACACAAATTATATCGTATCTCCAGCAAACATCTACACTCAATTATCGTTGCGGTTAGACTCCATTTATCAACGTATTGAACAGCAGGTAGGAGATACTAACAACTATCGTATATACGTCAATCAAGCATTATTGACCTTGGACGTACTATATGATTTTGACTTGAATAGTGAGCGTCCCAGAGATCGATGGGATGTGCCTGCAAGTAATATGTTATTGATTAAAGCGAGTCACTTCAATGATTTTTTTGCACAAAATAAACTCCCATCTGATACTGCTGCTATACTGGCAGCACTCACTGCCACCACAGACTCGTTAGATAATGTATCATACACCTATACTTATGATTTATCCGAATTACTTACCCAACAATTACGAAGTAATCAACAAGTAGAGGAATTGAGATTCATGTTGGTGCCTGTAGCTGTTGCAACTGCTAATTCTTCATCATCAAGTACTATCACATCTGTCAAACAATTACAAACCATCTCTGCTACCCGTATTCGATCTGCACAAAACGCACTACAACCTATTCGTTTAGAAATGGTGTACTCTGGTTTTCATCGTACAAGATAGATAAATATACCTTATACAAATACAACAAGCGACTACCAATTGGTAGCCGCTTGTTGTATAAATTAGGAGTATATTTTATCCTACATATGCCTGATAACCTTCAGCATCTAAAAGGGTATCCAATTCGTCGGGATTAGCCACGCTGATTTTAATCATCCAGCCTTCGCCGTAAGGATCGTTATTTACCAACTCTGGTTGATCATTGATTGCCTCATTTATCTCTAATACTTCGCCAGCTACTGGCATATTGAGATCGCTTACGGTCTTAACCGCTTCTACTGAGCCAAACACTTCGTTTTGCGCCAGAGTCTCGCCTTCTGTATTAATATCCAAAAATACGATTTCTCCTAATTCTGATTGCGCATAATCGGTAATGCCGACATATGCCACATCACCTTCAACACGAATCCATTCGTGTTCTTTAGTGTAACGTAAGTTAGATGGTGTATTCATAAATAATTTGAGTATTTAATAATTTTGTACAATATAAAGAAGAGACACACTGCGGTGTCTCTTTCTTCTTCAACTTTTATTGCTCACCAAGCATAGTCATTGCACAACGGAAACCGATTGTACTAGATGATTTACTTTGATCCAAGTATCTACGAGTGGTAGGATTCAACCAGTAGATACGGTCATTCCATGCTCCTCCCTTATAAATACGTGAGCGTTCATTGATACGTGGAGCAAGCACATCAGAAGGGTCAATCTTAACGTTTTGAAGTTGTTCTTCAGTCAAGCCGACAGTATCCAATGGAAAATCTGTCATAAAAATAGAGTGGACATCACCATCTTTATAATTACGCTTATCATCGCTTGCCTTCCACTCAACAGCTAAACAGCCAGTAGGAGTATAGACGAGATTGCCCAAACTATCCTTCTTCAATGATGTGTACACATTACCACGATATGGGTTGTACTCGGTCAGATCCTCAAAACTGGTTTCACGATATACATCAAGCACCCACTCGTTGACATTACCTGCCATATTGTACAAACCAAAATCATTTGGAGAATAAGCATCTACAGGAGCGGTAAGTACATAACCATCGTTGGCTGCGCCTGCGACTCCCATCATGTCACCTCGCCCGCGAACAAAGTTTGCCAACATTTTGCTTACGTTCTCTTGGCTGACATCACGAGGATGATAACCAGACCAAGGATAAATACGACCTTCTATAGGCATACCATCGGCACCTGCTACAGGTGCAAAAGCTGCATATTCCCACTCTATCTCAGTAGGTAAACGGTAACCAATCAAGAGTAAGCCATCGGCACGCGTAATCTTACGTGGCTCGCCATAACTATCCTTGCGTGCATTGCTGCCGAAAGTAGGTGTATATTTGACATCATTCAAATACTTTTCTGTATTAAATACAAATTGGTCACGTACCCACTCATAAGGGAGTTGATACATGGTTACCATTGGGTCAATCAAGCGTCCGTTTTCATCAGTTTCGATAGTTTCCTCACCCGTATAGCCAAACTCTTGGGCAACAGACAGCTTGACTTGCACCTCAACTGCATCATATTTTGCATATTCAGGATGGTCAGGATTATCCTTCAAGAATGTTTCAACATCTTGTTCTGACAAATACACATGAGGGTTCAACATCGTATAATCAGGTTGTTCAATGATTCTATTCACAGCTAAAATCTGTTCGTTCACGCGGTCAGTACGCCATTGACAGAATGCCATGGCCTGATCCCAACTAACGCCGACTACCGGATAGAAACTATAAGCTGGATGACGGAAATAATTCTCTACATAAGGTTCGTTGTATGCCAACTCATCGCGCCAAACTGTAGTATCTGGCAACGTAGCCTCAACCAATTCGGGCTGATAACGACCAAAAACATAAGTCATCCATTCCACATATTCCTTCCATCCCATATTGGTAACTTCGTATTTATCCATATAAAACGAACTTACAGTCAACGAACGACGACTGCTATTACGAGGGGCTGTGAGGAACTCGTCTTGCTGACCCACTGTGAACGATCCCCCCTTAATAGGAGTCATACCAACAGGAACGATTGAGTGATTTCCTTCGTATGCTTCAAAATTAGTAGTGGCTGGATCAAAAGTCTTCCAACCAGTCACAAACGAAGTTTTCGTGTTTAACTCACGCTTGCTAGTGGATTGACATGCACTCAAAGCAAGCACCATCACAATAACAAGGATTTTTGATACGTTTGATTTGATATTCATAATTTTTCTTGGATTATTTTTATACTATTCCATTTCAGCCCGCAAAATTACAAAAAAAATGTCAATTATGCTAACTTTTTTGTAAAAAAACGTCAGAATTAGGTATTTTTTTTCAAAACAAGCTTTTTTTTATACTCTTTTCGACAAAAATATAGTAGAATAACAATATTTTTTGTAACTTTGCAGGTCAAATGCAGCAAAGCATTAAAGTACATAGTCGATTGTTGGATTTGTCATCGCCCAAAGTGATGGCAATAGTTAATGTTACTCCAGATAGTTTTTATACTTCGTGGGGTGACTGTTTTGATGAAGTTTTGTTGTCGAACGTACAGCTAGCCATTGATCAAGGCGCTGATATTTTGGATATTGGGGCATGTTCGACTCGCCCTGGTTCTACACCAGTTTCTGCAGAAGAAGAATGGCAACGATTGTCGCATGCATTGCAAGCCATTCGTGCACACTTCCCACAAGCAATTATTTCGGTGGACACTTTCCGTGCTGAAATAGCCGAGCGGGCTATACTTGCAGGAGCCGACATTATCAACGATGTCTATGGAGGCGATGCCGACCAACAGATGTGGAATATCATTGCTAAGTATCGCGTACCTTATATCCTTACCCATGCGCAGGAGGTGGCAACTGCGGGAGAAGTCAAAGATTATGACTATACCATGAGCCATGTATTGGACTATTTCCAATCTCGGTTAGACACTCTTCACAGTATGGGAGTGGCCGATGTGGTAGTGGATCCTGGATTTGGTTTTGGTAAGACAGTAGAGCAGAATTATCGGATATTGGACCAACTGGATATATTGTCGGTATTGCATGCTCCAATATTGGTGGGGATATCTCGTAAGTCGATGTTGTATAAGCCATTATGTTCTACGCCAAAAGAAGTGTTGCCTGCTACGGTAGCCGCCAATATGTTGGCATTGGAACGTGGGGCACATATCCTGCGCGTGCATGATGTAGAAGCTGCCAAACAGGCAATTACTGTTTATACATTAGCTCATAAAATTAAGTAGAACTCGTATATAATCCAAAGAATATGTTATTAGGAATAAAAGACATAATTGATATTCTGCTTGTGGCCTTTATCTTGTTTGCGATATACCGAATTTTAAGGCGTTCGGGGGCTAGTAATCTGATATGGGGTATATTAGCTTTTGTGCTGACATGGTTGCTGGTTAGTTATGTTTTTCATTTGGAATTGACGAGTGCTATCTTCGATCGGTTCGTGAGTGTAGGAGCTATCGCTTTGATTGTGATTTTTCAGGAAGAGATACGCAACTTCTTCTATCGTGTGGGGTCACGTTTTAATGTGGAGCAGATCAAGGATCGTTGGTCAAAGATTAAGCATAAGCAGAACTCACGAAAGCAAGTAGATGCCATTATGACAGCTTGCTTGCATATGTCGGCAAGTAAGACAGGCGCGCTGATTGTCATAACTAAAGAACAGGAGTTGAAGTCAGTAGCGGATACAGGTGAGGTGGTGGATGCTGCACTCTCCTCTCGCTTGATAGAGAATATCTTTTTTAAGAATACTCCTCTGCATGACGGCGCATTGATAGTGCGTAATGGACGTATATGGGCAGCCGCTTGTATTCTGCCCGTATCTAAACGTAGTGACTTGCCTAAACGATACGGCTTGCGTCACCGTGCTGCATTGGGCTTGACAGAGAAAACAGACGCATTGGCGATAGTAGTTTCTGAAGAGACAGGCAAAATTTCTATTGCTCAAGGCGAGCATATACAGACTGTGAATCAGAGCGAATTAGAGAAATGGCTGACCCAAGCCTTTGGTATAGATAGTCCAGAGGAAAAGAAGGCAGGCAACAAGATAAATAAAGAAGAAATAACAAAATAAAGACAATATGACATTTCAACGAACACTTGTAACAACAGCCCTTCCATATGCCAATGGTCCTGTGCATATCGGACACCTGGCGGGTGTGTATGTACCCGCAGACATTTATGTTCGCTACCTTCGTTTGAAAGGCGAAAATGTGCTTTTCGTAGGTGGTAGTGATGAGCATGGTGTACCCGTGACTATTCGCGCACGTAAAGAAGGTATTACTACTCAAGAAGTGGTGGATCGCTACCACAAGATAATTAAGGATTCTTTTGAGGGATTTGGTATTTCTTTTGATGTTTATTCTCGCACTACGAGTAAGATTCACCATCAATTGGCGTCGGATTTCTTCCGCAAACTATACGATGATGGTAAGTTTGTAGAGCAAACATCGGAGCAGTTCTATGACCCTGAGACTCAAGAGTTTTTGACTGATCGTAATATCCGCGGTGAGTGCCCTCGTTGCCATGCAGCAGGAGCATATGGTGATCAGTGTGAAAAATGTGGTGCGACCCTATCTCCAGATGAACTCATCAATCCGTATAATGCCATCAATGGCAACCCACTCACCAAGAAGGAGACCAAACACTGGTACCTCCCACTCGACCAATACCAACAATGGCTCGAACAGTGGATTTTGCAAGAGCACAAAGAGTGGCGTCCGAATGTCTATGGCCAATGCAAGTCATGGCTCGACGGCGGTCTTCGCCCACGCGCCGTGACCCGCGACCTCGACTGGGGTATCCCTGTACCTGTGGAGGGTGCTGAAGGCAAAGTGCTGTATGTATGGTTCGATGCGCCTATCGGTTATATCTCGAATACTAAGGAACTTTGCGATGCAAAACCAGAGCAATTTGGTAATTGGGAGACATGGTGGAAAGACCCTTCTACCCGTTTGATTCACTTTATTGGTAAAGATAACATCGTGTTCCACTGCATTGTGTTCCCAACCATGTTGAAAGCAGAGGGTAGCTATATCGTGCCTGATAACGTACCATCGAATGAGTTCTTGAACTTGGAAGGTGATAAAATTTCGACCTCTCGCAATTGGGCTGTTTGGCTGAATGAATATCTGGTAGATTTCCCTGATAAACAAGATGTGTTGCGCTATGTGCTGACTGCCAATGCACCCGAAACAAAAGATAATGACTTTACTTGGGCAGACTTCCAAGCGCGCAATAATAATGAGTTGGTGGCTATCTATGGCAACTTTGTGAACCGCGCATTGGTGCTTACGAAGAAGTATTTTGATGGCAAAGTGCCTGCTGCAGGTACGTTCAATGAGTATGATCAAGCGACTATAGCAGAGTTCCAAAACGTGAAGGAAGAGGTGGAGAAATTGCTCAATGACTTCCGCTTCCGCGACGCACAAAAAGAGGCAATGAACTTGGCTCGTATTGGTAACAAGTATTTGGCTGACACGGAGCCATGGAAGGTGGCAAAAACTGATATGGATCGCACAGCGACAATTCTGCATTTGGCATTGCAAATCGCTGCTAACTTGAGCGTTGCCTTTGAGCCATTCCTGCCATTCTCTTCGGCAAAACTGCGCAAGATGTTGTCGATGGAAGAACTCCAATGGGAGGAGTTGGGTAATATTAACCTGCTGAAAGAGGGTCAAGAGTTAGGCGAGGTGAGTCTGCTATTTGAGAAAATAGAGGACGCTGCTATCCAAGCGCAACTTGATCGCTTAGCAGCAATCAAGGCAGCTAATGAAGAAGCTGAGAAGCAAGAGGCGCTTAAGAGTTGGAAGCCAGTAGAGATAAAGGAGAATACGAATATTGACGAGTTTGCTAAGATGGATATTCGTGTGGCGACAGTGCTTGATTGTCAGCCAGTTAAGAAGTCGGACCGCCTGCTTCAATTCCGTTTGGATGATGGTATGGGTGGTCGTACAATCTTGTCGGGTATTGCACAAAGTTACCCTGATCCATCGGTATTGATAGGCAAACAAGTGTTGTATATTGCGAACTTCCCACCTCGCAAGATGATGGGACAAGAGTCGCAAGGCATGATTCTGTCGGCTGTGGATGCGGACGGCAAGTTGGTTGTGACAACAGTGACTGCTCCTGTGAAGAACGGTAGTCAAGTAGGATAAAATGTTAATTGCACAATAATACAAGCCATCAAATAGCTATTTGATGGCTTGTATTATAATTATCTGCAATTTTTACCCTTGATATACTTCTGCCTTCAAGATTTTTTCTGCTATTTGTACAGCGTTGAGGGCAGCACCTTTACGGATTTGGTCGCCTACACACCAAAGGGTGATACCATTCTCATTTGCCAAGTCTTTGCGAATACGACCAACATATACGTCATCAGTACCGCTGAGGTATAGTGGCATAGGGTAAGGGAACTGAGTGTTCACCTTTCCGTTATCACATTTCACTTTTCCGTTTGGATTATCCATGACTTGTACGCCTTCGGCGTGAGAAAGAGCATTGCGCACTTGCTCTGGAGTGAGTGGCTCGGCAGTTTCTACCCAAATTGCCTCTGAGTGCGCACGCAACGAAGGTACACGAACGCAGGTAGCCGATACTGCGATATCGGAGTGCATAATCTTGCGGGTCTCATGGTACATTTTGAGCTCCTCTTTCGTATAATCATCATCACCAAAGACGTCAATCTGAGGAATGAGATTGTATGCGAGTTGGTAAGCAAACTTTTGGTGCTTTACTTCCTCTCCATTGAGGGCTTGGCGGTATTGTTCCTCCAGTTCTGCCATAGCACTTGCACCTGCGCCCGAAGCCGATTGATAGGACGATACGTGTACGCGACGGATATGAGATAGTTCCTCTATTGCCTTCAAGCAGACTGCCATGATGATAGTCGTACAGTTGGGATTGGCAATAATACGTTTACCACCCTCCTGAAGAGCCAGTTGTACGTCCTCTGGGTTGATTTCTGGAACAATCAAAGGACACTGGTCATCCATACGAAAAGCAGACGAGTTGTCAATCATGATGGCACCGTGGCGGGTGATATCCTTTGCATATTCTTTTGATACAGAGCCACCTGCAGAAACGAAAGCAATATCTATCCCCCGGAAGAGGTCGCCATGTTGAAGCAGTTCTACGGTATATTTTTTTCCGCAGAACGAATATGTTGTGCCTGCACTACGTGCAGAGCCGAAAAGTCTAAGATTGGTAACTGGAAATTGGCGTTCCGCCAAAATCTTGAGTAGTTCTTGTCCTACGGCGCCTGATGCGCCCACGATAGCTATATTCATAGTAGTCGAATTGTGTGGTTATTGTGCGTCTATTGTGCGTGAATAGTGCGTGAATAGTGCGTGAATAGTGCGTGATTGATAAGTAAAATAGAGCTGTTTGACGGTGTCAAACAGCCCTATCGTAGTAATTAACGGAGAGAGATAGTTAATTCCTCTGCCTCTTCGAAAGCAACTTTACCTTCGCGAGCCAACCAGCCCAAAGCGAGGTTTAAGTCGTCATTTTTCAATTTTGTAGCTTTCTTCAAAGCCTTGAGTGTGAGAGCACCACCTTGTAATGCATTCCAGATCAAACCTGCATTCTCACCAATTTTAGTTGTAATCATAATACCTTAAAAAAATAAAACAGTTAATATATAGTGCGGCAACGCCGCGTTGATTTATACTTTTTTGAAGAGCAAACAAGCGTTATGACCGCCGAAGCCGAAATTATTGCTTATGGCATAGTTGATTTCACGTTGCTGCGCTTGGTTGAATGTGAAATTGAGTTTATAATCAATATTTGGATCTTCATCTCCTGCTTCATGGTTGATGGTAGGGGTGACTACGTCATGCTGCATGGATAGAATGGAAATAATAGCCTCTACTGCTCCAGTTCCCCCAAGAATATGTCCCGTCATGGACTTGGAAGAAGTGAGGTTGATATGATAGGCATGCTCACCAAACACATCTTGGATGGCTTTTACTTCAGCCACATCACCAATCGGCGTGGATGTGCCGTGGGTATTGATATAATCCACTTGTTCGAGCGCTATACCAGCTTCGTTGATAGCCAACTGCATGGCATTTTTTGCTCCTGTACCTTCTGGGTCTGAAGCCGTAAGATGGTATGCATCGGCAGTAAGTCCAATACCTACTAATTCGGCATAGATATGTGCTCCGCGTGCTTTAGCATGTTCGTATTCCTCCAAAATCAAAGCACCAGATCCTTCGCCTAACACAAAGCCATCGCGCGAAGCGGAGAAAGGACGGCAAGCCGTTTGAGGTGAATCATTGCGAGTAGAAAGGGCGTGCAAGGCATTGAAACCACCTATACCAGAACATTCTATAGCAGCTTCGCTACCACCAGTCAGTATGATATCTGCCAAGCCCATACGAATTTGATAACAAGCACTTGCAATGGCATGAGAAGATGAAGCACACGCAGAAGTAGTGGAAAAATTAACTCCTTTGAAACCATGGCGGATAGCCAACATACCCGCAGCCATATTGGTGATAGTCATTGGGATGTAAAAAGGACTATAACGAGGTGTACCATCACCAGCTCCAAATCCACCGATATTGACATCCAAGGTCTTAATGCCCCCCATACCACTACCATATATAACTCCGCATCGAAGCGGATTTTCCTGTTCCATATGAATAGCCGCATCCAACATTGCCTCTTCAGCAGATTTTACTGCAAAGTGAATAAAACGATCGTAGCGACGTAACTCTTTAGCATCAAATAGATTGGATACGTCCAAATTCTTGACTTCGCATGCAAATTGCGTCTTAAACTTTGACGCATCAAAATGAGTTATATTATCTGCCCCACTTTTTCCTTGGAGGAGGTTTTGCCAAGTGCTTGCCACATCATTTCCCAATGGTGTGACCAATCCTAATCCAGTAATTACTACCCTCTTTTGTTGCATATCCTTATATACATCCAACGAGTTTGCGGATTATTCCACAAACTCGTCCATGGTAAAAGTCAAAATGTTTGAGAACTTACGCTTGAAGTTTCTCAATGTAATCAATAACGTCTTGAACGGTGTTAATCTTTTGAGTATCTTCGTCTGGAATAGAAATACCAAACTCTTTCTCAAACTCCATGATCAACTCTACTGTGTCGAGAGAATCAGCATTGAGGTCTGCTGTGAAGCTTGCCTCTGGAGTAACTTGTGATTCTTCAACGCCCAATTTATCAACGATAATTGCTTTTACTTTTGATTCAATTGCTGACATAATTACAATTTTTTTTAGTTGTTAATTATATTAATTTTTATTATTTTCTTATTTATTCTTGCGAAATCGGGTGCAAAGTAACTATTTTTTTTTGGAATATGCAAATTTTTCGAAAGAAATGTGCATTTATTCTAATATTTCGACCTGAATTTTACCAATTCTTGCACCAGATTTGCCCATTTGCGCCAAAAATACGCTATCCCCATCTAAGTTAGGACTATAGACATTTGTGAGTGTTTTGTGCGTATGTGCACCAATGATAATATCTATATTTCGCGTTGCTTGTGCCAATTCCACATCCGATAGTTTGCCTTCGGTACTTGGGTGTGTTCCCTGATGACTTAAACACACTATTACATCGCATTTCTCCTTATTTTTTAAGGTATTTGCTACATCTTGTGCTGTAGCAATAGGATCTAAGTACTGCAATGGAGAAAAATTCTTTTCCGATATGAGCCCCTGTGGATCCACTCCAATACCAAATACTCCTATGCGTAAATTAGCACGGTGTAGAACTACATATGGCTTTACCAGTCCTTCTAACGGGGTATTGACAACATCATAATTGGCGCAGAGCACAGGGAATGTTGCGTTCTTCAATATAACAGCCAATGTATCAACGCCATTATCAAATTCATGATTACCCAATCCAACAGCATCATACCCCATCCTATTCATTGCTTCTACCTCAATACGACCATGGTAGAAATTGAAATATGGTGTACCTTGGGTAAAGTCACCTGCGTCAAATAACAAGAGATTGGGGTCTTGTTCGCGCTCCTGCGCAATTAATCCCATGCGACGCGCGTAGCCGCCGCACAATGCATCACGCTTACCTTCTTCCAAAGGTTCTACTTGCGAGTGAGTATCATTGGTATGTAAGATAGTCAATCTATCTAACTTCGGCTGTGAGCATGATACGCAACACAACAACACGATAATCAATTTAGAAACGCTTTTGTACATCTTCATGGGTTAATATGATGCTAATAGTTTGACCATTAGGCAGATGGCGTACAGAAGACGACTGCTGAAGTCGTTCTACCAAATCGCGCATCTCCAGTTCTGTAAGTGATTTTCCCTGCGGTATAGCCATCTGTTCTGCCAATCCAAGGGCAATCATCTCTTGCCATTGTTGCGTAACAGAACCTTCGTTATCCTGTACACTATGAATTACTTGCATGATAGCATCCGAAGCATTCTTTTGCCCCAGCAGTGCAGGTACCGCATTGATAGCATATGCTATAGGAGAAAATTGTTCTAACTCAAATCCGACATTTTGCAACTCAGGTAATAGTTGCTCTAAGGTGTTCAAATCATCTGCGGACAGTTCCAACACTTCTGGGAATAGTAGTGGTTGAGTGGCGGCTTGCTTATTTTTAAGTTGCTCAAGCAGTACATTATACAACACGCATGTGTGCGCGCGGTGTTGATGTATTAAAAGTAATCCCATAGATGTAGGAGCAAGGATATAGCGATTATCCCACTGCATTAATGGCGTATTGCTGACAACCAGAGACGGTTCAAACAATGGTTCGGCAACAATAGTTTCTATATTTGTTGGACGCTCATAGAGTTGCTCCCATCCGTTTGGTGAAGCAGTACGCACATTTTGTGCCTTAAACGGATTGTAATGAGGATCCAATTGCATACGTGGGGCTACCACTGGAGTATCAAGAGTACGCTGCGGAATGTCTAAATGCGACTCCGTGGTAAAATCCAACGATGGTGCTACATTAAACTTGCCAAGCGCCTCTTTGGTTGCAGCCAATAAGATTTGGAAAATAGCCTGCTCATCAGCAAATTTAATCTCTGTTTTTGTAGGATGAATATTCACGTCTATCGCATCAGGGTGAATATCAAAATAGATAAAATACGATGGCGAATGGTCGGGCAACAACATTCCAGAATAAGCGGTCATCAATGCCTTGTGGAAATATGGATGACGCATATAGCGGCCATTCACAAACATGTACTGCTGGCTATTCTTGCCAGCAGTTTCAGGCTTACCAATAAAACCCGAGATATGTACCAATTCGGTTTCGGTAGCAATATCCACCAGTTGCCCTGTATAAGGTTTAGAGGAATGTCCAAAAACCGCTTCGATGCGCTGTTTTAAAGTAGCAGATGGTAACTCGGAGATTATCTCATCATTGTGCACAAAAGTAAACTGCACTTGTGGATTTACTAATACGACACGTTGGTATTCAGTAATCAAATTGCGCAATTCAGTCTGATCTGTTTTTAGAAATTTTCGACGGGCTGGCACATTATAAAAGAGATTTTTTACCCGCATGTTTGTTCCTACGGGGCATTGTACAGCCTCTTGAGTGATAACCTCTGAACCCGCAATCTCTATGCGAGTGCCCAATTCATCTTCTTGTCTGCGAGTTTGCACTTCCACGTGTGCCACCGCACAGATACTTGCCAACGCTTCACCACGAAAACCCATCGTGCGCAATTGGAACAGGTCGCTGGCTTGGCTTATTTTTGATGTTGCATGACGCTCAAATGCCATGCGCGCATCGGTAGGGCTCATGCCCTTGCCATCATCCACCACCTGCAATAGCGTGCGTCCCGCATCACGTACAATCACACGAATATGCGTAGCTCCTGCATCCAACGAGTTCTCCACCAACTCTTTTAGACAAGAAGCTGGACGTTGGATTACCTCGCCAGCCGCAATCTGGTTGGCAACGCTATCGGGCAGAAGATGAATGATATCACTCATAGCAAATAGTAAAACGCAAATAGTAATAGTCCGAGCAACGCTATCCACAATAGCAGTTTCGAAGCGCGCTTGGTTTGGTCTTTGCGATTATAGGTATTCGCTTCGTGAGCCTCACGAAACGAACCACGATGAAGACGCGCAAGTTTATCCTTGCGCGCCTCCTTTTCTTTATCATAGTAAATGGGGCGATAATCCCACTTACGTGGTTTTGGTACTTTTGGGAATAATACCGACATTATTTAACGATTGCTTGGAACTTCTCGTCTGCTGTGTATTTTGCAAACTCGATATCTTGAGCAGCTTTTGCCTTGAGGTTAGCATCACGCTCAACAGCCAAAGCCAAGTTTGCATATACAGCCTCACGATCATTGGTACGAGCACCTACCACAGCAGCCAAGTAAGCAGTTGTAGCGTTAGGTTTCTCTACCTTAGCCAATGTTTGACGAGCAGCATCGTATTCCTCATTCAAGATTTGTTGAACAGCAGCGTTGTTGCTTGCCTTGTTGCCATAAGCATTTTTAGCAGCAGTGTAATCACCCTTCATGGTGTAGAGTGTACCCATTGCAGATTTCAAATCACCTTGAGTACCAGCTGCTTTACCCAAATGCTCTTCAGCTTTAGCCAAGTCGTGTTCTGCCATAGCAGCCAAACCAGCGTTGTAGTTTACATCAGCATTGTTAGGCTCAATTTGCAAAGCCTTAGCGTAGCAACGACGAGCCTCAGCCACATTGCCTTGAGCAAAGTAAACCATACCGAGGTTGTTGTGTGAACGATAGTCACTACCGAATTGAGCAATAGCTTTCTTGTAGATATCAGCTTTTTCATCCAAGTTGCATGTCAAAGTAGCAGCATAGAGCAATTCCTCTACGTTCAACGCAGCTGGATCGTTCTTTGCCAAAGCAGCAATCTCCTCATCCGACTTACCAATCAAATCGGTAGTCAAGATTAAGCGGCTACGACGCAAAGCAGGAAGAACCTCATCAGCGATAGTCTTATAAACTGCACTCAAGTTCTTGATTTGTGCTTCACGCTCCTCTGGATCAGAGTACATGCTGAGTACGCGCAATACCAACTCTTTGTCTTGGATATTGCTTGCTTCCATAGCAGCTTGGAAACCAGCCCAGTCTTCTGCTGTTACATTTGACTCGATAGCAGCATTCACTTTGGCTTTCTTCAATTGTTTTTGCAAGTATTTTTGAGATTTCTCTTGACGAGCATCAGCCAACTTTGCATTCAAACCTTCCTCACCATCTGGAGAAGCATAACCAGCAACCTCCAATTTGTTGATAGCCTTGTTTGCGGTTGTATCAGCATCCTTGATGGCTGCTTGCAAATCCTTCAATGCTTGAGATTTCAACTCAGAGTTACGAAGAGTAGATTGTTGGATCAAGAACTTGATGTCAGCCTCTTGTACCTCTTGGATAATGCGTTGGAACTTGTCAGCAGTTACTTGAGGTTTTACATCCTCTGCTTTAGCCATTTTTGCGGTAGCCATCAAACCATCAGCCACCTTCATATCAGGAATTTCAACCACTTTGTTACCATTCTTAGCAGCAAAACGCAAGTACAATTCGCATTTGTCCATTGCAGGAACATACTCAAAGGATGCTTTCAAAGCGAATTGACCACCTTCTTTATAAGAAATAGTGGTTCCAGTTTCTTTAGCCTTCTCACCTACGTAAGTTACAGGGGTACCAACAGCCTCGCCGCCAGCATATTTAAGCACTGGAGTGACGGTTAAGATAGCTTTAGCACCAAATTTCTTTACTGGGAAAGTTCCAGTAATGTCTGCTTCAATCAAGTTGCCTACTACAGCCAATGGGCTTGGATTTACGGTAACTTGCTCTGGTTGAACAGCAGTTCCGCAAGATGTCAGAATAGCAAACGCCATTACCGACGCAAAAACTTTCAAAGATTTTTTCATACTTGTTTATTTTTTAATTAGTTTGTTTCTCTCATGTGCAATTTTGTCGTTTCTGTTACTTCTTCCACAAAAACTGTGCAACAAGCACACTATATCGGCTGCAAAGGTACAAAAATATTTACAAACACACAAGTATTTTCTAAAAAAGTTTGTTTTTTATGCATTTTTTATCGTACATACTTGGTATAACCCTCACTTTTATTAACTAATATACCATTTCGGTAGTCTATTGAACGATGTGTCATCATAATATTAAGACATTATATTTATGGTGCCAAGGTACAAATTTATTTACTATTTACCAAATTTACGATGTACAATTTCGAAAAATAATGTTCACTGAACGCGCTTTTACTAAGGGGCAGCAATTGGGCTATAGGAGTTTCGGTATTCCTTGCTTTTTAACTGCTATATCTTACGTATATCCTACGTATATGTTACGTATATCTTACGTATATGGTACGTAATTGATAAGGGGAAGAAAAGGAAAAGATAAGGTTCTTCGATGCATCCATTAAATAAGGAGGCTGTAAACATACTGACACCGTTATATACACATTGACGGTAGAATTATACAACACAGCTATATACACATTGACGGTAGAATTATACAACAATTCTTGTCAATATTGATGTCTATTATCTTCAATTCAAGGAAATATTTTGAAATATGCAGAAAAAATTGTACCTTTGCAGAAAATATACCATCTAATATATGAAAAATACCATCCAATCACTCATCTTTATTGCGGCCATGTGGAGCTCTGCTGCATGTATTGTTGCTAATCCTGTTTTTCCAAAAGACAGTGCAGATCAGGCGATTATGGACGCTATCAATGACACTATCATACCCGGTGCAGTGCTCTGCGTAGTAGAAAATGGCGAAATAGCCTATCTCAAAGCCTATGGCAATCGCGCTGTCTGTCCAGAAAAAGAAACGATGACCGACAATACCATCTTTGACCTCGCATCGGTGAGCAAACCCCTTGGAGCAGGTACCGCAGCACTGCTGCTTTGTGCAGAAGGGAAATTAAATGTCGATGACTTCGTTTGCCAATATATACCGAACTATCATCCCGATGTGCAGATTCGCCATCTCATGACACACTATTCAGGATTACCCGCATACATGACTGCCAAACGACTTGAAAAAATCTATCACGAACGCCAACTGGATAGCGTCATATCCATTTCAGATTTCATGATTGACACCATCGCACGATGCCAACGACCATCAGCCGTAGGAGAGCAATATCGCTATTCGTGCCTCAACTTCATCTCCTTGCAACGAGTAATAGAAAACATTGTGGGGACAGATATCAATAGCTATCTGCGTAGCACACATTACAAGACACTCGGTCTGCACACAATAGGCTGGTTACCAGACGATTCGCTACTCTATCGTATCGCACCAACTGAGTGCCTTGAAGATGGTTGCCTCCGCGGTAAAGTGCATGATCCACTCGCACAAATCATGATGCAAGGGATTTCGGGTAATGCGGGACTGTTTGCTACGGCAGAAGAAGTAGCACAATGGGCAATATGGTTTATGCACCTGCCCGCAGAAACTCGCGCCAATGGTTGCAATGCCGGACTTTGGACGGACAGCGTGACCACTTCCACAGGTGACCTTACCCCGAGTTGTCGTCATACAGGCTATACAGGTACCAGCGTGACCGTTCTGCCAGAGGCGAAACGCGCCTTAGTATTGCTCACCAACCGCGTTCACCCAAAAGATGAACATAACCTGTCGGCGTTACGAAGCATCCTCAACGGCTATCTGACCCCATAAATCCCTTGCGCACCAGTTGCAAATAAAAAAGACAAAATCACATTTGAGTAAACTCATGTGATTTTGCCCTATTTATTAATTTAGTACCGCGAGCGGGACTTGAACCCGCACAGCCATCACTGGCCAAAGGATTTTAAGTCCTTCGTGTCTACCGATTCCACCATCGCGGCTCAAAATCGGGTGCAAAAGTAGTGTTTTTTTTGCATATACGCAAGAAATTTACAATAAAAGTTCATATTTTTTATTAAAATTGCAAAAATATTTGGTCAATCCAAAAAAAAGCAGTACCTTTGCATCCGCAAATCGCAAGTTTGGTACCTTGCCCGAGCGGTTAGGGATCGGTCTGCAAAACCGGGGACGGCGGTTCGAATCCGCCAGGTACCTCAAGAAAAAGCCGCTTAAAGAGCGGCTTTTTTTAGTTTAAGGGACACCCGTTGGGCTAATGGACGGTGTTTCGCCTAATGGATAATGGATTTTGGACAATGAAAGAGATAGAAGAAATAACCAGTCAAGAGTATAAATACGGTTTTACCACA